>NZ_JBITIB010000002.1:0-500273 GCF_044458565.1 Streptomyces sp. NPDC050433 | reverse complement strand
GCGGCCCCCCACCGCTTAAATTTGTGGCCGGGTTTTGGTCCCGGGCCCCCCCGTTCAAAATTGCCCCCCGCCTTCATTCCTCATCCGGTGGGGGGCGGCCCGCGGGGGCCCCCCCCACGACCTATTGCGAAGGGCTCAGAGAGAAACGCCGTGCTCGCGCAGGTACGCCAGCGGGTCGACGTCGGAGCCGTAACTCGGACCGGTGCGGATCTCGAAGTGCAGGTGCGGACCGGTGGAATTGCCGGTGGAACCGGAGAGGCCGATCTGGTCGCCGCCGCCGACACTCTGGCCCGCCGAGACGCTGAGCGAGGAGAGGTGGGCGTACTGCGAGTACTGGCCGTCCTCGTGCTGGATGACGACCTCGTTGCCGTACGACCCGGCCCAGCCGGCCGAGACGACGGTGCCGGGGCCGACCGCCTTGACGGTGGTGCCCGACGAGGCCGCGAAGTCCACGCCGGTGTGGTAGCCGCTGGCCCAGCTGCCGCCGGCCGCGCGGTAGGCGGTGGTGGTGGTCGCTCCGTCGACGGGGGCGGTGTAGCCGGAGCTGTTGCTCTGCGCCGCCGGCTGGTTCGCCGTGGTGTCGGCCTTCGGGGCGGGCTTCGCGGGAGCGGCCTTCTTCTTGGGCGCGGCCTTCTTCTTCGGGGTGGCCTCGGCCTTGCCCTCGGAGTCCGCCGTGGCCTTGGCGCCGATGGTGAGCTTCAGGCCCGGATGGATCAGCGACGGGTCGTCACCGACGGCCTCGCGGTTGTCCTCGTACAGCTTCTGCCAGCCGCCGCTGACCTTCTGCGTCTCGGCGATCTTGGCGAGGTAGTCGCCCGCGGTGACTGAGTACGTCTTCACGGTCTTGGCGGCGGCGGCCTGCTGGGCCGTCTGCGCGGCGGAAGCGGCGTGCGCGGCGGACGGGGCGGCGGCGGTCTGCTCGGCGGCGTGGGCGCCTGTGGCACCGATGAGCGGAATGGCGATGACCGCGCCACCCGCTCCGGCGGCGACAATTCCGCGCGTGATCGGGTTGGTCCTCGGACGGCGGTGCTTACCCTTTGCGGGCATGGCGATTTCCTTCTCCGGCGCCTACGAGGTGAGCTGTCGGGTTCGGGCTGGAGATGCCCGGCCGCGCGGAGACGCGACTTCACCCCAAGCCGTCCGGATATCCGGACCGGCGTTCTACCTGGGTCCCCCGCTCCTGCCACACATGGATGAGTGCTGGGTGGATGCGGATTCCGAACGGCGGCAGGATTCGGCGATCCGCTCGGATTGCGGTGACCGTAATCCGGGTGGGCCGACCGGTACAAGCCGTTGGTATTCCTCGGCAATCCACCCTCGAATATCGGCCGCCTCGAGCGGTCACCCTGCGTGGATTACGGATCTTCGAATTCCGTGCGCCGTCCCAATTCCCCTTCCGGACGCCGCCACACACCGTCACGGATATGATCTGGCTCACCAACCGAGGACGATCTACCCCCATCCCCCCTGCGATCAGGGCACGTTATACACAATCACCCAATACGGACAGAAGCCCTATTCGTGAGGTCATTTCCGCAAGACCCCATGTCGTAAAGTCGGAGCGCGACAGCGACAGCGTCGGCGACCAGCGCCGACCGCAAACGCGGAGGAGCCCACGTGACGCACGACGTGCCGCAGCAGGTCCCGCCGGCCGAGCCCGAGCTGGCCGGTGTCCGGAACTTCCGCGACGTGGGCGGTCTGCCGACCGTCGACGGGCGGCTCGTACGGTACGGACGACTCTTCCGCAGCGGCCACCTCGCGCACGCCACCCCCGAGGACACGGCGTTCCTGACGTCGCTGGGGCTGCACACGGTCTTCGACTTCCGCAACGCGGCCGACCAGAAGCTCGACGGCCTGGACGTGGAGCTGGTCGGCGTACGCAATGTGAACATTCCGCTCACCGACCCGGCCGACGGGACCGAGTTCTGGAAGATGGTCCGCCACGGCGATCTCGATCAGCTGCGGTCGATCCTCGCGGACGGCAAGGGCGTGGCCCGGATGTCCGCTTCGTACCGTTCGATCATCCTGGACCGCACCGCCGAGCACCGGCAGGTGCTGCACGCGCTGGCCGAGGAGAGCCTGCCCGCCCTGATGCACTGCGCGGCGGGCAAGGACAGGGCGGGGCTCTCCATCGCGGTGTCGCTGCTTGCCGTGGGCGTGGAGCGGGACGCGATCGAGGCCGACTATCTGAAGTCCAACGACCCGCACCGCAGGTACCTGGTGCGCCGCGGCGACCCGTCGCCCGAGGGGACTTCGCCGGAGGTCCTGGAGTTGCTGGCCCCGCTTTTCGACGCGCGCGCCGCGTACCTCGAAACGGCGTTCACGACGATGGAGGAGACGTGGGGCAGCGTCGACCGCTATCTCGCGGACGGCTTGGGGCTGACGGACGAGGCGCGCGAGCGGCTGCGGGCACGTCTCGTGGACGAAGGCTAGGACCTACGAGGGACTACCAGGGCTCACTTGGCGGGCTCACTTGGCGCCCGCCTCGAAGAGCAGCCAGAGGAACCCGGCGACCGCGTGGCCGGCCACCAGGTAGATGAACAGCCGGAGGGCGAGGCCGCGCGGGAAGTTGCTCTCCTCATCCATGACCGACTCGGCGGGCGACGCCTCGGGCGACGGCTCCTGGCGCTGCTCGGGTGGGTTCTCGGGCACGGCGAAGGCCTCTCTGATCTGGTGGAGGTGTTCTGGTCGGAGCTGACGCCGTCTCAGCGGCGGTGGGCCCCGCCCGGCAGGCACAGCTCGGCGACCGGGCTGGTCAGCAGGGTGTGTACGAACAGCAACTCGGTGCCGCCGGGACCGGCCGCCGCGAGGCGGTGCGGTGTCGTCGAGTCGAAGTGGGCGCTGTCCCCCGGATCGAGCACATGGACGGCGTCCCCGAGGCCCAGCCGCAGCCGCCCCTGAAGGACATGGATCCACTCCTCCCCCGGATGGACGCGGACGAGGTCGCCCTGCGCCCCGTACGGCACCGTCACCCGCAGCGGCTGCATCGCGCGGCCGGACGAGCTGCCCGCCTGGCGGTAGATCCAGCCGTCGGCCTCCACGGGTTCCGCCCGCGCGGCTCGGATGACGGGATCGCGCTCGGGCGGCTCCTCGCCGAGCAGCTCGGAGACCGTCGTACCGTAGACGCGGGCCAGACCGAGCAGCATCGGCAGTGAGGGCTGGCGCCGCCCGGTCTCCAGCCGGGAGAGGTGGGCCGGGGAGAGCCCGGCCCGGCCGGCGGCGGCCTCCAATGTGAGGCCCCGGCCGTGCCGCAGTTCTCGCAGCCGGGGGGCGACGTCCGGCAGGTCGTCCGCCGTGGCGTCGGTGGCGTGGGGCTCGGGGCTCGTGTGCTCAGAGGCTGCTGCGGGGTGGTTCATGGCTCCATTGCGCCAGTGATTTTCCTCTGAGGCAAATTCCTTGCCTCAGAGGCAAACCGACATCGGCGCCTTCCCCGCTCACCGGTTGGCGATGGCCTGCTTCACCAGGGTTCTGCCGAAGTCCCACATCAGCCCGCCGCCGCTGTGCGCGTCGTCCATCACGGCCGTGAAGGCCGTCATGAAGCGGTCGACCTCCGGTTCACCGATGGTCAGCGGCGGAATCAGTTTGATCACTTCGAGGTGGTCCCCCGAGACCTGCGTGAGGATGCGGTGCTTCTGGAGCAGCGGCACCACGACCATCTGCGCGAAGAGACCCTTCCGGGCCGCCTGGAGCATCGCCCATCGGCTCCGCAGCCCGATCGACGTCGGCCGCCCGAATTCGATGCCGATCATCAGCCCCCGGCCGCGCACCTCGCTCAGCAGCTCGTACCGGTCGACCAGCGCGGCCAGCCGCGACCGCAGCAGATCACCGGTCGCGCGGGCGTTGGCGACGATCTGCTCGTCCTCGATCACCGACAGGACGGCCAGGCCCGCCGCCATCGCCTGCGCGTTGGATCCGAAGCTGGCCGAGTGGACCAGCACCCGGTCCATCGAGGAGTAGACCTTCTTGAAGATCCAGTCCCTGCCGAGGGTCGCGCCGACCGGCACATAGCCGCCGGAGAGCGCCTTCGCCACACACACCAGGTCCGGCTCGACGCCTTCCTCGTGCTGGTACGCGTAGAAGTCGCCGGTCCTGCCGAGCCCGCTCTGCACCTCGTCGGCGATGAGCAGCGCCTTGTGCCGACGCAGCAACTCCTGTGCGGCCCGCAGGAAGCCGGGCGGTGTCGCGTTCACGCCCTTGCCCTGGATCGGTTCGACGACGAACCCGGCGACGTCGCCTCGCTTCAACTCCCGCTCCAGCGCGTCGAGATCACCGATCTCGAGCGCGGTGTCGGGGAGCAGCGGCGCGAAGCCGTCGCGGAAGCCGTCCTCGCCGTTGACGGAGAGCGAGCCGGTGGTCAGGCCGTGGAAAGCGTGCGAGCAGTAGAGAATCCTGGGCTTCCCGGTGGCGTACCGGGCGAACTTCAGCGCGGTCTCCACGGCTTCCGTACCGCTGTTGCCGAAGAAGACCCGGTCCAGGTGCGGGCTGTGCGCGAGCAGTCTCTCGGCGAGCAGGCCGGGCAGCGGCTGGCAGTCGAAGCGGGTGAGGTCGGCGAGCGAGGCGTCGAGGACGTCGTGCAGGGCCTTGCGTACGACGGGGTGGTGCCGGCCGAGCCCCATCACGCCGAACCCGGCGAGCATGTCGAGGTAGTCGTTGCCCTCGGCGTCCCAGAAGTAGGCGCCCTCGGCGCGCTCGTAGACCTTGTCGAAGCCGATGGTCCGCAGCATGCGCGGGAGTTGGTGGTTCAGGTGCGCGGTGTGCAACTCGTAGCGCTCACCGCCCCGTTCGGCCAGCAGCTTCGCGAGGTCGAACCCCTTGCCCGGTGCGCCGGGCGTCGCCTGCTCGGACATTGCGTGTTCTCCTTGCGCGTCAGTGCGGCGCTGACTACCGGTCAGGTCACCTGAGGGACAGCGGCGACGGGCGCCACTGTCCCTCAGGCGACCATGACGTCACGGGCCGCCGGTGTCACTTGCTCCCGGAGACCGTCTCCCGAACCGCGCGCAGCGACTCCTTGAGGGAGCCCATGGTGGCGAGTACGGCCGTCGGCTCGTAGCCGCAGTGCGCCATGCAGTTGGCGCAGCGCGGGTCCTTGCCGCGGCCGTACTTGTCCCAGTCGGTCTCCTCGATCAGTTCCCTGTACGTCGGGACGTACCCGTCGCTCATCAGATAGCAGGGGCGCTGCCAGCCGAAGAGTGAGTAGTTGGGAATCGCCCAGGCCGTGCACGGGAAGTCGGCCTTGCCTTCCAGGAAGTCCAGGAAGAGCGGTGAGTGGTTCAGGCGCCAGCGCCCCCTGTTGCCGCCGGCGAACGCCTTCTTGAACAGCTCCCGCGTCTGCTCGACGCCCAGGAAGTGCTCCTGGTCGGGTGCCTTCTCGTAGGCGTAGGCGGGCGAGATCATCATCTCGTCGACCTTCAGGTCGTCGTTGAGGTAGTTCAGGACCTCGATGATGGTCTGCGGGGTGTCGGTGTTGAAGAAGGTGGAGTTGGTGGTGACCCGGAAGCCGCGCTTCTTGGCCTCCTTCATCGCCTCCACGGCCTCGTCGAAGACCCCTTCCTTGGCGACGGACTCGTCGTGCCGCTCGCGCAGGCCGTCGATGTGCACGGCGAACGCGAAGTACGGCGACGGCGTGAACTTGTCCAACTTCTTACGCATCAGCATCGCGTTGGTGCAGAGGAAGACGTACTTCTTCTTCGCCACCAACTGCCGGACGATCTCATCGATCTGAGGGTGCATCAGCGGCTCGCCGCCGGCGATGGAGACCATCGGCGCCCCGGATTCGAGCACCGCCCCCACCGCTTGCGCCACGGGCATACGCTGCTTCAGGACCCCGGCCGGGTGCTGGATCTTGCCGCAGCCCTCACACGCGAGATTGCAGGCGAAGAGGGGTTCCAGCTCGACGATGAGGGGGAACTTCTCGCGCTTGCGGAGCTTCTGTTCGACGAGGTACGTCCCGACCCTGATGGTCTGACGGAGCGGCATGGCCATCTAGCTCACCTCCTGGGGAGCAGCAAAGAACGGTGCCATTCAAGAAAAGCCGGAATGACGGCACGAAGGACACGGAAAGCTGATATTCCACCGCGAACTGTGCCAATTCGGACTAGCTCATGCTCTGGAGCGTCCACGACCACCCGTACGGCCGCAACCGGGCCGGACCCGGCGCTCAGAGCACTGAGGAGCGTGGCGGCGGACTCCATGTCCACGGCGACGGCTCCCGTGGCGCGCAGCCCGGCCCTCTCGGGGCCGCGCACCACATGGTCGGATCCGGTCAGCGGGCCGGTATGGACCGTACGTCCGGGCAGCGCACGGGACAGCGCCTCCACGAGCAGCCCCGTACCCGTGCAGGGGGACGAGCCGTGGGGACCTCGGGTCTCGTCGGCGACGATCAGGTCCCCCGGCCGCATGCCGGGGACCAGGCCGGCACAGAATCCGGACGCGACGACGGCCGCGTCCCTGTTCCGGTCCGTTCCGAGCGCACGCGCCGTCGCACGCTCGGCGTTCTTGGGGCCCATACCCGTACGGAGCACGGTGACGGGCCCGGTGTCGCCGGTCCGGTCGTCCCGGCCCGGCAGAGCGCCCCGCAGGCCACTGCGCAGGGCAAGCTGCTCGATGCCGAGGGCGCAGGCGATCAGCAGCGGGGTGGCGAGCGGCGCGGCGGCCGGGTCGCCCGCCCTGTCGGATTCCTCGGCGGGGGCCGCTCTGTCGGGGGGAGAGTCCATCAGGCCCCCTTGCGGCTGTCCGCCCGGCTGTCGGGCCGTCGCTCCTCGGCGTTCCCCGCCCGGCCGTCCCCGAGCAGCGCGGCGCGGTCGGGGGCGCGATCCAGATGCGGCTCCCCGTTGACGTACCGGCCGAGCGCCGTGAGCGGGAACACCTGCCGGTAGAGGTGGTAGTTGATGGAGAAGTCCCACGGGAACCCGGTGCCGGTGAAGTACGGCTCGTCCCAGGAGCCGTCCTCCCGCTGGGCCGCCACGAGCCAGGCGACACCGCGCTCGACGGCCGGTGTGTCGTGGCGCCCGGCGGCGAGGAGCGCGAGCAGCGCCCACGCGGTCTGCGAGGCGGTCGAGGCGCCGTGCCCGATCCACTTCTCCTCGCGGTACGAGCGCAGGTCCTCGCCCCAGCCGCCGTCGTCGTTCTGCACGGACTCGACCCAGCGGACCGCGCGGCGGACGGCGGGATGGCCGACGGGCAGCCCGGCGGCGACGAGCGCCGGTACGACGGACCCGGTCCCGTACACGTAGTTGACGCCCCAGCGGCCGAACCAGGCGCCGTCCGCCTCCTGTTCGGCCAGCAGCCACTCGATGCCGCGCCGGGTGCGGGGGTGCTGGGCCAGGCCCTCGTACGCCAGCATCTCCACGACGTGCGCGGTGACGTCGGCCGACGGCGGGTCGATGACCTCGCCGAAGTCGCAGAACGGCAGGCGGTTCGGGAACGGGCTGACGTTGTCGGCGTCGAAGGCGCCCCAGGCGCCGTTCTTCGACTGCATGCCGAGGGTCCAGCGCGCGCCGCGCTCGACGGCCCTGTCCATGCGCACGGTGTCCGGGTGGGTCACCCGGCGCAGGGCGAGGATGACCTCGGCGGTGTCGTCGATGTCCGGGTAGTTGTCGTTGTGGAACTCGAACGCCCAGCCGCCGGGCGGAAGTCCGGGCCTGCGGACGGCCCAGTCGCCGGAGCGGACGATCTGCTCGTCCAGCATCCACTCAGCCGCCTTGAGGAGCGCGGGATGGTCCGCGCCCACGCCGGCGTCGGCCAGCGCGATCGTGGCGAGACAGGTGTCCCACACCGGGGACTGACAGGCCTCGATCATGCGCGCGCCGTCCTCGCGCCAGACGGCGAAGCGGTCGAGCGATTCGAGTCCGGCGCGCATCACCGGGTGCTTCAGGTCGTAACCGAGCAGATGCAGGGCGATGACCGAGTAGACGGCCGGGGGCTGGATGCCGCCCCAACAGCCGTCGTTCTCCTGGCGTTCGACGATCCAGCGGGCCGCCGCGTTCATCGCCGTGCGGCGTACGACGCGCGGCGCGACCTTGTGGTAGAGGTGCAGCGCCTTGTCGATCCGCTGGAAGATTCCGTCCCAACTGGCCGCCGCCGCAAGGGGCTTGGTAGGGTTCGGACGGTTGGCATCCGTGTGCAGCTCGTCGAGCGCGAAAGGCGCGGGACGGACGGGACGCAGGGCCGAGACGATCGTGAGCGGCACGATGGTCTGCCGCGCCCAGCAGCCGAACGAATAGATGTTCAGCGGGAACCACTTGGGCAGGAAGATCAGTTCGGGCGGTACCTCGGGCAGGTCGTCCCACTTCCACCAGCCGAAGAGCGCGAGCCAGATCCGGGTGAAGACCCGGCTTTCGGCGATGCCCCCCTGCTCCCTGATCCAGGCGGCGGCGCGCGCCATGTGCGGGTCGTCGGGTCTGTCCCCGGCGAGGCGGAGCGCGACGTATCCCTCGATGGTGGTGGAGAGTTCGCCGGGACCGCCGTAGAAGGTGGCCCAGGTCCCGTCGGCGCGCTGCTCGCCCCGGATGAACCGGCCGGCCGCCTCGGTGGTCTTCGCGTCCTGCACACCGAGGAACTGACGGAGCAGCAGATCCTCGGCGTCCATGGTCACGTTGGTCTCCAGATCGCCCTTCCACCAGCCCTGGGCGTCCTGACGGCCGAGCAGATGCTCGACGGATCGTGCGGTGGCACGCCGTGCGGCCTCTCCGATGTCGCTCGCGACGGGAGTGGTGTCGGACGGTTCGCTCGCCGCGGCAGCACGGGGTCCCACGGCCCCGGTGCTTCCGTCGGTCGTCGCTGTCATGGCTTCCCCTTACGTGCAGTTGGTCCTCTGCTGTGCTGGGGTCTCCGTCGTCCGCCGGATCGAGTGGAAATGACGACCCTGACGAACGGCGACTACGGAGGCTGACGGTCCGTCAGCCTCCGGTGAGCGTGGATATGCGATTGGCGATGGTGATCATCTCTTTCGTACGACGACGAAGTCCGCGAGCGCGGTGAGCTGCGCACGGACCCGTTCGGGCATGTCCACGCCGCTCAGGGCCTCGATGGCGACGGTGTGCTGCCTGCGGGCCTCCTGCGAGGTCCACTCCCGGCCGCCCGCCTCCTCGATGAGTGCGGCCCTGGTCGCGAACTCCTCCTCCGAGAAGCTGGCGAAGTCGTTGCTCTTGGCGTCGGCGGCCAGCAGTTCGGCGAGCCGTTCCGACGCGGGACCGCCCGCGGCGAGAGCGGCGACGACCGGCAGGGACTTCTTGCGCTGGCGCAGATCGCTCCATGTCTGCTTGCCGGTGGCTCCGGGGTCGCCCCAGATGCCGAGCAGGTCGTCAACGGCCTGGAAGGCGAGGCCGAGGTGGTGGCCGTACGACTCCAGGATGTCGGCCGTGCGGTCGTCGGCCCCGCCGAGGACGGCGCCGATGGAGACGGCGCAGGCGAGCAGCGCGCCCGTCTTGTTGCCCTCCATCTCCAGGCACTCCTCGACGGTGACCCGCTCGCGGTGCTCGAAGGAGATGTCCTGCGCCTGGCCGTCGATCAGTTTGCGGGTGGCGGTGGTGAGCCTGCGGGTGGCACGGCCGGCCTCGGCGGTGCCGATCTCCAGCAGGATCTCGTTGGCGAGCGCGAAGAGCGCGTCACCGACGAGGATCGCCTGGGCGGGGCCGTGCACCTTCCAGACGGTGTCGCGGTGGCGGCGCTGCTCGTCGCCGTCCATCAGGTCGTCGTGCAACAGCGAGAAGTTGTGCACCAGTTCCACGGCGACGGCGCCGGGGACACCGGTCTCGGCCGCCGATCCGGCGGCCTCCGCCGACACCAGGGCGAGCGCGGGGCGCAGGGCCTTGCCGCCGTCGCCGTCGGCGGGCCGGCCCTTGGAGTCGATCCAGCCGAAGTGGTAGGCGGCGACGGTGTTCATCGGCGGCGCGAGCCGGTCGACGGCGGCCCGCAGCACGGGGGCGGACAGGGCACGGCCGCGCTCCAGCAGCGCGACGACGTCCGCGGTGTCGACAGCCTGATTCGCCGGGGGCACAGTCGGCACGGTCTCTCCTCTTGTTGCAGTACTCATGGGTCCCGTACGCGTCCTCGCCGCGCTCATCCCCGCCGCGCTCGTCGTCGCCGTGTCCGTCACGGCCGCCTCCGGCCTCATGCGGCCTCCCGCAGCGGATGCAGATGGGTACGGCCGAGTTCGGACAGGGCCGCACCCGCCGCGTTGAAACCGCTGCGGACCGCACCTTCCATAGTCGCGGGCCAGCCGGTATCGGTCCACGCCCCGGCGAGAAAGACGCCGGGCGCACGGGTGCGCGCGGCGGGGCGAAGCCGGCCCACGCCGGGCGTGGGGGCGAACGTCGCCGTCCGCTCCCGCGTGACGAAGAAGTCCCGCACCTCGGCGCTTCTCGCGGCCGGGAGGAGACGTTTCAGCTCAGGCAGATAGCGGGCACGCAGCTCCGCGACGGGCAGGTCGATCTCGTCCGCCACGGCCGACTGCGAGAGCGCCACGTACTGGCCGTCCTTCAGACCCGAGGCGTCCGTGCGGTCGAAGACCCACTGGACGGGGGTGCCGAGCGCGGCGAAGAAGGGGCGGCGCAGCACCTTGCGGTCGTAGACGACATGCACGTTGAGGATCGGCGACGTGCCGATGTCCAGGAGCCGGCCCGGTTGGTCGAGCGCGCCGTCGGGCAGCAGCGCGTGTGTCTCGCGCTGCGGTACGGCGAGGATCACCGTGTCCGCCTCGATGCTCTCGCCCGGTACGTCGACGCTCCAGCGCCCGTCCTCGGTCCGGGCCACGGCCGTGACACGGGTGCGCAGTTCGGTGCGTACGCCCGCGGAGTCGAGGGCCTTGCGGGCCAGCGTGTCGTGCACGTCGCCGAGCGGCACGCGTGCCCAGCCGATGTCGGCGGCGCCGCGCTCGGAGAGCAGTCCGGTCTTGAAGACCATCGCGGCCAGCCCCATGGAGGCCTGCGCGGCGCGGACGTTGAGCGTGGCGACGCAGACGAGGTCCCACAGGGCCTCGACGGCGCGCGGCGACTGGCCGTGGCGGCCGAGCCAGGTCGCGAAGTCGATGCCGTCGAGCGCGGGGTCGGCCGGGTCGAGCGCCTTGAGGGCGAGGGCGGCGCGTCCTACGGAGGCCTTCTCGGCGAACGAGAGGTGCGGGTAGGTCGCGAGCCCTCCGGCGAGGTGCAGCGGCACGGGCAGCGAGTCGCGGCGCAGCCGTCCGACCCGCGGCCGGTCGCGTCCCACGTCCAGCACGGGTACGTCGAGCCGGTCCTGCAGGGGGGCGAGGGCCGCGCCGTCGACACGGTCGAGGAACCAGCGGTAGGCGGTGCAGCAGCGCAGATACACATGCTGGCCGTTGTCGACGGTCAACTCGCCGCGGGTGAAGGAGAAGGCGAGTCCGCCGAGGCGCGGGCGGCCCTCGACGAGCGTGACACGCACTCCGGCGTCGGCGAGCTGGAGTGCGGCGGTGACACCGGCGATGCCGCCGCCGACGACGACGGCGTGGCGCGACGCCGTTCTGCCCGGTGTCGTCATGCGCCCTCACCCCTGACTGTCTCAGTCAGGGACGCGGCAGGTACCCGGAAGGTTGATCGCGGCGCACGGGCGTCGCCGCCGGCGCGGGACAGCGGCGTCACGGACGCCTCCTGACGCTCTGCCGGGAGATGCTCCTGGCGTCGAGTCCGGAGAGGCCACGCACCGCGACGTACGCCTTCTCGCGGCCCGGCAGCGAGACCCGGCCGCGCAGGACGGCTTCGGGGTCGCGCTCGATGCGGTCGAGGAGCCGGCGGTAGATGCCCGCCATGGCGGCGACGCAGGCACCGCTGCGCCGGTCGAGCATGGGCAGCAGCCGGT
The DNA here is from genome assembly GCF_044458565.1 of Streptomyces sp. NPDC050433. NCBI lineage: Bacteria > Bacillati > Actinomycetota > Actinomycetes > Kitasatosporales > Streptomycetaceae > Streptomyces > Streptomyces sp. NPDC050433. The sequence goes on along the minus strand of NZ_JBITIB010000002.1, from coordinate 488,459 downwards.
AGCCCTCGGCGAACAGCGCGCGGGCGCGTCTGACCTCGAAGTGGACGAGCCCGGTGAAGTCGGAGCCGGCGGGAGGGGCGGCGCTGTCGAAACCGGCCGAGCAGCCGAACTTGGCGAGATCGTCGGCGGGCAGATAGACCCGCCCGTTGCTCGCGTCCTCGCGTACGTCACGCAGGATGTTGGTCAGTTGGAGCGCCAGGCCGAGGGTGTCGGCGTACTCGGACGCGCGCTCGGCGCCCGGTGCGGCGGGGTCGGTGCCGAAGACCCCGAGCGAGAGTCTGCCGATGGCTCCGGCGACGCACCGGCAGTAGATCTTGAGGTCGTCCCATGTCTCGTACGTCTCGCCCTTGACGTCCATCAGGACGCCGTCGATCAGTTCGTCGAGGCCGCCGAGCGGGAGCGGGAAGCGGCGGGCCGCGTCGGCGAGCGCGACGGCGACGGGGTCGGTGTCGTCCTCCTCGACGCGGCCGTTTCTGATCCGCCCGAGGAGGCCGCGGGTGTCTTCGAGCCTGGACTGCTTGGCGCCGGGCTCCAGCGTGCCGTCGCCGATGTCGTCGACGCGCCGCGAGAACGCGTAGAGCGCCGACATGGCCTGCCGCTTGTCGGCGGGCAGCAGCCGGATGCCATAGGCGAAATTACGGGCCTGCTGCCCGGTGATGGCCTCGCAGTAGCTGTACGCGGCCTCTACCGGCGCCGACACGGGGGTCTGTTCCTCCACGATCCGGCTCACCCCTTTCTGTGCGTTTTCCGCAGGACTGCTCCCACTTCACGCAGCAGACGCGGTGTGGTGGCTTTGGGCGGTCCGGGCAGTACATCGTGTCCGACGGCGGCGACGGAGGAGAGGGCGGCGCGCCCCCCGCCGACGAATCCGGCGAGCAGCAGTCGGAGCCTGCCGCGCACGCTGTGGACCAACGGCCCTCCCTCGTCCAGGAGTTGACGGGCGCGATCGGCCTCGAAGGCGATCAGGCTGCGGACGGACGCGTTCGCGGTCGGTGCGGCGAGGTCCGCCTCGGTGACATGGAACCGCTTCATGTCGTCGGCCGGGAGATAGATCCGGTCGCTCGCCAGGTCCTCGGCGACGTCCTGGAGGTGCTCGACGATCTGGAGCCCGGTGCAGACGGCGTCGGAGCGTCGGACGCGCTCGGGGGTCGCGGTGCCGGTGATGGCGAGGACGAGACGGCCGACGGGGTTGGCGGAGAGTTCGCAGTAGGCGAGGAGGTCGTCGTAGGTGCCGTAGCGCCGTACGGACTGGTCCTGGCGGTTGGCCTCGATCAGGCCGAGGAACGGCTCGGGCGTGAGCGCGTGGCGCCGTACGGTCGGGACGATGCCCCGCAGCAGCGGGTGGCGGGGGGCCGGGCCCGCCGGGTCGAACACCCGGCGCAGGTCGGTTTCGAAGGCGTCCAGCATGGCGAGCCTGTTGTCCGTCATGGCGGGGTCGAGGCCGAGGTGACGGGCGTCGGCGCCGCCGGGTGCGAGGTCGCCGTCGCCGATGTCGTCGACGAGGCGGGCGTAGCCGTAGACAGCCATCAGGTCTTCGCGCCAGGTGCGCGGCAGGAAGAAGGGGGCGACGGGAAAGTTCTCACCGGACGCCTTGTCGAGGGTGGCTCGCGAGGAGGTCTCGGTCTGCCTCTGGGCGGCCCCCGTCACTGCGGTCCGCCTGCTGCGGGGACGGCGCGACCCTCGCGGAGCTGGAGATCAACCGTCATTGCCGTCACGTCTCCCGTTCTACACTGCCGACCCAAACATCCCATTTCGGACACGCCGCGCGGCCTGGCGACTGGGATACCGCCGATATGGGCGGATCCGCAGCCGGTCAACCGGGGCTCACGGACGTATCGCCGCTCTTGCCACGAATCAGCACCGCTACAGCTTACGTCGTACAACACCCTCGGCCGCGCCGGGGGACCTCGCGCACCACGACAACACCACGGATCCGTACAACCTTCCTCAGCGGCACGGGACTTGACGGAAGTTTGACGATTGACGGGCCCTACGGCCCCGGCTCACGCTCCGCCGGGCCGGTCTCGGGGCACCAGCAGGCCGGCCACGATCGTGTCGGTCGTGCGCTCGATGACGGCGGCCAGGTCCGTGGCCGGAAGCCGGCGCATCGGCCCGTCGAGGACGAGCATCGCGAGGCCGTGCGCCGTCGACCAGGCGGCGGCCTCGGCGCCGGGGCGGTTGTGGGCGGGCATACGGCCGGTGGCGACCAGCTCGTCCAGCGCCTTGGTGAGCAGGTTGTACGAGCGGTACTGAGGGCTGTCGGCGGGCGGCGTCACACCACCCCAACCATCGCCCACACCCTCGTCGCCGTCCTGCAGCGAGTGGGAGAAGGCCGTACGGAAGAGGCCGGGCTGGTCCAGGGCGAAGCCGACGTAGCCCCGGCCGATCGCCGCCAGCCGCTGTTCCGCGGCCAGACCGGGGTCGTCCGCGCCGGGCGCCGCCGCGGCGACCCGTTCCATGGCGTCCGCGAGCATCTGCTGCGCCTGGATCTTGACGGCGAGGAGCAGATCGCCCTGGCCGGCGAAGTGGCGGTAGGCGGCGGTGGCCGAGACGCCCGCGCGGCGGGCGACCTCACGCAGGACCACCTTGGCCGGCCCCCCGTCGGTCGCGAGCTCCACCCCGGCTCCGATCAGCGCGTTGCGCAGGTCGCCGTGGTGATAGCCGGCCTTGCCTCCCTGGTTCGCCCGGTTGTTCGCCATGCCTTCATCCTGCCCGATGTTGACAGCATTAACATCCCCTGCCAGAGTCAGTGTTGACGCCGTTAACATTCCTGGATGGGGGATCCCGTGCTGTCCACGATCGCTGAGCTGGCCCTGAAGAGGTCGCGGCTCCTACTCGTACTGACCACCGTCACCGTGGTCGCCATGGGCGCCCTCGGCGCGGGCGCCTTCGGCAAGCTTCTCGGCGGCGGATTCGAGGACCCGGACGCGCAGTCGTCGCGGGCCGCCGTCCAGATCGACGAGAAGTTCGGAGGCCAGACCAATCTGCTGTTTCTGATCGGCGAGGAAGGGAGCGGCCGGCAGGGGCCCGGCTCCCTCGCCGTCGACGAGCAGGGCCGCGCCATCACCGCCGGCCTCAAGAACGACCCCACCGTGAGCAACGTGGTGTCGTACTGGGACACCAAGAGCCCGCGTCTCATCTCGGAGAGCGGCGGCGAAGCACTCGTCGCCCTCCATGTGAAGGGCGACGAGTCGCAGCGCACCGAACGCGCCGAGGAGCTGATCGACCGCTACAGCGGCGAGCACGACGGTGTCCAGGTCCGGGCGGGCGGCGCGACCGCCATCGGCATCGACATCGGCGGCCAGGTCTCCGGCGACCTCGCCGTCGCCGAGGCGATCGCCGTACCGGTGACGCTCCTGCTGCTGGTACTCGCCTTCGGCAGCCTGGTGGCCGCCATGCTGCCCCTGGTCATCGGGCTGATCGCGATCGTCGGCACCTTCGCGCTGCTCTTCGTCCTCGGCAGCGTGACCGACGTGTCGGTCTTCGCGATCAACCTGACCACCGCGCTGGGCCTCGGCCTCGGCATCGACTACGCGCTCCTGCTCGTGAGCCGCTTCCGTGAACAGCTCACCGCGGGCGACGAGGTCCCCGACGCGCTGCGCGCCACCGTGCGGACGGCCGGGCGCACGATCCTGTTCTCGGCCGCCACCGTCGCCGCCGCGCTCGCCGCGCTGCTCGTCTTCCCGCAGTACTTCCTGCGCTCCTTCGCCTACGCGGGGATCGGCGTGGTCGCGATCGCGGTCGTCGCCGCCCTGTTCGTCGTGCCGCCGCTGCTCGCCGTGCTCGGCCACCGGGTCAACAAGGGCCGGGTGCCCTGGGCTCGTACCGTACGGCGCTCGGACGCGCCGTTCTGGGGGCGGCTCGCCGCGCTCGTCATGCGCCGTCCCGCCCTCACCGCCCTGCCGGTGCTCGCCGTGCTGCTGCTCGTCGCGAGCCCGCTGCTCGGTGTCACGTTCGGCACACCCGACGAGCGGGTGCTGCCCGAGGAGGCGGCAGGCCGCCAGGTCGCGACCGCCGTCCGGGACGACTTCCCCACCGACGAGGCCGGCGCCGTGCAGATCGTGAGCACGTCGGCCGTCGGTGCCGGGCCGCTGGCGGCGTACGCGGGCGAGGTGTCCCGGCTCGACGGTGTGGTACGCGTCGACGCCTCCGCCGGTACGTACACCGACGGGCGGAGCCAGGAGCCGGGCCCGGCCAACGCGGGCCTCGGCCGGCCGGACGCGCAGCGCCTGGTGGTCGTCACCGACACGGTGCCCAAGTCCGGCGCCGCACAGGACCTGGTGGCGGACATCCGGGCGCTGGAGCGGCCCGCTGGCACCGAGCTGCTGGTCGGCGGCGTGGACGCGGTGCTGGTCGACTCCCGGCAGTCCATCGGTGACCGGCTGCCGCTGGCGGTCGGGCTGGTCGTCGTGACGACCTTCGTCCTGCTGTTCCTGTTCACCGGCAGCGTCGTCCAGCCGCTGCGTGCGCTGCTGCTCAACACGATCAGCCTGTCGGCCGCGGTCGGCGCGATGGTGTGGATCTTCCAGGACGGCCATCTCTCGTCGCTGCTGGGCTTCACGCCACAGCCCATGGACACCTCCATGACCGTGCTGCTGTTCTGCGTCGTCTTCGGACTGTCGATGGACTACGAGGTGTTCGTCACCAGCCGGATGAAGGAATTGCACGACGCGGGCGCGGACGGGACCACGACCGTCACCCAGGGCCTGGCCCGCACCGGGCGCATCGTCAGCATGGCGGCCGGGCTGCTGGCCGTGAGCTTCTTCGCCTTCGGTACGAGCCAGATCAGCTTCCTCCAGATGTTCGGCATCGGGACCGGTCTGGCGATCGTCATCGACGCGGTCGCCGTGCGCGGTGTGCTCGTACCGGCCGTGATGCGGCTGCTGGGACGCGGGGCCTGGTACGCGCCGTCCGCGCTGCGCACCCTGCACGGCAAGGTGGGCCTCGCCGAGGAGCCCGCCGCCAGGGAGCCGGAGCGCACCCCGGCCGGTGTCTGACCACGCGTACACACGCCGAGGCGGCCCCCGCCGGATCCAGTCCGGCGGGGGCCGCCTCGGTCGATGCGGGGCTCGAACTCCCGTGGAGACACGCCTACTTGCCGGTCTCCTTCTCGTACGCCTTGAGCACCTCGTCCGTCGGGCCGTCCATCAGCAGCTCGCCCTTCTCCAGCCACAGCACACGGTCGCAGGTGTCCCTGATCGACTTGTTGCTGTGACTGACCAGGAAGACCGTGCCCGCTTCCTTCCGCAGCTCGCGGATCCGCGCCTCGGAGCGGATCTGGAACTTGCGGTCACCGGTGGCCAGGGCCTCGTCGATCATCAGGACGTCGTGGTCCTTGGCCGCCGCGATGGAGAAACGGAGCCGGGCCGCCATACCCGAGGAGTACGTCCGCATCGGCAGCGTGATGAAGTCGCCCTTCTCGTTTATGCCGGAGAAGTCGACGATCGACTGGTAGCGCTCGCGCACCTGCTCGCGCGACATTCCCATGGCCAGACCGCCGAGGATGACGTTGCGCTCGCCGGTGAGATCGTTCATCAGCGCGGCGTTCACACCGAGAAGCGAGGGCTGGCCGTCGGTGTACACCTTGCCGTGCTCGGTGGGCAGCAGCCCCGCGATGGCGCGCAGCAGGGTCGACTTGCCGGAGCCGTTGGTGCCGATCAGGCCGATCGCCTCGCCGCGGTACGCGGTGAAGGTGACGCCCCTGACGGCGTGGACCTTGCGGACTCCGCGCGACTCGTCCTTGTCGCGCCTGAGTATGCGGCTCAGTGCCGCGGTCGCGCTGCCCTTGCCACCGCCGCCGCCGTTGACGCGGTACACGATGTGCACGTCGTCGGCGATGACGGTGGGGACACGTCCCTGCTCGTTGAGGTCAGCCACGGCCGTACCGTTCCTCAGCCTTCCAGAAGTACACAAAGCCCGCGATGCCGACGAGGAGCGACCAGGCGAGACCTGAGGCCCACACGTGCTGGGGCAGGTTCTCGGGGCCGTAACCGTCGATCAGCGCGAAGCGGATGAGGTCCATGTAGATGGCGGCGGGGTTGTACTGGAGGACGTCGACGATCCAGCTCGGCCAGTCCGGCTTGTTGGCGAGCATCAGCGGGATGGAGAACATCACTCCGGACGCGTACATCCAGGTGCGCATGATGAACGGCATGAGCTGGGCGAGGTCGGGCGTCTTGCTGCCCAGCCGGGCCATGATCAGCGCCAGACCGGTGTTGAAGAAGAACTGGAGCACCAGGACGGGCAGCACCAGCAGCCAGGACAGGCCCGGCAGGCTGCCGAAGGCGACCACCACGACCAGCAACACGATCATCGAGAACATCAGCTGCTGGAGCTGCTGGAGCGCGAAGGAGATGGGCAGCGAGGCACGCGGGAAGTGCAGGGCCCGCACCAGCCCCAGATTGCCCGAGATCGACTTCACGCCCGCCATCACGGACGTCTGTGTGAAGGCGAACACGAACACGCCCGTCACCAGGAACGGGATGTAGACGCGGATCTCCATCCCGCGGCCGGCGTTCAGGATCAGACCGAAGATCAAGAAGTAGACGAAGGCATTGAGCAGCGGGGTCGCCACCTGCCAGAGCTGGCCGAGCTTCGCCTGGCTGTACTGGGCCGTCAGCTTCGCCTGGGAGAAGGCGAAGATGAAATGGCGCCGGCCCCACAGTTTGCGGATGTACTCGGCCAGTCCCGGACGGGCACCGCTCACCGACAGGCCGTACTTGGCGGCAAGTTCGGTCGAGGACAGACCGTCGTCGGGAGACGGCGGCGCGCTCATGGCGATCGCGCCGTCATGGGTTGTGTCACTCACAAGTTGAAACTTTCGTGTTCAAGATGCGCAGCCGGTCGGGCACGAGCATGGACGGCCGTGACCCGGAAGTTATATCTCCCGATGGTCTCAGAACCGAGCCTGTCAGATGACAGGCGGTCGGCCCAGTCGGGTCAGCCGCCACACCGTACGCCACTTCATGGGCCTGCGGGGACCGCACGGAGTTGTCCAGCCTTCCCGGAAACCGCCGAACCATGCCTTGAGCGCGGGGACGGTGGGGCGGCGGGCCAGGGTGAGCAGGATCCAGACGCCGAGATAGACGGGGACGACGGGCGCGGGCAGGTTGCGGCGTGCGAGCCAGACCCGGTTGCGGGCCACCATGCGGTGGTACACCGCGTGCCGCGACGGCGGCATCGTGGGGTGGAAGAGCACCATGTCCGCGCGGTAGTCGATCATCCAGCCGGCGTCCAGCGCCCGCCAGGCCAGGTCCGTCTCCTCGTGGGCGTAGAAGAAGTCGCCGGGCAGGGCGCCGACCTCGGCGATGACCTTCGTACGGACGGCGTTGGCGCCGCCCAGGAAGGTCGTCACGCGGGAGGACCGCAGCGGGTCGGAGGCGCGCAGCCGGGGGACGTGGCGGCGCTGGGTGAGGCCGGTGTCGGGGTCGGCGATCCGGAAGCTGACGATACCGAGGACCGGGTCGGCGGCGAACGCCGTGCGGACCAGTTCGGCGGTGTCGGTGCCGGGCAGCAGGCCGTCGTCGTCGAGGAAGAGCAGGACGTCCACGTCGGAGCCGGAGGGGCCGAAGGCCTCGATGCCGACGTTACGGCCGCCGGGGATGCCGAGGTTGTCGGGCAGCTCGATGGTCCGTACGCCGTCGGGCACGTCGCCGACCGGGGCGCCGTTGCCGACGACCACGACGTCGATCGCATCGCCGTCCTGCTTGGCCACGGAGTCGATGAGGGCGCGCAGATCGTCGGGGCGGTTGCCCATGGTGATGATCACCGCACCGAGACGCATGTCACTCACCTCAGCCTGCTGGAGGCGAGGATCGACACGAGGTGCAGCACGGCCTGGAGGAGCGCGATACCGGCCAGCACGGCGACGCCGAGACGGGAGAAGAACAGGTCGTCCCTGATCGAGTCCAGGATCGCCAGGACGAGGATCAGCAGGGACGCCTCGATGCCGAGGATGAGCCGGTGGAACTTCAGCGCCCCGGCCGCCCTGCGGGCCAGCGCCATGCCGGACGAGCGCGGCTCGGAGGCGGACTCCTTGACCGGCGGCAGGCCCTGCTGGTGGCGGGCGACGCCGACCAGGTCCGTCTCGGCCTTGATCAGGATGGCGCCGAGGGCGGCGAGCGTACCGAGGAAGGCCCACAGCCAGTCGATCCGTCCGGTGCCCCACAGGTCGGCGGCGCGCAGCCCGAAGCCGACCAGGACGGCGGCGTCGCACAGATAGGCGGCGACCCGGTCCAGATAGACCCCGGTCATCGAGTACTGCTTCTTCCAGCGGGCGATCTCACCGTCGACACAGTCGAGCAGCAGATAGAGCTGGACCATCAGCACGCCGAGCACCGCGCCCGTGATCCCCGGCACCAGGAGGGCGGGGGCCGCGAGGGCGCCGGCGACGGTCATCACGTAGGTCACCTGGTTCGGCGTGACCCGCGTGTTCACCAGGTACCGGTCGACACGCAGGGAGACCTCCCGCATGTAGAGCCGGCCGCCCCAGTGCTCGCCGCTCCGCCGGTCCTTGACGCCCGGAGGGTGAACGACCGGACGGAGTTCAGCTACTGATGGTCGTGGCATAGTCGGCGTACGCGTCCCTGATCTGGTCGGTGGACAGGTCGAGGTGCTCAAGAATCGTGAAGCGGCCCGGACGGGTCTGCGGTGCGTATTCGACGGCCTGGACGAACTCGTCGGCGGTGAAGCCGATCTGCTCGGGCAGCACCGGCAGTTCGTGTCTGCGCAGGACCTCGGCGATGAGCCCCGCCTGCTCGCGCGCGCCGCGCAGATGCATCGCGAAGGCGGCGCCGATGCCTACCTGCTCGCCGTGGCTCGCGGCCCTCTTGGGGTGGAGCAGGTCGAAGGCGTGGCTGATCTCGTGGCAGGCGCCGGACGAGGGGCGGGTGTCGCCGCTGATCGAGATGGCGATGCCGGACAGGACCAGCGCCTCGGAGAGCACGGTGAGGAATTCGTCGTCGCCGACGCCGCCGGGGTGGCGCAGGACGGACTCGCCGGCGGTACGGGCCATGGCGGCGGCCAGCCCGTCCACCGGTTCGCCGTTGATCTCGTGCGACAGCTCCCAGTCGGCGATCGCCGAGAGGTTGGAGATGGCGTCGCCGATGCCGGAGCGTACGAAGCGGGCCGGGGCCTCGCGTACGACATCGAGGTCGATGACCATCGCGATCGGCATCGGCACGCCGTAGGAGCCGCGGCCGTTGTCGTTGTCCAGGGTGGCGACCGGTGAACACAGGCCGTCGTGGGCGAGGTTGGTGGCGACGGAGACCATCGGCAGCCCGACCCGTGCGGCGGCGTACTTCGCGACATCGATGATCTTGCCGCCGCCGAGCCCGACCACCGCGTCGTACCGCTTGCCCTTTATGTCGTCGGCGAGCTTCACGGCGGAGTCGATCGTGCCGTCGGCGACGGCGTACCAGGCGGCGCCCGGCAGCAGCGGTGACAGCTTCTCGCGCAGGGCCTGCCCCGAGCCGCCGCTGATCGCGATGGCGAGCTTGCCGGACGCGGAGATCCGCTGGTCGGCGAGGAGGCCGGCGAGGTCGTCCATGGCGCCGCGGGTGATGTCGACGACGACCGGGGACGGGATGAGTCGGGTCAGTACTGGCACGCGATGACACGGCCCTTCGCGAGGTCGTCGTGGTTGTCGATCTCCACCCAGGGGACGTCGCCGATGGGGGCGACGTCGATGGTGAAGCCTCTGTCCACGAGTTCCTGGTAGCCGTCCTCGTAGTAGAGGCCGGGGTCGCGCTCGAACGTGGTCCTGAGGGCGTCGGCGAGTTCGTCGGCGGCCTCGGGCTCGATGAGGGTGACGCCGATGTACTCGCCGGTGGCGGTGGCGGGGTCCATCAGCTTCGTGATGCGCCGCACGCCCTTGTCCGGCTCGGCGATGACCTTCATCTCCTCGTCGGCGAGGTGCTTCTCCGCGTCGAGGGCGAGGATGATCTTCCGGCCCTCGCCGCGCGCGGCGAGCAGTGTGCGCTCGACGGAGACGGGGTGGACGGTGTCGCCGTTGGCGAGGATCACACCCCGCTTGATGACGTCACGGGCGCACCAGAGGGAGTAGGCGTTGTTCCACTCCTCGGCCTTGTCGTTGTCGACCAGGGTGAGCGTGAGGCCGTACTTCGCCTCCAGGGCGGCCTTGCGCTCGTACACGGCCTCCTTGCGGTAGCCGACGACGATCGCGGCCTCGGTGAGCCCGATCTCGGCGAAGTTGCCCAGTGTGAGGTCGAGGACGGTCGTGTCGCCGTCGACCGGGACGAGGGCCTTGGGGAGCGTGTCGGTGTAGGGGCGCAGGCGCCTTCCGGCACCAGCTGCCAGTACGAGGCCGATCATGCGGTTTCTCCTTCGTCGTGTACGGCGGGGGCGCCGGAGGACACCCAGAACTGGATGGACTCCGTGAGCGCGATCACGGCGACGACGACGGCGAGCACCGTCAGTCCCGGCGGGAGGTCGAATGCGGTCGTGGAGAAGGCGGCGAGCACGGCGACGAGCAGCGTGCGGCCCTCGTGTCCGCCGAGCGACCGGACCAGCCCGCGGGGCGGGGCTCCGGCGCCGCCACGGATGCGGTACACCGTGTCGTAGTGGTGGTAGGCGACCGCCGCGACCAGCCCGAACGCGGCGGGCAGGGCACCGGGGACGTCGGCGCGGGCGGCGAAGATCAGGACGGTGCTGTACTCGGTCGCCCGGAAGACCGGCGGGATGAGCCAGTCGAGCGGGCCGCCCATCCGGTGGGCGACCGCGATCCCCGAGGTCACGACGTACACCAGGGCGCCGAGGACGAGGACAGGGCTGTCGAGCGGGCCGAAGGCGGCCATGGTGACGGCGGCGGTGCCGCCCGCGACGGCGATCAGCAGAGGCAGCACACCGGGCAGCGGGCGGGCCGGGCGCCGTACGACGCGTGCGACCAGTTCGGCGAGCGGGCCCGAGTCGGCGAGGTCCGCGAGCGCCTGGGCGGCGCGGTCGGTGCGGACGGCCTTGCGGGTCACCGAGCGCAGGACGCGGCCGGCGGTGGTGTAGCAGGCGGCGAAGGCGCAGCCGGCGAGGAGCGCGTAGAAGACGATCCGGGGAGTGGTCAGGGCCGTGAGGACCGCGATCATCGCCCAGCGCTCACCGATCGGCAGGACGATCATCCGGCGCACCCAGACGGTCCAGCCGACGCTGTCGAGTCTGCTGGAGAGGGCGGTGGTGGGGGTGCCGACGACGGCCTTGCCGTTGACCGTCGCGGCGGTGCTGTCGGCGTTGGCCTCGTTGAAGGAGAAGTCCACGAAGTGGCGGACGGACTGGAGGACCATCGCGGCCAGCGCGAGGGTCCATACGTCGTCACCGCCGCCGCGGGCCGCGCCGATCGCGAGACCCGCGTAGTACGCGTACTCCTTGGCCCGGTCGAAGGTCGCGTCCAGCCAGGCGCCCATCGTGGAGTACCGCAGCGAGTAGCGGGCCAGCTGTCCGTCGGTACAGTCGAGGACGAAGGAGAAGATCAGCAGCAGACCGGCCGCGACATAGCCGCCGCGGGTGCCGGTGGCCGCGCATCCTGCCGCGATCAGGGCGGTGAACAGGGACGCGGTGGTGACCTGGTTGGGGGTCAGTCCGCGCCGGGCGCACCAGCGGGCGAGGTAGCGGGAGTAGGGGCTGACGCAGAAGGTGGTGAAGAAGCCGTCGCGTGCCTTCACGGCGGAGCGCAGCCGTACGGCCTCGTCGTCGACGGCCGCGACGGCGGCCAGCGCCTGTTCGCGGGCGGCCGGCCGGTCGGGGACGGTGGCGACGAGCGAGCCGAGTTCGGGGTGCTGTACGGCGGTGCCGTCGGCTTCGAGGGCGGCGCTCACCCGGTCGGCGAGGGGGAGTTCGACGGGCTGTTCGGCCTCGGTCACCAGGCCGGTGCCACCGGTCCGTACGGCGGGGGCCTCGGCGGCCCTGTCCGTACGGTCCACGGCTGTGCCGTCGGTCACGGTGGCCAGCGCCACGGTCAGCGCGGCTCGCGCCTCGGGTTGGGCGGTCAGCGCGCCGTTGACGGCCGCGGCCGGGAACCGGGGATCGGTCAACGCCAGCCGCAGCGCGTGGAGATGACCGACGAAGCGCTGATCGACAAGGGCGACGCGGTCGGCGGCGGGCGCCGAGGCGAGCAGGCCGAGGGCCGCCGCCGCGTCGGGCGCGGTGCGCACGTCGAATCCCAGCGACCGCAGATCGCCTTCGAGCGGCGATCCGGGTACCGGCGTACCGGTGAGGATGGCGGTCGACAGACGAACTCACTCCTTGACACTGACAGGGCGGACGCGCGGCGGCTCTGCCCAGGGGGGTCCGGGCGGGCGGCATGTCGGCAGAGGCTATCGGATGAACGGAAGACCGAGTTCACTACCCGTTCATGCCCCGGACGCCCCGGACACCACGAGCCGGGCCAATTCCGACCCGCCGGGAGATCATCATTGTCGATCGGTGCCCCGCCTCACAAACCGTGGCCGTCAGGGACCCCAACGTCCCCGTAAGACATATCCGACTCCGCACGATATGCACCGTCGAAGCCGCGACCGCGAGATGAACGTCCGGTAACCGTACGGCCTCCGGAGGCGTCCCGGCACAGGCTCTATGGTGACGGCATGACTTGGCTGATCACAGGTGGAGCGGGGTACATCGGGGCGCATGTGGCGCGGTCCATGGCCGAGGCGGGTGAGCGGGTCGTCGTCCTCGACGACGTCTCGTCGGGTGTCGTCGAGCGGCTGCCCGCCGAAATCCCTCTGGTGCGCGGCTCGTTGCTCGACCGGGAGGTCCTCGACCGGGTGCTGGCCGAGCACGCGGTGACCGGTGTGGTGCATCTCGCCGCCAAGAAACAGGTCGGCGAATCGGTCGAGCGACCGCTCGCGTACTACCGGGAGAATGTGCACGGTCTCACCGTGCTGCTGGAGGCCGTGGTCGCCGCCGGAGTCGAGCGGTTCCTGTTCTCGTCGTCGGCCGCCGTGTACGGCGTGCCCGATGTGGAGCTGATCACCGAGCGGACCCCGGCCGTCCCGATCAACCCGTACGGCGAGACGAAGCTCACGGGCGAGTGGCTGGTACGCGCCACCGGCCGGGCCCATGCGCTGTCCACCGCGTGCCTGCGCTACTTCAACGTGGCGGGGGCGGCGCGCCCCGAGCTGTCGGACACCGGGGTGTTCAACATCATCCCGATGTTCTTCGACCGGATCACCCGCGGGGAGCCGGTGCGGATCTTCGGCGACGACTATCCGACGCCGGACGGCACCTGCGTACGGGACTACATCCATGTGGCGGATCTGGCCGACGCCCATCTCGCGGTGGCCCGGCGGCTGGCCGCGCGGGACGTGCCGGGCGACCTGACGTACAACATCGGGCGCGGCGAGGGCGTGTCCGTGCGCGAACTCGCGGATCTGGTGGCCGAGGTCACCGGCCGCACGGCTCCCCCGGTCGTCGAGCCGCGCCGGGCGGGGGACGCGGCGAAGGCCGTCGCGTCGGTCGAGTCGATCACCAGGGACCTCGGCTGGACGGCCCGGCGCGGGGTACGCGAGATGGTCGAATCCGCATGGGAGGGGTGGCGGCTGCACCACCCCGAGCTGCCCGCCGGCTGACCCGTAAAAGATCTTGCCAACCTGTTGACCTGCGGGCATTCCCGCAGGTCAGAGGTAATGACAACGGTGTTCAGTCCCGTGTTGCTAGATACCCCCCACCCGTAGTTCACTGGGCCGCGTCGGCACGTTCGAACAGACCGGGAGGCACCCCATGGGGGCTGGGCACGATCACGGGCACACGCACGGCGCGCCACCGCCGGGAACCGCGACCGCCGCGTACAAAGGGCGGCTGCGCATCGCTCTGGGAATCACCCTTTCCGTCATGGTCATGGAGATCATCGGCGGCATCGCCTCCGACTCCCTGGCCCTGATCGCCGACGCCGCGCACATGGCGACCGACGCGGTCGGTCTCGCCCTGGCGCTGCTCGCCATCCACTTCGCCAACCGGCCGTCGACGAGCAACCGCACATTCGGCTTCGCCCGCGCCGAGATCCTGGCCGCGCTCGCCAACTGTCTGCTGCTGCTCGGCGTCGGCGGCTTCCTGCTCTACGAAGCGGTCGAGCGCTTCATCACCCCCGCCGACACCAAGGGCGGGCTCGCGATCATCTTCGCGACCGTCGGCATGTTGGCCAACCTGATCTCCCTCTCCCTGCTGATGCGCGGGCAGAAGGAGAGCCTCAATGTGCGCGGCGCGTATCTGGAGGTGCTGGCCGACACCCTCGGCTCGGTCGCCGTCCTGGTCTCGGCGACGGTCATCCTGACCACCGGCTGGCAGGCGGCCGACCCGATCGCGTCCCTGGTGATCGGCCTGATGATCGTCCCGAGGACCGTGAAGCTGCTGCGCGAGACGCTGAACGTGCTGCTGGAGGCGGCGCCCAAGGGGGTGGACATGGGCGAGGTCAGGGCGCACATGGTGGCGCTGCCCGGCGTGGAGGACGTGCACGACCTGCACGCGTGGACCATCACCTCGGGCATGCCGGTGCTCTCGGCGCACGTGGTGGTGGACCAGTCCGCGCTGAGCAGCATCGGGCACGAGAAGATGCTCCACGATCTCCAGGGCTGTCTGGGCGAGCACTTCGACGTGGAGCACTGCACGTTCCAGCTGGAGCCGGCGGGGCACGCCGAGCACGAGGCGAATCTCTGCCACTGAGCGCCGGGCACGGCCCTGTTAGAGTCCCGGCCGGAGGCGACAGCGACTCCCCTGTCGTGAGAGGAGCTGAGGTTGATGACCGTCGCAGTGGAGGTCGCCATGCGCGGCACACGGTCCTTCCTCAGCTTCCGGGCTGCCGGCTGACCGGTTCTCGCACCACACCGGTCCCGCGTCGGCCGGAGCCCCTCACACAAGGGTTCTCACGTTGTCCGACAACGACACGCACGACACCAACGACATTCACGACGCCTTCTTCGCCCTGCACCACGGTCTGCCGCGGCAGGGCCCCGGTTCCGACGCCACCACCCGGCGGCTGCTGTCCTTCGCCGGACCGCTGCCGTCGCACCCGCGCGCGCTCGACCTGGGCTGCGGCCCCGGCCGGGTGTCGCTCCTGCTGGCCGCCGAGGCCGGCGCACAGGTGACCGCCGTCGATCTGCACGAGCCGTTCCTCGACGAGCTGCGGCAGAGTGCCGCCGCCCGCGGACTCACCGGATCGATCAGCGCGGAGACGGCCGACATGGCCGAACTCCCCTACCCGGACGGGGCGTTCGACCTGATCTGGGCCGAGAGCTCGATCTACTCCATCGGCTTCGACAAGGGCCTCGGCCGCTGGCGGCGGCTGCTCGCACCCGGCGGCACCCTGGTCGTCACCGAGTGCGAGTGGACGAAGGCCGAGCCGAGCGCCGAGGCGCGTGCCTTCTGGGACGGGCAGTACGCGCTCCGTACGACGGAGGAGAACACGGCCGCGGCCGTCGCCGCCGGATACACCGTGCTGGAGGTGTACCGGCAGCCGGAGAGCGACTGGGACGAGTACTACGGGCCGCTCGGCGCGCGGGCCGACTCGGCAGACCGGGGGGCGCCGGGAATGGACCAGGCGCTCGCGCTGACCCGTGCGGAGATCGCGATGCGCCGCGAGCACGGCACGGAGTACGGCTACACCGGCTATGTCCTGCGTCCGGCCAGGGCCGCGGCTCCGGACGCGGCTTAGGCTTAGGCTCCGGCTCCGGCTCCGGCTCCGGCTCCGGCTCCGGCTCCGGGGCGAGTCGGGGCGTAACACCCGTGTCCGCCCCCGCAGCACATCGCGGGGGCGGACATGCCAGTTTCACGGAAGTGCGGACAAGGCGCTGTCGTACGGCAGACTTGGGGGGCCGAGGACCGAAGCGAAGGATGGCTATGCCGACCACACCTGTCACTGCCCCGAGCGACTCGCCGAACGGCGTAGAAGAAGCGATCATGCTTGAGCTGGTGGACGAGGACGGCAACACCATCGGCACAGCCGAGAAGCTCGCGGCACATCAGCCGCCGGGCCGGCTGCACCGGGCGTTCTCGGTGTTCCTCTTCGACGCGCAGGGCAGGCTGCTGATCCAGCGCCGCGCGCTCGGCAAGTACCACTCCCCCGGTGTCTGGTCGAACACCTGCTGCGGGCACCCGTATCCGGGTGAGGCGCCCTTCGCCGCCGCCGCCCGGCGCACGTACGAGGAGCTGGGCATCTCCCCCACGCTCCTCGCCGAGGCGGGCACGGTCCTCTACAACCACCCGGATCCGAAGTCCGGGCTGGTGGAGCACGAGTACAACCACCTCTTCGTGGGGCTGGCCCAGGCGACGCTGCGGCCGGACCCGACGGAGATCGGCGACACGGCCTTCGTCACACCGGCGGAGCTGGATGAGCGGCACCGGTCGGCGCCGTTCTCCGCGTGGTTCATGTCCGTGCTGGACGCGGCGCGCCCGGCGATGCGGGAACTCACGGGGCAGGCCGCGGGCTGGTAGCCGGGCCACCGGCGCGCTCCCGCTCCTCCCGCCCCTCCTGGATCACCCGCGCGGCGGGCACCATCAGAGCCTCGGGAGTCAGCGGGAGCAGCGCCCAGACGATCTTTCCACCGCTCGCCGTGTGCTCGACGTCGCAGCTGCCGCCCGCCTCCCGCGTGATCTCCCGTACGAGCAGCAGACCGCGCCCGCCGGTCTGCGCGTAGTCCCGCTCCAGCGCCTTCGGCCGGTACGGGTGGCTGTCCTCCACCGACACCCGGATCCAGGCGGTGGTGATGGCGACCTCCACCGCGAGTTCGGGCGACAGCAGGGCCGCGTGCCGTACGGCATTGGTCACCAGCTCCGACACGATCAGCAGCAGCCCCTGGACGGTCTCGTCGGACACCGGGGCGCCCTGCCGGTCCAGCAGGTCGCGTACGGCGTGCCGCGCCTGTGGCACGGAGATCTCGACGGCCGGTGCCGTGAACCGCCAGACCCCCTCGTACGGCTTCGGTCTGGCCGGCACGCTCCCGAGGCTCTCCATCAAACAGCCACCCGCCCTCGGTTCCCCAGCGCTCCGAGCGCGCTGTGCATCGGACACCGAGTCTTGGCAACGAGGCCGGGGGGACCGCGGCACTGAACAGAAGTCTGCGCCTATCGATGGATAGTGTCCGGGGTCGTTCGGCCGTGTCAGGCGGCTGACCCACGGTGTCGCTTTCCGGCCCCTTCGCGATCACCGGTCCGCGGGCCCCGGATAGCATCCGGCCCATGGAGCCCACCGAGCCCGCACCGCCGGGGCTGGCCGCCGTCGTCGCCGACGGGATCGCCACCGTGACCATCACGCATCCCGCCAAACGCAACGCGCTGACCGCGGACATGTGGCGGGCGCTGCCCGAGCTGCTGGGCTCGATGGCGACGGATCCCGCCGTACGCGCCCTGGTGCTCACCGGCGCCGGCGACTCCTTCAGCGCGGGTGCCGACATCGGTGCGCTGCGCGAGCCCGGCGACACGATGCAGGACCTCAGCGTGCGGGCCGAGGAGGCGCTGGCCGCGTTCCCCAAGCCGACTCTCGCGGCCGTACGCGGCTACTGCGTGGGCGGCGGCGCCCAGTTGGCGGTGGCGTGCGATCTGCGCTTCGCGGAGGAAGGCGCGCGGTTCGGGGTCACGCCCGCGAAACTCGGCGTCGTCTACCGCTCGTCGTCGACCCGGCGGTTGGTCTCCCTGGTCGGCCCGTCGACCGCCAAGTACCTGTTGTTCTCCGGGGAGTTGATCGAGACCGGGCGGGCCCTGCGGGTCGGTCTGGTGGACGAGGTGCTGGCGCCGGGCGAACTGGGCAAGCGGGTGGCCGAGTTCACCCGCGTACTGACCGCGCGCTCGCAGCTGACGCAGGCCGCGGCGAAGGAGTACGCGACGGGCCGCGAGGACCGGGACGCGTACTGGGACGAGCAGGCGCGCGGCAGCGGGGACCGTGCGGAGGGCGTGGCGGCGTTCCTGGAGCGCAGGACCCCGCGGTTCGGGTGGACGGTGCGGGACCGACCCGTTGACGGCACCGGGACTGTCGGCCGTACCAACTAGTCGGTAACATGCGGGACATGGCCACTCTCACCCCGCGCGCCGGACGCCGCTGCCACAACGCTCTCAACCCGTTCCACGCGACGGTCTACTTCTCCCCGGACCTCGACAAGGAATTCGCCGGGATCGGCATCGACGACCCGAGGGCCGTGTACTTCGCCGGGCGCGCCGCGGCGATGGGCGCGGTCGGGCCCGGCGTGATCGCCGCCGCCTTCTACAACTTCAACTACGAACTGCTCGCCCGGCACGTCCCCGCCGTGTGGCGCGTCGCCTCGCCCGAGACCGTGCTCGACGCCCGGCTGCGCGCCGCCGACGCCACCCTGCGGCGTGTCCTCGGTGAGGAGGTCGTCGCGTCCGACGAGATGGCCGAGGCGGCCCGGCTCGCGCTGCGCGCCGCCGAGGCCTGCACCCGGAACGCCCGGCCGCTCTACGCCGCGCACGCCGATCTGCCGGTTCCCGAGCAGCCGCACCTCGCCTACTGGCACGCGGCGACGCTGCTGCGCGAGCATCGCGGCGACGGCCATCTCACCGCGCTGCTGTCCGCCGGGCTCGACCCGGTCGAAGCGCTGGTGAGCCACACGGCGACCGGCAAGGGCATGTCCCCGCGGTGGCTGCTCGCTACCCGTGGCTGGCAGCGTACGGACTGGGACGCCGCCGCCGAGCGGCTGAGGGAGCGCGGACTGCTGGACGGCGCCGGCGAGCCGACCGAGGCGGGGACCGCGCTCCGTGCCGATCTGGAGGAGCACACGGACCGGCTCGACGCCGCTCCGTACGAGCATCTGGGCGCCGACGGTGTGGAGCGGCTCACCGAGCTGGGGCGCGGCTTCCTGATCACCGCGACCGGTGCCGGTGCGTTCCCCGCCGACCTCATCGGAAAGGGCTGACGTTCGCGGGCGCGCTCAACGGTCGTACAACGCCACGAGGCCCCGGATCGAGAGGGCGCGCGACACGGCACCCGGCCACACGGCACAATGCAGGCACAGCCAGCACGAGAGCCGAGTCGGGGAAAACGTGACGACGTCCATCGAAGGCAGGATCGCCGGGGAACTCGGCGTACGCGAGCGGCAGGTGAAGGCGGCCGTCGAGCTGCTGGACGGCGGGTCGACCGTCCCGTTCATCGCCCGCTACCGCAAGGAAGCGACCGAGATGCTCGACGACGCGCAGTTGCGCACGCTCGAAGAGCGGCTGCGCTATCTGCGCGAACTCGAAGAGCGCCGGACGGCGATCCTGGAGTCCGTACGCGAACAGGGCAAACTGGACGAGGTTCTGGAGGCGCAGATCCGGGCCGCCGACACCAAGTCGCGGCTTGAGGACATCTATCTGCCGTTCAAGCCCAAGCGGCGCACGAAGGCGCAGATCGCCCGTGAGGCCGGGCTCGAACCGCTCGCCGACGGAGTGCTCACCAATCCGTCGGTGGAGCCCCTGGCTGCCGCGGCGGCGTTCGTCGACACCGACAAGGGCGTCGCGGACGCCGCCGCCGCGCTGGACGGCGCCCGCGCCATCCTCACCGAGCGCTTCTCCGAGGACGCCGACCTCATCGGCGAGCTGAGGGAGCGCATGTGGACGCGCGGCCGGCTCACGGCGAAGGTACGGGAGGGCAAGGGCAACGCCACGGAGGGTCCGGCCGCCAAGTTCGCCGACTACTTCGACTTCGCCGAAGCGTTCACCGAGCTGCCCTCGCACCGTATGCTCGCGCTCTTCCGCGGCGAGAAGGAAGAGGTCCTGGACCTCAGCCTGGAGCCGGAGGCGGACGACGCCGACGCGGGGACGCAGCCGGGGCCCAGCGCGTACGAGTCCATGGTCGCCCGCCGCTTCGGCGTCGCGGACCGGGGCCGGCCGGGCGACAAGTGGCTTGGTGACACGGTCCGTTGGGCCTGGCGCACCCGGATCCTCGTGCACCTCGGCATCGACCTGCGCCTTCGGCTGCGCACGGCGGCCGAAGACGAGGCGGTACGGGTCTTCGCGTCGAACCTGCGCGATCTGCTGCTGGCCGCGCCCGCGGGGACGCGCGCGACGCTCGGGCTGGATCCGGGATTCCGTACGGGGGTCAAGGTCGCCGTCGTCGACGCGACGGGCAAGGTCGTCGGCATCGACACGATCCATCCGCATGTCCCGGCGAACAGGTGGGACGAGTCCCTGGCGAAGCTCGCGCGCCTGTGCGCCACGCACTCCGTCGATCTGATCGCCATCGGCAACGGCACGGCGTCCCGCGAGACGGACAAGCTGGCGGGCGAACTGATCGCGAAGCACCCGGAGTTGAAGCTGACGAAGGTGATGGTCTCGGAGGCGGGCGCCTCCGTGTACTCCGCCTCCGCGTTCGCCTCCCAGGAACTGCCCGACCTCGACGTGTCGATCCGCGGCGCCGTCTCGATCGCGCGGCGCCTCCAGGACCCGCTCGCCGAGCTGGTGAAGATCGACCCCAAGTCGATCGGCGTGGGCCAGTATCAGCACGACCTGTCCGAGGTGAAGCTCTCGCGCTCGCTGGACGCGGTCGTGGAGGACTGTGTGAACGGTGTGGGCGTCGACGTCAACACGGCGTCCGCGCCGCTGCTTTCGCGGGTGTCCGGCATCGGCTCGGGTCTCGCGGAGAACATCGTCGCCCACCGCGACTCCAACGGTCCCTTCCGCTCGCGGCGGGCGCTGAAGGACGTGGCGCGGCTGGGGCCGAAGGCGTACGAGCAGTGCGCGGGCTTCCTGCGGATCCGGGACGGGGACGACCCGCTGGACGCGTCGTCCGTCCACCCGGAGGCGTATCCGGTGGTCCGCGCGATGGTCAAGACGACGGGCGGTGAGGTCGCGGCGCTGATGGGCAACGCGGGGGCGCTGCGCTCGCTGCGGGCCGCCGACTACGTCAGCGACGCGTTCGGTCTGCCGACGGTCACGGACATCCTGCGCGAGCTGGAGAAGCCGGGGCGGGACCCGCGGCCGGCGTTCAAGACGGCGACGTTCAAGGACGGTGTCGAGAAGATCGGCGACCTCGCCGCCGGGATGGTGCTGGAGGGCGTGGTCACGAACGTGGCGGCGTTCGGGGCGTTCGTGGACGTCGGGGTGCATCAGGACGGGCTGGTGCACGTGTCGGCGATGTCGAAGACGTTCGTGAAGGATCCGCGCGATGTGGTGAAGCCCGGTGACGTGGTGAAGGTGAAGGTGCGGGAGGTCGACATTCCGCGCAAGCGGATCTCGCTGACGCTGCGGCTGGACGACGAGGCGCAGTCGCCCGCCGGCGGTGGTGGCGGCGACCGGGCGCCGCAGCAGCGTCGTAATGGCGGCGGTGGCGGTAACGGCAAGCAGCGCGGGTCCGGCGGCGGCGACCGGGGCGGCGCGCGGCGCCAGTCACCCGCGAAGTCGGCGAAGCCGGCCCCGACGAACAGCGCGATGGCGGACGCGCTGCGGAGGGCGGGGCTGGGCGGCTGAGCGACGGGCGCAGGTGGGTCGCCCGTCCCTTCGCGACCGGTCCGGTCGCGAAGGGACGGGGCCACCTCGGCTGATGCGGTTGCCCGGACGAGATCAGTGGGCGGGCTTGCCGAACCAGCGGGAGAGGTGGTCGTCCAGGTCCCGCTGATCGTCGCCGATCCAGGCGACGTGGCCGTCGGGTCGTAGCAGGACGCTCGGAACGTCCAGTGCCGCGGAGGGGTCCGCGAGGTGATCGACCCGGTCCGACCAGCCGCCGGCGGTCAGGCGTTCGGTGCGGTCCAGCAGCAGGCCACGGCCGCGACGCAGCAGACCGTAGAGGTGGCCTTGGTTCACGTCGATGTCGGGCAGGCGGCGGCCGAGCAGGTCGGGGCCTTCGCCGAAGTCGTAGCGGATGCCGATCGCGGTGATCTTCTCGATGAGGTGGCGGTTCACCTCGTCGAAGTCCATCAGTTCGGTGAGCAGTCTGCGCAGGGCCCGCGGGCCCGGTTCGGCGGAGTGCAGTTCCATCTGGGCGCGGGTGTTGTCCAGGACGTCCTCGGCGACCGGACGGCGTTCGGCCTCATAGGTGTCCAGCAGTGTTTCCGGCGCCCAGCCGCGGAGGTACGCGGCCAGTTTCCAGCCGAGGTTGAAGGCGTCCTGAACGCCCAGGTTGAGGCCCTGACCGCCGGTGGGCGGGTGGATGTGTGCCGCGTCGCCGGCCAGCAGCACCCGACCGACCCGATAACGCTCGGCCAGCCGGGTGGCATCCCCGAAGCGGGACAACCAGCGCGGGGAGTGCACGCCGAAATCGGTTCCGGCGATGGTGAGCAGCTGTTGTCTGAAATCCTCAAGAGTGGGCGGTTCCGCGCGGTCGCCGACCCCTGCGGCGGGGACCAGGACGCTGTAGACCCCTTCGCCGAAGGGCCTGAGCCAGAATCGCTCATTGGTCTGGCGGATTTCGGTCACCCTGGCGGCGATCTCCTCCCGCGGCACACCCACTTCCATCTCGCCCATCAGCGTCTCGGTCCGCGAGGGCTCACCGGGGAAGCCGACGCCGAGCAGCTTGCGCACCGTACTGCGCCCGCCGTCACAGCCGACGAGACAGCGCGTGCGCAGCTGTTCGCCGTCGGCCAGCTCGACGGTCACGCCCTCGTCGTCCTGCTCGAAGCCGGCCACCGCACCACCGCGCCGGACCTGCGCACCCAGTTGGGTCGCATGGTCTTCGAGCAGGCGAACGATGACCGGCTGCGGGATGCCCAGCATGTAAGCGTGCGCGGAATCCAGGCCCTGGGGCGCCGGCTTGTTGATGGCGGCGAAGAAGCCGCCGGCCGGACGCTGTCTTCCGTGTGCGCGAATGCGGTCCAGCAGTCCGCGCATCTCCATCAGCTCAAGACTGCGAATGTGCAGGCCTACGATGCGGACGAACGACAGGGGCTCGGTTTCCTGCTCCAGAACGAGTACCCGTACATCGTGCAGCCGGAGTTCGGCGGCCAGCATCGCGCCGGTCGGCCCGCATCCGGCGATGATCACGTCGAACATGTCGTTCGACGATCGTTCGGTGGTGAACTGCCAAGAGTCCATGGGGTGTTGCCTTTCGGGAGTGCCTTGTTGTGGCGGCGCTCCCGGCGACACCTACGTCAGTCGCCGGCCGTGACAGGAAAGGGGGAGCACCCACGTCGATACTGCGTTCATGGGTCTCACCTCCTCGGGCGGTGTCACGGTCCACTGCGAGCTGCAAACTACAAGCCCGAGCAACACCCCGTCCAACCCTTTCCCAGCCACATGATCATGACTCCGTACGTCAGGCCTCGGTGACCTTGCCCGCTGTGACCTCGATGCGGCGCCCCGTCCGGACGGAGCCCAGCATCCGGCGGTCGTGGGTGACCAGCAGCAGCGTTCCCTCGTACGAGTCGAGCGCCGACTCCAGTTGTTCGATCGCGGCCAGGTCGAGGTGGTTCGTCGGCTCGTCCAGGACCAGCAGATTCACTCCCCGGCCCTGGAGCAGCGCCAGGGCCGCGCGAGTGCGTTCACCGGGAGAGAGCGTGGTCGCCGGACGTAGCACGTGGGCCGCCTTGAGGCCGAACTTGGCCAGCAGCGTGCGGACTTCGGCCGGCTCCGTCTCCGGCACGGCCGCGCAGAACGCGTCCAGCAACGTCTCCGTGCCGTGGAACAGCGCGCGGGCCTGGTCGACCTCGCCGACCACCACGCCCGAGCCGAGCGAGGCCGCGCCCGCGTCCGGTGACAGCCGTCCGAGGAGCAGCCCCAGCAGGGTGGACTTGCCCGCGCCGTTCGCGCCGGTGATGGCGACCCGGTCCGCCCAGTCGATCTGGAGCGAGGCGGGCCCGAAGTGGAAGTCGCCGCGCCGGACTTCGGCGCCGTTCAGCGTCGCGACGACCGAGCCGGAGCGCGGCGCCGAGGCGATCTCCATCCGGAGTTCCCACTCCTTGCGGGGCTCGTCGACGGCCTCGGCGTCGAGGCGTTCGATCAGGCGCTGGGTCTGGCGGGCCTTCGCGGCCTGCTTCTCGGTGGACTCGGAGCGGAACTTACGGCCGATCTTGTCGTTGTCCGTGGCCTTGCGGCGGGCGTTCTTGACGCCCTTGTCCATCCAGGAGCGCTGCGTCTGGGCCCGCCCCTGGAGGGCGGCCCGCTTGTCGGCGTACTCGTCGTACTCCTCGCGGGCGTGCTGCCGGGCCCGCTCACGTTCTTCGAGATACGCGGCGTAGCCGCCGCCGAAGAGGTTGACCTGCTGCTGGGCCAGGTCGAGTTCGAGGACCTTGGTGACGGTGCGGGTGAGGAACTCGCGGTCGTGGCTGACGAGGACCGTTCCGGCCCGGAGGCCGGTGACGAAGGATTCGAGGCGTTCGAGGCCGTCGAGGTCGAGGTCGTTCGTCGGCTCGTCCAGGAGGAAGACGTCGTAACGGGACAGCAGCAGGGACGCGAGGCCGGCGCGGGCCGCCTCGCCGCCGGAGAGCGCGGTCATCGGCTGGTCGAGGCCCACGGTCAGGCCGAGGGACGCGGCGACTTCTTCGGCGCGTTCGTCGAGGTCGGCGCCGCCGAGCCCGAGCCAGCGCTCCAGGCCGACGGCGTACGCGTCGTCCGCGCCGGGCGCCCCGTCGACCAGGGCCTGGGTGGCCACGTCGAGGGTGGCCTGGGCGCCGCTGACGCCCGTACGCCTGGCCAGGAAGTCCCGTACGGATTCGCCGGGGTGGCGCTCGGGCTCCTGCGGGAGGTGTCCCACCGTCGCGGTGGGCGGGGACAGGCTCAGCGCCCCGTCCTCGGGCGTGTCGAGCCCGGCGAGCAGCCGGAGCAGGGTCGACTTCCCGGCTCCGTTGACTCCGACGAGACCGATCACGTCACCGGGCGCGACGACGAGGTCGAGCCCGGCGAAGAGTGAGCGGTCGCCGTGGCCTGCGGCGAGATTCTTGGCGACGAGGGTGGCAGTCATCAGACCGTCGATTCTAGGGTGCGGAGGACGTGGGGCCGTGGTCAGAGCAGGCCCGCCAGTCTGTAGAGCCCCAGGCTCCCGGCCACGGCGACATTGAGGCTGGCACCGGTGCCGAGCATCGGGATTTCCACGCAGGTGTCCAACAGGTCCAGGGCTTCCGGCGGGATGCCGTGCTGTTCGTGGCCGAGGACCATGACGGTGGGCCGGCGTGCGGCGGGCAGGTCCGCCAGGCGTACCGCCTCGTCGGCCAGCTCGACCCCCACGACGTGCGCGCCGCGCTCCCGCTGCCTGGCGAGCCAGCCGAGCGGGTCGCCCGTCCAGTGGACGCACGGGGGTCTGCGCAGGGTGTTGCCGCGTGCCAGTGCCTCCGGGACCCAGGAGAAGCGCGGCAGCGCCAGGCACGCGCCGACCGCGTCGCAGGTGCGGGCGAGGGTGCCGAGGTTGGCGCCGTGCAGGGGCCACAGCGGCGCCGCGTAGAGGTGGTCCCAGCAGGAGTGGGCGCGGGGGCGGCGGCTGCGGCGCAGTTCGCCGGGGGTACGGGGACGGATCGCCGTCATCGGCGCGAGGAGGCCGGCCTCCGGGGGTGTGGACTCATGTCGTACGGCGATTCGCGGCTCGCCGGGGCCATCGTCGGTCCATGTCGTGCTGGACCGAGCTTCGCGTCCGGCCGGCGGGATGTCCAACGAATTCCTCCTCCGCTACGGTCCCGGCATGAGTGAGACGGTGATCGTGGTCGGTGGCGGGGTCGTCGGGCTGACGAGCGCCGTCGTGCTCGCCGAGCGGGGGCGGCGGGTCCGCGTGTGGTCGCGGGACGCCGCCGAGCGGACCACGTCGGCGGTGGCGGGCGCGCTGTTCTGGCCGTATCGGATCGAGCCCGCCGAGCGCGTCGGCCCGTGGTCCCTGCGGTCGTTGCGGGAGTACGTGGCGCTGGCGCGGGATCCGGAGGCGACGGGCGTCCGCGTGGTGGCGGGTCTGATGACCGGCACCGCTCCGGCGGGGCTGGGGAGTTGGGTGCGGGAGCTGCCGGAGCTGCGGGAGGCGCGGCCCGGGGAGTTGCCCGCCGGGTGCGGTCAGGCGTTGCGCGGCCGGGTGCCGTTGATCGACATGCCGGCGCATCTGCGGTATCTGGAGGGGCGGTTGCACGCCGCCGGCGGGAGCGTGGAGCCGCGTACGGTCGGCGCTCTGGAGGAGGCGGCGGCCGAGGCTCCCGTCGTGGTCAACTGCTCGGGGCTGGGGGCCCGCGAGTTGGTGCCCGACGCGTCGGTGTTCCCGGTGCGCGGGCAGCTCGTGGTGGTCGAGAACCCGGGAATCGAGGAGTGGTTGGTGTCGAAGGGTGGGGACGGGGGCGGGGGCGCGGCCGGTTTGGCGTACCTCTTTCCGCAGCCGTTCGGTCTGGTCCTCGGCGGGACCGCAGAGGACCACTCGTGGGACCTGCGGCCCGACCCGGCGACCGCCGCCGCCATCGTCGAGCGCTGCGCCGTACTGCGTCCGGAGCTGAGGGGTGCGCGGGTGCTCGCGCACCGGGTGGGGCTGCGGCCAGCACGAGCGCGCGTACGGGTCGAGGCCGGTCAACTGCCGGGCGGAGCACGGTTGGTGCACAACTACGGCCACGGTGGCGCGGGCGTCACCGTGGCCTGGGGCTGTGCGGAGGAGGCCGCCCGGCTGGCGGGGTGAACCCGCGGCGCCGGGGCCGGGCGGCCTGTCGTACCCGTGAGCCGACTCAGCGCGGCGCCGACGTCTCCGGGGTGCGCCCGGTCGGTTCGTCGTCGGGCGTCGGGCCGATCTGGATCTCGAAGTCGCCGTCGTACTGCTCGTGTCCGGCGATGACGGCCGACTCGACGACCTCGACGCCCCGCTCCTCACGGATGATCAGCGGGTCACGGCGCAGGTCGCTCATCAGGGCCACACACATGCCGATCATGACGAGCGCGAACGGCGCGGCCACCAGGATCGTCATGTTCTGCAGCCCCTTCAGCGCGTCGCCGCCGCCGTTGCCGACGAGCAGCATCACCGCCGCGACGGCGCCGGTCAGCACACCCCAGAAGACGATCACGTACTTGCTGGGCTCGAAGTGGCCCTTCTGGGAGAGCGTGCCCATCACGATGGACGCGGCGTCGGCGCCGGAGACGAAGAAGATGCCGACGAGGATCATCACCAGCAGGCTGGTGACGGTGGCGATCGGGAAGTCCTGGAGCAGTTGGAAGAGTTGGCCCTCGGGCGTCGCCTCCTTGACGAGTTCGCCCTTGCGCTCCTGGAGCCTGATGGCCGACCCGCCGAAGATGGCGAACCAGATCAGGCTCACGGTGCTCGGTACGAGGATGACGCCGCCCACGAACTGACGGATCGTCCGGCCGCGGCTGATGCGGGCGATGAACATGCCGACGAAGGGCGTCCAGGAGATCCACCACGCCCAGTAGAAGACCGTCCAGCTGCCGAGCCATTCGGCGACGCCCCGGCCGCTGCTGGCCTCGGTGCGGCCGGCCAGTTCGGCGAGGTCGCCGAAGTAGGCCGCGATCGAGGTCGGCAGCAGGTCGAGGATGAAGACCGTCGGGCCGAGGACGAACACGAACAGGGCCAGGAGCAGCGCCAGCACCATGTTGGTGTTGGAGAGCCACTGGATGCCCTTCTCGACGCCGGAGACCGCGGAGGCGACGAACGCCAGGGTCAGGACGGCGATGATGGTGACGAGCAGTCCGGTGGTGACGGTGTCGAGCCAGTTCAGCTCGGTGAATCCGCTGCCGATCTGGAGTGCGCCGAGGCCCAGCGAGGCGGCCGAGCCGAAGAGGGTCGCGAAGATCGCGAGGATGTCGATGACGCGGCCGGGGGTGCCGTTCGCGTGCTTCTCGCCGATGAGTGGCACGAAGACGGCACTGATCGTCTGGCGCCGCTTGCGCCGGAAGGTGCTGTACGCGATGGCGAGGCCGACGACGGCGTAGATGGCCCAGGGGTGCAGGGTCCAGTGGAACAGCGTGGTGGCCATGGCGGTTTCGGTGGCCGCCGCCGCGTCCGGCGGGTTGGTGCCGGGCGGCGGGCTGGTGAAGAAGGTGAGCGGTTCGTTCACGCCGAAGAACATCAGGCCGATGCCCATGCCGGCGCTGAACATCATCGCGACCCAGGAGACGGTCCTGAACTCGGGCTTCTCACCCTCTTCACCGAGTGTGATCTTGCCGTAGCGGCTGATCGCCAGCCAGAGGGCGAAGACCACGAACCCCGAGGCCACCAGGACGAACGCCCAGCCACCGTTGTGGATGAGACCGGAGAGCATGGAACTCGACACGTCCTCCAGGGAGTCGGTCGCGACCGATCCCCAGATGACGAAGGCGAGGGTGAGGACGGCCGTGACACCGAACACCACCCGGTCGGTCTGGGGGTGTTGGGAGTCCTGGGGGTGGCCGGGACCCGCCGTCGTGACCGACGGCGGACCTCCTCCGGCTCCTTCGGCTCCCGATTTCTGAGCGTCCTGCGGCACGAGCAACACCTTCCGGGGGTTTCACGGAGCGTGCGTGGGGGCTCCGTTACGCCTTAGCACTTGTGATTTGAGTCTCTTTCTATCAACAAGCCTCCACCGGTTGTCCAACGGTGAGGTGGTACGTGGCGCGTCCGTCGAGCAGGAGCGGGATCAGCTTGCGCTGGGACTGACGCAGCGGAACGAAGGCGCCGTCGGCGCTCGCGGGCAGGGCTTTGACGCCGTGCAGCGCCAGTTCGTCCTTCACATCCGCGTACTGGGCGGCGTCGAGCCGGTAGCCGCAGGGCGGGTTCTCGACGGTGTCCTCGGGCGTCGCCGGCTCGTTGTCGGCGCCGCCGAGGTAGATCGCGCCGCGGTCGAGCAGTCCGGCGGCGCGGGACAGGGCGGTGGCGGTGGAGATCTGGGCGCGGCGCTCGTCGGCGTAACCGAACAGGCCCTTCAGGGAGTCGAGTTGACTGACGACGCGGCGCTGGTGGTTCAGCGCGGGGTCGTTCTGCTCGGCTTCGGACAGGGCGTCGACGCGGCTCTCGATGAGCAGGCCGACGGAGTGCTTGACGCCGGAGGCGTTGCGCAGGATGCGCTCCTGCCCGTCGCCCGCCGTCTGCTTGATCGGGTCGCCGGTGACGGGGTCGGTCCAGATGCCGTACGTGCCGATGGAGTGGCCCTCGGCGCGGGCGGCCGGGCGTACGTACGCCTCCGAGAGGGTCTGCGCCTCCTTGTGCACGCGGGAGGAGGTGTTGAGGTTGCGCGGCCAGAGGTCGAAGAGGTCCTTGTCGTAGTACGGCGGCGTGGCTCCGTACTCGTGCAGGTCGTAGATGACGTCGGGCTCGCGGTCGCGGGTGAGGGCGGCCATGGTGCGGCCCTCGGCGGTCTTGAGCGCGATGTGGTCGCGGTTGATGTCGACGCCGTCGGAGTTGCCGCGGGTGTCGGCGGCCCGGCCGTCGGGGTTGGCGGTCGGCACGACCAGCACGCTCGTACGGTCCAGGAAGCGCTTCGTCGCGCGGTCCTTGGGATAGGCGAGGTCGCGGACGGTGGTGAGGCAGGCCTCGCGGCCCGACGGCTCGTCGCCGTGCTGGCTGCAGATCAGCAGGAGACTGGTCGCCGAGCGCTTGTTGCCCAGTTCGACGAGGTTGAGCGGGCGGCCCTGCTTGGTGGTGCCGATGGTGCTGACCTCGACCCGGTCTCCGCCGCGGTCGACGGCCGCGAGGAATTCCTGCTCCTGCGCCAGGGTGGTCCAGTCGGCGCCGTCGCTCTCTTCGAAGCCGGTACGCGGCGGGGTGTCGGCCGGACCGGAGGAGACGGCCGACGAGGGAAGTGCGGTGAGGGGAACGACGAGGGCGGCTGCCGCCGCCGAGAGGACGAGCGTGCGAATCCGGGACGTTCTCATCTGCTGCGGTCTCCGATGCTCGGCGGGGTGGTCCGACAGACACATGCCCCGTGAACGGATTTCCATGGGGCGGAAACGTACTCCGGTGAACAGCGGTGCGACAGAGGGTTGTCCGCGATCAGCCTTATGTCGGGAGACTGGCGCCGTCCCTGCTGAGGCGGGTACGGGCCGTCGCGTGAAGCGCGCGTCGGCGCTTGGGAGCGCTCTCTGCGCGGCGGAGGCAGCGGATACCCTGTACCGGCCCGGCTGCCCGTACGGGCACCTTCGCCTACGAGGAGCGCCCGCCTTGCCCGAGCAGTCACCTGGGCCCCGGCCCACGCTGGAAGCCGTCGCGGCACGTGCCGGTGTCTCCCGTGCCACGGCGTCCCGCGTGGTCAACGGCGGCGCCGGGGTGCGGCAGCCACTGGTCGACAAGGTGCTCAGGGCCGTGGAGGAGCTGCGGTACGTGCCGAACCACGCGGCCCGCACGCTGGTCACCCGGCGGACCGGCGCGGTCGCCGTGATCATCGCCGAGCCGGAGATCCGGATCTTCTCGGACCCGTTCTTCTCGCAGCAGATACGCGGCATCAGCAAGGAACTGACCGCCCACGACACCCAACTGGTGCTGCTCCTGCTCGAAGGCCCCGGCGACTTCGGGCGGATCGCCCGGTATCTGGCGGGCGGCCATGTCGACGGCGCGCTCGCCTTCTCGCTGCACATCGACGACCCGCTGCCCGCGATCATCCGCAGGTCGGGGACACCGACGGTGTACGGCGGCCGGCCGAGCTGGACGTCCGCGCCGAGCGACCAGGGCGTGCCGTACGTGGACGCGGACAATCGCGGCGGAGCGCGGGCGGCCGTGCAGTATCTGCGCGATCTCGGGCGCGAGCGCATCGCGCACATCGCGGGTCCGCGCGACCAGACCTCGTCCACGGACCGGCTCGACGGCTACCGCGACGTGCTGCTCGACGCCGACCCGACGCTGATCAGCGAGGGCGGG
Organism: Streptomyces sp. NPDC050433; assembly: GCF_044458565.1. NCBI lineage: Bacteria > Bacillati > Actinomycetota > Actinomycetes > Kitasatosporales > Streptomycetaceae > Streptomyces > Streptomyces sp. NPDC050433. The sequence continues at coordinate 457,810 of NZ_JBITIB010000002.1, read as the reverse complement.
TTCACGGTGGAGAGCGGCGCGCGGGCGATGAAGGAACTGCTGGACCGGCGTCCCGATCTGGACGCGGTGTTCGCGGCCAACGACCTGATGGCGTCGGGTGCGCTGCGGGTGTTGCGCGAGCGCGGGGTCTCGGTGCCGGATGAGGTGGCGCTGGTCGGTTTCGACGACATGGTGTCCATCGCCGAGGACACCGACCCGCCGCTGACCACGATCCGGCAGGACGTGGAGGGGCAGGGGCGGTTGATGGCGCGGCTGCTGCTGCGGGGTCTCGACAGGGAGAGCACGGAGGCGCGGGCGCCGGCGTCCGTGATCACGCCGACGACGCTGGTGCGGCGGGCCTCGGCCTGAGGAGTGTCGTTCCGATCAGGCCGGAGACCCGCCGCGGTCGGGGGACGGCGGTTCGGGGATCAGCCCGTGCTGCTCGCCGTGGAGCGGGCGGGCACCGTGAGCGTCGTACCGTCCGAGAACGTGACCGTCCGCTCCGTCGACGCGAAGTTGTGCGCCGTGTACGTGCTCACCCCGCCCTTCGTGAAGACGGCCGAGGTGGGGATCGACCCGGTCACCGTCGGGTCGGGGGCGCCGACCGCGTCGAGGGTGCCGATCCAGTGGTGGACGTGGGCCTTGGACTCGCCCGCCTCCGGGGACAGCGCCGCCTGGCCCGCGTCCCATTTGGCCTTCGCCGCCGCCGGGTCGGCGATGGCCTCGAACTCCCAGAGGATGTCGCGCCATTCGACGGCGGGCCCGCCGTTCTCCTTCTCCATCTCGGCGATGTTGCGGCCGATGGCCTCCTTCTCACGGCCCAGGTGGAGTGAACCCCCGGTCACGGGAAGGACGTTGATGCCGTGGATCTCCTCGGGGTTGGCGGTCCACCAGGTGGAGTACGCACCGCCGCTGCCCCACACCATGCCGACCGTGCCGCGTGCGAAGTCCGCCGGGAAGACCTCCTGGTCGGCGTCGAACCAGTACTGGCCGATCGCCTCGGACTCGGTGGCCAGCAGATACGAACCCAGCTCGCGCAGTTCGTCGTTGCCCGTCGCCGAACCCCAGAGGACCAGTCCGGCACTGAGGTTGATGGACTCCGACGACGACTCCTGGTTGTTGCCCGCGGCGAAGCCCTGGTGGCCGGAGGCCCAGCTGTGGCCCGCGTACACGTCGAAGCCGCGCAGGAACGGGAAGTCGCTGTCCGTACGGCTCGGGTTGGCCGCGTCCCGTACCAGCGTCTCGACCATCCCGCCCCAGGCGGACTCCGCCGCCCACGCCTGGTCGTACTGGGCGACGATCGCCGCCGCGTAGACGTAGTAGCTGTAGTGGAAGTGGTGGTCGTTGAGTTCGGTGTCGCTGCCGTACGACGCCGGGTATCCGGTCAGCGTCTTCCAGTCGTCGTCGTAGCTGAACTCACTGGCGCCACCCGCCGTGAACCACTCCTCAAGACGGCCCTTCAGCAGGTCCACGATTCTGTCGCGGGTCGCGCTCTCGCCGATCTGGTCGGCGATCGGGGCCAGTTGGGCGAGCCGGCCGAGCGCCTTGCCCGTCCAGTAGGTGTCGGTCGCGCCCGAGAACGGGTCGCCGGCGTTCACCACGTCGTCCAACTGCGCCTTGAGCGCCGCCGCGTCGACCCCGTTCGACTTGGGCAGTGCGGGCAGGACACCGGACGCCTTCTGGCGGGTGGTGAAGGACGTGGACTCGCGCACCTTCATCGTGCCGCGCGGTGACACGTAGGTGTACGGGGTGAGTTGGTCGGTGGTGTTGAGCCACTGGTGCCGGTAGAGGGCCTGGAGGGTGCCCGTCTCGGTGCCCTCCTGCGGCTCGGTGGTGAGGGTGTACGTCGCCTCGACGTCGCCGCCCCCGGCGTTCCAGCTCGTCGTGGAGCCGGTGACGAAGCTGAAGGCGTACTTGGTGTACGTCGCGAGCGCGTCCTCGGACGGCAGGAGCGCGAGCGAGAAGTAGTCCTTCGCGCCGAGTCCGGCCGTGAGGGTGGAGCCCGAGACCGACCAGTCGCTGCCGGTCGGCGCGAAGAGCGCGTAGTGGTGGCCGGAGACGGTGATGCCGAGGACGTTGCCGTCGTCGGCGAAGACGGTCGGTGCGGCGGCGGTGGTGATGCTGGCGTCGCCGCCGGAGCCCTTGGCGTACACGTAGGGCATGCCGTGGCCGATGGTGGTCCGCAGCGTGCGGGTGCCGTCGGACCAGTAGGGCGTGACGGTCCAGTCGGACCAGTCGTCGGCCTTGGTGTCCGGGGAGTTGAGGCCGGACAGGCCGAGGGTGAGATCGGCCTTGTGCGCGTACTCGTACTGCCGGCCGTCACCCACGATGGCGGGGGTCGTGGGATAGCCGACCTCCAGTCCGCCGGCGGTGGCCTGGTAGGTGAGCGGGTGGCCGTACATCGGGGTGGAGTACGGGTTGTCGCCGTACCGCTGATAGGCGAGCGAGGTCCACCAGTCGTTGGTGGGCACCGGCCGGTCCTTGGCCGCCTCGGTCAGCTTGGGCGTGACCGGGGCGCCGACGTTGTTCGTCGGCCCCGACGTGCCGGCGGGGCGGGTGTCGGAGTAACTGCCGGAGCCGACAGGGATGTTCGCGGCCGACGCGGGACCGGCGGCGGGACCGAGTCCGACGGCGGCCATGGCGGTGACCAGAACCAGCACCGAGGCCGGTCGTCCGGGGCGGGAGGTGGGCATGGACGGCACCTCGAAGTCATGGGGGGGAAGGGGGTCCGAGAGCGCTCTCAGATGCAAAGGAACGTAAAACTTCTGAAACGTAAGTGTCAATAGACCTGACAGAGAAGGCAGTTGTGTGTCGGTCAACGCCGTTGTGCGTTCGAGTCTTGACGGCTGGACACAACCGGAAGGCCGCCCCTGTGCTGGGCTACGACGACGGTCGCGTCCCACTCCTCGGACGTCACGACCCGTGGTGCGAGTCCGTCGCCGCCGACCGTGCCGACGGCGTCCGGCACCTGGCGCTCACTGGTCTCGAACAGCAGATGTCCGCCGGGTGCCAGCCAGCGGGACGCCTCGGCGCTCACGCGCCGCAGGACGTCGAGCCCGTCGGCGCCGCCGTCGAGCGCCACCAGCGGCTCGTGGTCGCGCGCCTCGCTCGGCAGGAGTCCGACCTCTTCGGTGGGGACGTACGGCACGTTGGCGAGAAGGATGTCGATACGGCTCCGAAGGTCGTCCGGCAGCGCCTCGAAGAGGTCCCCTTCGAGGACCGTGCCGCCCGGGGCGATGTTGCGGCGGGCGCAGGCGACGGCGGCCGGGTCGATGTCGGAGGCGTACAGCTCGACGTGGCCGTGCGCCGTCGCGAGCAGCGCGGCACCGAGCGCGCCGGAGCCGCAGCACAGGTCGACGACGACGGCGGGCCGTCCGGCGGTGGCCTGGTGGGCCAGGGCCGCCGCCTGCCGTACGAGGAATTCGGTACGGCGCCGGGGGACGAAGACCCCGGCGTCGACGGCGATCCGCAGGCCGTAGAACTCGGCCCAGCCGATGACATGTTCCAGGGGCAGTCCGGCGGCGCGGCGGCTCACCATGTCGGTGAGGTCGGCGGGGGTCCGCGCGGCGGAGACCAGGAGCCGCGCCTCGTCCTCGGCGAAGACACAGCCGGCGGCGCGGAGCCTGGTGACGACGGCGGGGAGGGAGGGCAGTGCGGAGGAGAACGACAAGGAGCGTGTTACCGACATGGAAACCTTTCGGGGCGCTGACGGGCGCTCCGGCGGTCTCAGCCTGTCGGAAGGACCGCGCGGCCGTGGGAGGGGAGCACCCGGCCTGACACTGCGGTAATGGGTCCCACCTCCTCCGGTCGTGCTGTACGTAGGCCGGTCACAGTACCCCACCGGTGCCCCTCGTGGTCCTCGATCATCTTTCGCAGTAGTGGTGAGACAGCAATACTGTCGGTATGGACACAGAGGCCGCAGGGGAGAGCGCGACCGAGGCGGGGGCCGGGCCCGGGGAGCCGACGCTCACCGTCGACGAGCTGGCCGCGCGGGCCGGTGTCACCGTGCGCACCATCCGCTTCTACAGCACCCGCGGTCTGCTGCCGCCCCCGGTGATCGGGCCGCGCCGGGTCGGCCACTACGGCCCTGACCATCTCGCCCGGCTCGCACTCATCGAGGAGCTTCAGCACCAGGGCATGACCCTCGCGGCGATCGAGCGGTATCTGGAGCAGCTGCCGCCGGACCTGAGCGCGAACGACCTGGCGATCCACCGGGCGCTGGTGGCGACCTGGGCGCCGGACTCGGCGGAGGACGCGACGCGGGCGGAGCTGGAGCGGCGCGCGGGACGCGCCCTGGCCGAGGACGACGTCGACCGGCTCGCGGCCATGGGCGTCCTGGCGCGTGCCGAGGCTCCCGGCCGCTACCGGGTCGATCCGGGGCTGCTGCGCCTCGGCGTCGAGCTGCTGGACGTGCCGATCGCGCACGAGACGATCCTCGCCGCCCGTACGGTCCTGCTGGAGCACACCCGCTCGGCCGCGCACCAGTTGTCGCGGCTCTTCCGGGACGAGGTGTGGAGTCCGTACGAGGGGAGCGAGCCGGACCCGGAGCGGGTGGCCGCTATGAAGTCGCTGTCGGCCCATATGCAGCCGATGGTCGTGCAGGCGCTGGTGACGGCCTTCCAGCGGTCGCTGAAGGAGGAGTTGCGGGCCGCGTTCACGCAAGGGTGACGCGGCCCGCACGAAGGGATCAGCCGTCGTGGTACGTCTCGCCCCGCTCCGCCTTCGCCACCAGCGACGCGGGCGGCGCGAAGCGCTCCCCGTACGTCGCGGCCAGCTCACCCGCCCGCGCGACGAAGCCCGGCAGGCCGCCCTCGTACCCGTTGATGTACTGGAGCACTCCACCGGTCCAGGCCGGAAAGCCAATGCCCATGATGGAGCCGATGTTGGCGTCGGCGACCGTCGTCAGGACGTTCTCGTCCAGGCAGCGCACGGAGTCCAGCGCCTCCGAGAAGAGCATGCGCTCCTTCAGGTCGGTGAACGACACGTCCACCTCCGGCCTGGTGAAGTGCTCGCGCAGGCCCGGCCAGAGGCCGGCGCGGCTGCCGTCCTCGGCGTAGTCGTAGAAGCCCGCGCCGCCGCTGCGGCCGGTGCGGCCGAAGTCCTCCACCATGCGGTCGATGACCACGTCCGCCGGGTGCGGGATCCAGGTGCCGCCCGCCTCCTCGACCGCGCGCCGGGTCTCGTTCCGGATCTTGCGCGGCAGGGTGAGGGTCAGCTCGTCCATCAGCGAGAGGACCTTGGCGGGGTAGCCGGCCTGCGCCGCCGCCTGCTCGACGGAGGCGGGCTCGACGCCCTCGGCGACCATCGCGACGCCCTCGTTGATGAAGCGGCCGATGACGCGCGAGGTGAAGAAGCCACGCGAGTCGTTGACGACGATCGGCGTCTTCTTGATCTGCCGTACCAGGTCGAAGGCGCGCGCGAGTGCTTCGTCGCCGGTCTTCCCGCCCTTGATGATCTCCACGAGCGGCATCTTGTCGACAGGTGAGAAGAAGTGCAGACCGATGAAGTCGGCGGGCCGGGCGACTCCTTCGGCGAGGGCGGTGATGGGCAGCGTCGAGGTGTTGGAGCACAGCAGCGCGTCGGGCTCGACCACGTCCTGGATCTCCTGGAACACCTTGTGCTTGAGCGCCGTGTCCTCGAAGACCGCCTCGATCACGGCGTCGCAGCCCGCGAGGTCCGCCACCTCGCCGGTGGGGGTGATCCGCGCGAGCAGCGCGTCCCGTTCGGCCTCGGTCCTACGGCCCCGCGCGACCGCCTTGGTCAGCAGCTTCTCCGAGTACGCCTTGCCCTTGGCCGCCGCCTCGGCCGTGACGTCCTTGAGAACGACGTCGATACCGGCGCGGGCGCAGGAGTAGGCGATTCCCGCTCCCATCATCCCGGCGCCGAGGACGGCGACCTTGCGCACCGGGCGCTTCTCGGTGCCCTGGGGACGGCTGGCACCCGAGTTGACCGCCTGGAGGTCGAAGAAGAACGCCTGGATCATGTTCTTGGCGGTCTGCCCGGTGACCAGTTCGGTGAAGTACCGGGCCTCGATGGTCTGCGCGGTCTCGAAGTCGACCTGCGAGCCCTCGACGGCGGCGGCGAGGATGTTGCGGGGGGCGGGGTAGGGCGCGCCGCCGGTCTGCTTCCGGAGGTTGGCGGGGAAGGCGGGGAGGTTGGCGGCGAAGCGCGGGTTGGACGGCGTACCGCCGGGGATCCTGTAGCCCTTGACGTCCCACGGCTGCCAGGACTCGGGGTGGGCGTCGATGAAGGCGCGCGCCCTGTCCAGCATCTCCTCGGTGGTGGCGGCGACTTCATGGACGAGGCCGCTGTCCAGCGCGCGGCGCGGCGAGTACTGCGTGCCCTGGAGCAGCACCTTGAGGAGCGCGTCGGAGATGCCGAGGAGCCGTACGGTACGGGTGACGCCGCCGCCCGCGGGCAGCAGGCCGAGGGTGACCTCGGGCAGGCCGATCTTCGAGCCGGGCGCGTCGAGCGCGACGCGGTGGTGGCAGGCCAGGGCGATCTCGTAACCGCCGCCCAGGGCTGCGCCGTTGATGGCGGCGACGACAGGCTTGCCCAGTGTCTCGATGGTGCGCAGGGCGCGCTTGACGGCCAGGCCGGCGTCGAACGCCTGCTGGGCGTCGCCCGGACCGAGCTTGATCATGTCCTTGAGGTCGCCGCCGGCGAAGAAGGTCTTCTTGGCGGAGGTGACGATGATGCCGCGGATACTGTCCTTCTCGGCCTCCGCGCGTGCCGCGATCGCGGCGATCGAGGTCCGGAAGCCCTGGTTCATGGTGTTGGCCGACTGGGCGGGGTCGTCGAGGACGAGGGTGACGACGCCTGTCGCGTCCTGCTCCCAGCGGATGGTGGTGGACTCGCTCATGCTGCTGCTCCGTAGAGATGCGTGGGGAGAGGACGGAAGGTCAGACGCGTTCGACGATCGTGGCGACACCCATGCCGCCGCCGACGCAGAGCGTGACGAGGCCGTACCGCTTGTCCCGGCGCTCCAGTTCGTCCACGAGGGTGCCGAGGATCATCGCGCCGGTGGCGCCGAGCGGATGGCCGAGCGCGATGGCCCCGCCGTTGACGTTGACCTTGTCCAGGGAGAGCCCCATGTCGGCGACGTAGCGCAGGACGACGGCGGCGAACGCCTCGTTGATTTCCACGAGGTCGATGTCGTCGATGGTCAGTCCGGCCTTGGCGAGTGCCTTGCGGCTGGCGGGCGCTGGGCCCGTGAGCATGATCGTGGGCTCGGAGCCGGACACGGCGGCCGAGACGATACGGGCGCGCGGCGTCATGCCGTACCGCTCGCCGGTCTCGCGCGAGCCGATCGCGACGAGGGACGCGCCGTCGACGATGCCGGAGGAGTTGCCCGCGTGGTGGACGTGGTCGATCTTCTCGACCCAGTGGTACTTCTGGAGCGCCACCGCGTCGAATCCCCCGAGGTCGCCGATCTGCGCGAACGAGGGCTTGAGCGCGGCCAGCGAGTCGGCGGTGGTGCCGGGGCGCAGATGTTCGTCGCGGTCGAGGACGGTGAGTCCGTTGGCGTCGCGGACGGGGACGACGGAGCGGGCGAACCGGCCGTCCTTCCAGGCCGCCGCCGCGCGCTCCTGCGACAGCGCGGCGAACTCGTCGACGTCGCGCCGCGTGTAACCGCCGATGGTGGCGATCAGGTCGGCGCCGATGCCCTGGGGGGCGAAGCCCACCCGGAAGCTGGTCATCGGGTCCATCGCCCAGGCGCCGCCGTCGGAGCCCATCGGCACGCGCGACATCGACTCGACGCCACCGGCCAGGATCAGGTCCTCCCAGCCCGAACGGATCTTGGCGGCGGCCAGGTTGACGGCTTCGAGGCCGGAGGCGCAGAAGCGGTTCTCCTGGACGCCGGCGACGGTGTCCGGCAGCCCGGCGGCGACGGCGGCGATCCGCGCGATGTCGGAGCCCTGGTCACCGAGCGGGCTGACGACGCCGAGGACGATGTCGTCGATCGCCGCCGGGTCCAGGCCGGGGAACCGGTCGCGCATCTCGTGGATCAGGCCGACGACGAGATCGATCGGCTTGGTGCCGTGCAGGGCACCGTTGGCCTTGCCGCGACCACGCGGGGTGCGGATCGCGTCGTACACATACGCTTCGGTACTCAAGACGGCGGCCTTTCGGGGTCGTTGGGGGTGGTGGGGTTCGCGCTGCCGCTGCGGAGGCTCGGTACGTCCCAGTCCTCGGCGATCCGCCCGGCGTCCGCCCCCGGCAGCGCCGGCGCGCTCCGTACGGAGGTGGGCGTCGCCGAGAAGCGCGGCGCGGGGGCGGGCTGCGTGATGCCCGCGTGGTCGGTGAAGGTGCCGCGGGCCACGAGGTGCGGGTGGGCGGGCGCTTCGCGCAGCGACAGTACGGGCGCCACGCAGGCGTCGGACTCCTCGAAGACGGCCGTCCACTCGGCGCGGGTCTTCTCCTTGAACCGGGCGGTGACCGCGGCCTTCAGCTCGTCCCAGCGGGCGAAGTCCTTCCGGGCGGGTACGTCGTCCTTGATGCCCAGCAGGTCGATGAACTCGTTGTAGAAGCGCTGCTCCAGCGCCCCGACGGCCATGTACTCGCCGTCGGCCGTCTCGTAGTTGCCGTAGAAGGGGGCTCCGCCGTCCAGCAGGTTCGCCCCGCGCCGGTCCTGCCAGCCGCCGGCCGCCGACATCGCGTGGATCATCGTGGTCAGATGGGCGGCGCCGTCGACGATCGCCGCGTCCACGACCTGGCCGGTGCCGCCGGGTGTGCGGGCGTGCTGGAGGGCGGCGAGGACGCCGATGACGAGGTAGAGCGAGCCGCCCGCGTAGTCGCCGACGAGATTGGCGGGGACCGTGGGCGGCCGGTCGGCCTCACCGAACATGGAGAGAGTGCCGGCGACGGCGATGTAGTCGATGTCGTGCCCGGCGCGCTGGGCGAGCGGGCCGTCCTGGCCCCAGCCGGTCATCCGGCCATACACCAGGCGGGGGTTGCGGGCGAGGCATTCGGCGGGGCCGATGCCGAGGCGTTCGGCGACGCCGGGGCGGTAGCCCTCGATGAGGATGTCGGCGCGCTCGACGAGGTCGAGGACGCGGGCGGGTCCTTCGTCGTCCTTGAGGTCGACGAGTACGGAGCGTTTGTTGCGGTTCATGAGGTCGTACCGGGGGTCGATCCCGAGCCCGGCGCCGCCCGGCCGGTCGACGCGTACGACATCGGCGCCGAGGTCCGCCAGCTGCATGGCGGCGAACGGGCCCGGCCCGATACCGGCCAGCTCGACCACCCGCACCCCGGCCAGCGGGCCGTTCGTTGTCGCTGTCATGGTGAGCCCCCAGCGGTGTGACACCAACGATGTAACAGCAGTGATGTTAGGAACGCCCACCAGTCCGCACAAGCCCACGGGGCCGCTCGGCAAGCAAGCGCTTGTTCCTGTCAATGGTCGCAGACTTCCACACGAAGACAGCGCTCCCCCGGTCCGGCGCCGCGGGCGACAGGTACTAGCCTCGGCCCCCGGTACGGCACCGACAGCGGCACGGCTCGAACGGCGGAGACTCGATGAACAGGCAGAACGGGGCAGAACGCCCGTACGACGTGGTGCTCTTCGGGGCGACCGGCTTCGTCGGAACGCTCACGGCCGAATATCTCGCCCTGACCGCGCCCGAGGGCTGCCGCTGGGCGGTGGCCGGCCGCGACCGGACCAAGCTGGAGAAGCTGCGGACCCGGCTGGCCATGCTCTCCCCGCGCTGCGCGGACCTTCCGCTGCTGGTCGCCGACTCCTCCGACCCCTCGTCGCTGCGGGCGCTCGCCGAGTCCACCCGCGTGCTCGCCACGACCGTCGGTCCGTACGTCTGGCACGGGGAGGACCTGGTCGCCGCGTGCGCGGAGGCCGGGACGGACTACGCGGATCTGTGCGGCGAGCCGGAGTTCGTCGACCGGATGTATCTGGCGTACGAGGACCGGGCGCGGCAGACCGCGGCGCGGCTGGTGCACGCCTGCGGGTTCGACTCCGTACCGCACGACCTGGGCGCGTACTTCACGGTCCAGCAGCTGCCTGCCGAAGTGCCGCTGCGTATCGACGGGTTCGTCCGCACCAACGCGTTCTTCTCGGGCGGCACCCTCGCCTCGGCCCTCAACGCGGTGAGCCGTGGCCGGCAGACCATGGAGGCCGCGAAGCAGCGGCGGCTGCACGAGCCCCGGCTGGTCGGCAGGCGGGCCGTCGGGGCGCTGGGCACGCCGCACTTCAGCAAGGAGACCGGCGCCTGGGCCCTGCCGCTGCCCACGCTCGACGCCCAGGTGGTGGCACGCTCGGCGGCGGCACTGCCCCGGTACGGCCCCGACTTCCGCTACCGGCACTTTGCGGCGGTCAAGTCGCTGCCGGTCGCCCTGGGCGGCACGGTGGCGGCGGGAACGGGCGTCGCGCTGGCGCAGGTTCCGGCGGTACGGCGGGCGCTGATGAACCGTTTCGAACCGGGCTCCGGGCCCAGCGAGGCGCGCAGGAGCGCCAGTTGGTTCACGGTGCGGTTCGTGGGCGAGGGCGGCGGGCGCAGGGTGTTCACCGAGGTCGCGGGCGGTGATCCGGGTTACGACGAGACGGCGAAGATACTCGCCGAGGCGGCGCTGAGCCTGGCGTTCGACCCCCTTCCCCCCACGGCCGGCCAGGTCACCCCGGCCACCGCGATGGGCGACGCGCTGCTGGCCCGGCTGCGGTCGGCCGGGATGACGTTCCGGGTCGCGCACTCACGCTGATCCCCCAGGGGGTGTCTTGTCGATCAGGCCCCGCTCCCTGATCCGGCCTGATCGGCAAGACACCCCCTAGGGCGCCCCCGACGGAATCTGTGGCCTGGCGTCGGCCGTACGTCGGGGGGAGCTGACCGTGGGGAACATCGTGTCCGTGGCCGTCGGGGCCGGTTTCGGGCTCATGGACCGTCCGGCCCACGGACGGCAGGGACGATCGCAGAGCCGAGCACCGGGAGAGCGCGGCGGCCCGTCCCCAGCACGGGCCGCCGCGCTCGTACGGGACCCGCCGTCGGCGTCCCCCGGTGCGCGGTGGGTCAGGTCGGTTCGGTCGGTTCAGGTCATGTGGCTGGTGAGGAAATCGCGCAGCAGAGGCGCCAGTGCCGCCGGGTCGAACTGGTGGCTCTGGCCCGGCAGTTCGCGGTATTCGGCGTGGGGCAGCAGCTCGGCGGCCGACCTTGCACCCGACCGCATGAAGGGCTCGCTCTCACCGCCGCAGATCACCAGCACCGGCGCGCTCACGCCGCTCCAGAGACCGGCCGGGAGTGGGTTGCCGGACATCGTGTCGCCCATGACGAGGCCGTCGTACACGAGGGTGTGGGCGATCTTCTCCATGTCCGCCCAGGACGGCGGCTGGATCTCGCCCTCCGCGGTCCCGGCCGCGGGCTGGTTCTTCATGGCGTCGACGTACTCGGCGGGTATGCCGACCGCGTCGGTCAGGAACAGCCCCACGGCCTGGTCCCTGCGGCCCGCCGCCACGGCGGTCCTGATCCGCTCGACATAGTCGGCGGGCAGCGGCGGGCGGCTGTCGTCGACGATGAACGGCGGCTCGTACACGGCGACTTGGCTGACCTTCGCGCCGAGCGCGTCGGCCGCCGCCAGCGCGAGCGCGGCGCCGGACGAGAAGCCGAAGACGGCGGACCGTCCGCCGTGCGCGTCGATGAGCGCGTCGATGTCCTCCACCTCGCGCGCCACGGCGTAGGGCTCGGTGTCCCCGCTGCGGCCCCGTCCGCGTCTGTCGAAGTCGACGACGGTGAACCCGGTGGCCAGCGGCGCGCCGATGGCGGAGTCCTGCGGGCCGGTGCCGGTGCCGAGTGCGCCGGTCACCGGGATCAGGACCGGTCCCGTGCCGCTCGTACGGTAGGCGATCGATGTGCCGTCCTTCGACGTCACCGTGCCCGCTGTGCCGGTCATGGCGTGGCCCCTTACGTATGGCTGTCCGCTTTCAGAGGGGCAGACCGGGGCACCGCGCGAAACTCATCGCTGCGCGCGGGATCAGTTTCCGCGCGCGTCCCGCGTCGCCGCGCGCAGCGCCTGACGGCAGAGCGTGTCGGCGCGGCGGGTCGTCTCCGGGATGCGGAAGTCCGGGGACAGCCGCAGGGTGTGCGCGCAGGCGGTGTCGAGGCCGGTCCGGTGCCCGACCGAGACGAACACGGGCTTCACACCGTCCTGCGTACGCAGCGCCCGGCCCACCTCCTCACCGCCGTCGGCCAGCAGCGGCGAGAAGTCGCCACGCCGGGCGCCGGGCTGCTCGTACGAGAAGGTGAACGGGTTCTTGGCGACACCGATCACGGGCAGCCCGGTCAGCACCCCGAGATGGCTGGCGAGCCCGAAGCGGCGCGGGTGGGCGCGGCCGTAGCCGTCGCAGACGACCAGTCCGGGGTCCGACGACAGGCCGTCGAGGGCGGCGAGGACGGTCGGGACCTCCCGGAAGGCGAGCAGCCCCGGTACGTACGGAAAGGCGACCCTGCCGACGGCGGTCGCCTCGTCGACGACGGCGAGGGTGGCCGCGTCGAGGACGACGGCCGCGGCGGCGACGATGTCCCGCTCGTCGTCGTACGCGACGTCGACCCCGGTCACCAACCCGGTCCCGGCGGCCGGCCCCGCCTCGTCGAGCACGACGCGCTCGCGCAACTCGTCCTGGATCGCCCTGGCTTCGGCCTCGTCGGCGGGTGTCCTGATCGTCGTCATGGTGCGCCAAGACTATGGCGTGTCCGCCGGCCTCATCGCGAGCCGCCGATCACCCGACCCGCCGGTAACGAAAACGGTGACGTAGGTCACGCCGTTCGCCGAGCACTCTTCAGTGCGCTGCGTCGTCCTTCCCTGTAGCGGAGGACACTCATCCGCCCGAGCCGTGCATAAGGGGAGCTGGCCTTGTCCAACGTCATCGAGCAGGCCCTGCAAGCCCGGCTGGTCGCCTCGGCGCCGCAGCTGGAGACCGTTCCCGCGACCCTGCGCTACGACGGCGAGGATCCGTTCGCCGTGCGGATGGCGTTCCCGGCCACGGCGACGCTGGAGGGCACCGAGGTGGCCTGGGCCTTCTCGCGCGAACTCCTGACCGTCGGGATGGACGAGCCGGCCGGGCTCGGTGACGTACGGGTGCGGCCGTTCGGCTACGACCGTACGGTCCTGGAGTTCCACGCCCCCGAGGGCGTCGCGATGGTCCATGTCCGCACCTCGGATGTGCGGCGTTTCCTGGACCGTTCGCAGACCGTCGTTCCCGTCGGCCGCGAGCATCTGTACCTCGATCTGGACCACGACGTCGCCGAACTGCTGCGCGACGCCTGCTGAGCCCCCGCCGTAAAACGCGTTGCCCGCGCATCCGCGCCCTCGTACGGTGTTCAGCAGCCCTGTTGTCACCGAACGGAGTGGGACGTTGATCTTCTGAGGTCCTGAGACACCGTGCGGCGCGGCCCTCTGCCCGCGCGCACCGCGTGTGACCTCGGCTGTCGAGCCGTCCTTTCCCGGTGCCGTCCGCCGGTGTCTCCCACCGTTGCCCCGCTTTCCTTCGCAGCAACCTGGAGACCTCCATGTCTACATCCCCCCATGTCACGTGCTCCGCGCTCTCCTTCGCCTGGCCCGACGGGTCCGTCGTGTTCGAGGACTTCGACCTGGCCGTCGGCCCCGGCAGGACCGGTCTGGTCGGGGTCAACGGGTCGGGGAAGTCAACGCTGTTGAAGCTGATCGCCGGCGCGCTCACGCCGACCGGCGGCAGGACGAACACGGTGGGTGAGATCGGCTACCTCCCGCAGGACGTCGTGCTGGCCACCGGTCTCCGCGTCGACCAGGCGCTCGGTATCGCCGGTACCCGCGCCGCGCTGCTCGCCGTCGAGGCGGGAGACGCGAGCGAGGAGAACTTCGCCGCGATCGGCGACGACTGGGATGTCGAGGAACGGGCGCGCGCCACCCTCGACCAGCTCGGTCTCGGACACATCGGACTCGACCGGACCATCGGCGAAGTGTCGGGCGGCGAGTGCGTCCTGCTGCGGCTGGCGGCCCTGCTGCTGGCCCGCCCCTCGGTGCTGCTGCTCGACGAGCCGACGAACAATCTGGATCTGTACGCACGCAGACGGCTCTACCGGACCGTCGACGCCTGGTCGGGCGTGCTGGTCGTGGTCAGCCACGACCGTGAACTGCTCGATCTCGTCGACCGGATCGCCGATCTGCGGGACGGCGACGTCACCTGGTACGGCGGGAACTTCTCCGCGTACGAGGAGGCGCTGGCCGTCGAGCAGGAGGCCGCCGAGCGCATGGTGCGCGTCGCCGAGAGTGACGTACAGCGGCAGAAGCGCGAACTGACGGACGCCCACGTCAAGTTGGCCAGGCGCAAGCGCTACGGACAGAAGATGTGGGACACCAAGCGCGAGCCGAAGACCATCATGCAGGAGCGCAAACGCCAGGCGCAGGTCTCGGCGGGCAAGCACCGCATCATGCACACCACAAAGCTCGCGGAGGCGAAGGAGCGGCTCGACCAGGCGGTGGAGGCGGTACGCGACGACGACGAGATCCGGATCGAGCTGCCCGCCACCGAGGTGCACCCAGGCGTCGGAGTGCTGCGGCTGCGCGAGCTGGAGCTGCGGTACGGTGCGCGGGCCGACGGCGAGTTCACCGTCCACGGCCCGGAGCGGATCGCGCTGGTGGGCCGCAACGGGGTGGGAAAGACAACGCTGCTGCGGACGGTCGCAGGGGAGCTGGCGCCGGTCTCCGGCGAGGCCGAGGCCCTGGTACCGACGCGCTTCCTGCCGCAGCGGCTCGATGTCCTGGACGACACGCTGTCCGTGGTGGAGAACGTGGCGCGGTTCGCGCCCGCCGCCACGCACAACGAGATCCGGGCGCGGCTCGCCCGCTTCCTGTTCCGGGGCACTCGGGCGAACCAGCCTGCCGGGACCCTGTCGGGCGGGGAGCGGTTCCGCGCGTCGCTCGCCGCCCTGCTGCTGGCGGAGCCGGCGCCCCGGCTGCTGATGCTGGACGAGCCGACGAACAATCTCGACCTGGCGAGCGTGCGCCGGCTCACGGCGGCGCTGGGGTCGTACCGGGGCGCACTCGTCGTGGCCGGCCACGACGTGCCGTTCCTGGAGTCGATCGGCATCACGCGGTGGCTGGTGCTGGACGGCGAGCTGCGGGACACGACGGTGCGGGAGGTACGGGCGGGACTGCCGTCGGCGGGCGCGTCAGGCACCTCCTGAGGTGCCGTCCCGGGGTCCGTCCTGAGGCTCGGGAGAAACACGTGAGGCCGATCGGAAATCCGGACAGAGGCTGTCTGGATTTCCGATTAGCTTCGGGCCCATGCCTCAGAACATCACCATCGTGGGCGCCCGTGAGAACAACCTCAAGGACGTCTCACTGACCATCCCAAAGGACCGGATCACCGTCTTCACCGGGGTCTCCGGGTCGGGCAAGTCCTCGATCGTCTTCGACACCATCGCCGTGGAGTCGCAGCGCCAGCTCAACGAGACCTTCACGACGTTCATCAGGAACCGGCTGCCCAAGCACGAACGCCCCCATGTCGAGGCGATCGACGACCTGTCGGTGGCGATCGTCATCGACCAGAGACCGGTCGGCGGCAACATTCGCTCCACGGTCGGCACGATGACCGACATCTACTCGGTGATCCGGGTGCTGTTCTCGCGGTACGGCACGCCCAGCGCGGGGGCGGCCACCGCGTACTCCTTCAACGACCCGTCCGGCATGTGTCCCGAGTGCGACGGCGTGGGACGGGTGGTCCGGCTCGACCTCGACCGTGCGGTCGACTGGTCGAAGTCCCTGAACGGGGGCGCGCTGCTGCTGCCGGGGCTGACGGTGGGCAGCTGGGAGTGGAATCTGTACGCCGGGTCGGGGCACTTCGACCCGGACAAGCCGATCGACCGGTACACCGCCGAAGAGCGCCGACTGCTGCTCCACGGGGGTGACTTCACCGTCAAGGTGGAGATGCGGACGGGCTCGGCCGATGTCAGGTTCGAGGGTGTCGTGGGCCGTTTCACCCGGCTTTTCCTCAAGCGGGACACGGCCAACATGTCCGAGAAGCGCAGGGAGGCGGCGAACCGGTTCACCGCGCAGCGGGTGTGCGACGCGTGCGGCGGGGCGCGGCTCAACGAGGCGGCGCTCGCTACCCGTATCGACGGCCTGGGCATCGCCGACTACACCCGGATGGAGGTCGCCGACCTGGTGGATGTGCTGGCACGGATCGACGACCCGGTGGCGACGCCGATCGCCGACGCCGCGCGCGCCCGGCTCGACCGGCTGGTGGGGATCGGCCTCGGCTATCTGAGCCTGGACCGGGAGACGAGCACGCTCTCCGGCGGTGAGGGTCAGCGGCTCAAGATGGTGCGCCATCTGGGGAGTTCACTGACGGGGCTGACCTTCATCTTCGACGAACCGAGCGTCGGCCTGCACCCGCGCGACGTGGGACGGCTGAACGATCTGCTGCGGCGGCTGCGCGACCGGGGCAACACGGTGCTGGTGGTGGAGCACGATCCGGACGTCGTGGCGATCGCCGACCATGTCGTCGACATGGGGCCGCGGGCGGGCGCGGACGGCGGGCACGTGGTGTTCGAGGGGACGGTGGAGCGGTTGCGGGACGCCGGCACGCTCACCGGTCGGCATCTCGTGAGCCGTACGCCCCTTAAGGGCGTCTTCCGCTCCCCCACCGGCCAACTGCCGGTACGCGGAGCCGCGTTGCACAATCTGAAGGGCATCGACGTACGGTTCCCGACAGGGGTGCTGACGGCGGTGACCGGCGTCGCCGGGTCGGGCAAGTCGACGCTGGTCTCGCAGGTCTTCACGACGGCGCACCCGGACGCGATCGTCATCGACCAGACCGCGATCACGGCCTCGTCGCGGTCCACCCCGGCGTCGTATCTCGGCGCCATGGACATCATCCGTAAGGTGTACGCGAAGGAGAACGGTGTCGAGCCGGGCCTCTTCAGCTTCAACTCCTCGGGTGCGTGCGCCGGGTGCGCGGGGCGCGGGATCATCTACACCGACCTCGCGTTCATGGATCCGGTGACGACGGTCTGTCAGGTGTGCGAGGGGCGGCGGTTCAACGACGACGTACTGGCGCTGCGGGTGGGCGGCAGGTCGATCGTCGACGTACTGAACATGACGGCCGCTCAGGCGATCCCGTTCTTCGGGGAGTTCGGCGCCGACCGGGCGATGCTGCGCAAGCTGCGGACACTGAACGACGTGGGGCTGACCTATCTGACGCTCGGTCAGCCGCTGAGTTCGCTGTCGGGCGGGGAGCGGCAGCGAATCAAGCTGGCGACCCAACTGCACCGTACGGGCAGCGTGTACGTCCTGGACGAGCCGACCACCGGGCTGCACATGGCGGACGTGGGCACCCTGCTGGCGCTGCTCGACCGGCTGGTGGACGCGGGGAACTCGGTGATCTGCGTCGAACACAACATGGATGTGGTCAAGCGCGCGGACTGGGTGATCGACCTGGGCCCGGACGGCGGGAAGCACGGCGGCGAGATCGTGTTCGAGGGCACTCCGGCCGAACTGCTGCGCCATCCCAAGTCGTTCACCGCCGAGTATCTGCGACGGGAGGTCGGGGCGTGACGGCGCCTCTCCGGTGATTCGCGGGCGGGCTCCGGGTGACCGGCTCCGGGAGGCGGGGCAGGGCAGGCGCGAAGGGTGCGTGACCTGCCTCTCGGTGCGGCCATCTGACCTGCGCGCATAACCGCAGGTAACCGGTCATCGCGGATCCGGGCTTGGCTCTCCGCTTACCGCACCCTTAACCTACGGTCACGTAACCTACGAACCCGTAGGTACTACTCCCGTCCCCAGGAGCATCCGTGACACTCACCTCTCCCCATCTCGGCAGTTCGGAGGCGTGGAGCGACGCCCGCCTGCTGTACGCGCTGGAAGAGGTGGTGGAGAAAGAACTCAACCGCCATCTCAAGGTCGCCAAGGACTGGATGCCGCACGAGTACGTGCCCTGGTCCGACGCCCGCAACTTCCCCGGTCTCTTCGAGGACGGCACGGCCTGGGAGCCGCAGCAGTCCAAGGTGACCGACATCGGCAAGATCGCCCTCGTGGTGAACCTGCTGACCGAGGACAACCTCCCCAGCTACCACCACGAGATCGCCAGCCTCTTCGGCCGCGACGGAGCCTGGGGCACCTGGGTGCACCGCTGGACCGCCGAGGAGGGCCGGCACGGCATCGTGATGCGCGACTATCTGCTCGCCTCGCGCGCCGTGGACCCGGACAAGCTTGAGCAGTTCCGGATGACGCACATGTCGGAGGGCTTCGAGTCGGACAACCGGCACTCGATGCTGCACTCGGTGGCGTACGTCGCCTTCCAGGAACTGGCGACCCGCGTCTCGCACCGCAACACCGGCCACCAGTCGGGCGATCCGGTCTGCGACCGGATGCTGGCGCGTATCGCCACCGACGAGAACCTGCACATGGTCTTCTACCGCAACCTGCTCGGCGCGGCGTTCGAGATCGCCCCCGACCTGACCATGCAGTCCGTACGCGACGTGGTCGTGAACTTCCGGATGCCGGGACACGGCATGCCGGGCTTCGAGCGCGCCGCCGCGCAGATGGCGATCGGCGAGATCTACAACATGCGCATCCACCACGACGACGTACTCCAGCCGGTGCTGCGCTATCTGAAGGTGCTCGACGTCGACGGGCTCGGCCCCGAGGGGCTCAAGGCGCAGGAGGAGCTGGGTCTCTACATGGGCGGGCTCGACGCGGAGGCAAGCAAGTTCGACGAGAAGCTCGCCGCCCGCAAGGCGCGGATGGCAGCGCGCGCGGGCAGCTGATCTCGGGGGTCACGGCGGTCGCGCCGCCCTGCGCCGTCGGGGGTCACCGCAGGTTCATCACGTGCCCCACCAGGGTGTGTTGACTCCGAGAGGGAGCTCCCCGCGGGTGTTCGAATCGGGCATCGTACGCTTTACGCCGTGAAGCCCGTCACCCGTCTCTTTCTCATCGGCGCACCCGTCGTTGTCGTCGTCTCCGTCATCTTCGGCGGAGGCGGCGACTCTGGCGTTCTGGCCGACGATCCGCCCGCGAGCGCGGCGAGCGCCGCCCCCAATCCCCTCGCCTCCGGAAGCGCGGACGAGCAGGCGGAGCTGGAGGAGCGGATCAGGAAGATGCCGCCGGGTCTCGCCGCCCCCGCGAAGAAGGAGACGGCCGCCCGGATCATCGCGAGCGCGGAGAACTCCACACTGGACTGGCGCAGTCAGTACGACGCGATCGAGGACCTGGACGACGGCAACGGCTACACGGCCGGGATCATCGGATTCTGCTCGGGCACCAACGACATGCTCCAGCTCGTCGAGGACTACACCAAGAGCCACCCGGACAACCCGCTGGCGTCGTACCTCCCGGCGCTGCGCGAGGTGGACGGCACCGACTCGCACGAAGGACTGGATCCCGGCTTCACGGCGGCATGGGCGGAGGCGGCCGAGAGCCCCGACTTCCGCGAGGCCCAGGACCGGACCCGTGACCGGGTCTACTTCGACCCGGCGGTACGGCTGGCGAAGATGGACGGCCTGGGCACCCTCGGCCAGTTCATCTACTACGACGCGATGGTGCTGCACGGGCCCGGTCTCGACACGGGCGGCTTCTACGGCATCCGGCACGCGGCGATGAAGAAGGCCAGGACGGCGGCCGAGGGCGGTTCGGAGAAGGAGTATCTGAACGTCTTCCTCGACCGGAGCAGGCTCGTGATCAAGACGAAGGTCACCGAGACGCAGCGGGACACCTCACGTATCGACACGGCGCAGCGGGTCTTCCTCAGGGAGGGCAACATGGAACTCGCGGGGCCGCTGCGCTGGAAGATGTACGGAGAGCCGTTCGAGCTTCCCGCTCCCTGACCCTCTGTGTACGGGACGGAATCAGGCGGTCAATCAGGCGGTCCTGGACGCCACCGTCCCAGCCGCGAGGCCACGGCCCCCGGCGGCACCGCGGCGGCGCAGGCGCTCGCGCTCCTTCTCCGAGAGCCCGCCCCACACCCCGAAACGCTCGTCGTTGTCCAAGGCGTATTCAAGGCACTCCAGCCGCCCCTCGCAGGCACCGCAGAGCTGCTTCGCCTCGCGGGTGGACGAGCCGGGGGCCGGAAAGAAGAACTCGGGGCCGGTCTGGGCGCACAGGGCGTTCTCCTGCCAGGCGAGTTCCCGCCCCGTGCGCCCGGTGATGCTGGTGAGGGTGTTCGTGGGATTGATCGGCATGGCACACACGCTGCCTGGTGCCGATAAACATTCGATCAACGACCTGTTGGCAACCGTCCGAAAGACTGCCTTCAGGCGTCCTGCGAGAAGCCCTGCATCAGCGCAAGACGCGCGCCGTACGGGTCGGTCAGGACGGCGAAACGGCCGACACCCTCGATGTCCGTGGGCTCCTTGACGGTCGTGCCGCCGAGCCGGTCCGCGTTCGCCACGGCAGCATCGCAGTCGGCCGTGCCGAAGTACAGGAGCCAGTTCGGCCCTGTCGCGGGATCGCTCTCGGTGGGGACGATCCCCCCGAACATGCCGTCCGGGCCCTTGCCCGCGGGGTGGACCATCAGATAGTCGCCCCCGCCTCCGGGCATCGGCATCGTGCTCGTCTCCCAGCCGAAGACGGAGCCGTAGAAGCCGGTGGCGGCCTTCGTGTCCGGCGTGGACAGCTCGGCCCAGCAGAGGCTGCCCGGACCGTCGGTGGCCTCCAGGCCGGTGTTCTTCCCCGGCTGCCAGGTGGCGAAGCCGGCCCCGGCCGGGTCGGCGCAGAGCGTCATACGGCCAAGGTCCTCGACGTCCATCGGCTCGTTCACGACCGTGCCGCCGTTGTCCTTCACGGCCGTGGAGGTGGCGTTGGCGTCGGCCGTCTGGAAGTAGACGGTCCAGGTCGGCGGGGCCTGTTCGGCGGGGAGCTGCATGGCCCCCGCGACGGTCTTGCCGTCCAGCTGGAACATGCCATAACCGCCGAATTCGGGGCCGGCCGACACATGGTTCCAGCCGAAGACGCCTCCGTAGAAGTTCTTCGCGCCCTCGATGTCGGGCGTGGCGAGATCCGCCCAGTTCGGTGATCCCGGTACGTAACGGGTGGTGAGCATCGTGACTCCTTCGAGAGTCCCCCCGTGCGCTTTCCCTCCCGAGTCTGCTACTGATCGGGGCCTCTCGCATGTGTACGACGGGCGACCCGCGTCGGCGCCGGACGCGGCGCCGGACCGGCCGTGCGGCGGCCCGTCCGGCGGCCGGTCCGACGCTCGATGTCACGCGTCTCGCGATGCCGGCCCGTCGGTCAGTGACCCGCGTGGGCGCCCTGCGCGGCGTCCGCACCCTTCGCGGCGTCCGCGTCCTTCTCGGCCGTCGGGTGGTGCGGCTCGTAGCCGGGAATCGTGCCGTCCGGCTTGGCGATCAGGAACAGGCCCGCCATGCCCTGGTCCGAATGGCTCTGCACATGGCAGTGGTACATCCAGGCACCCGCGCCGACACCCTCGCCCGCGATGATCTGGAGCCCGAAGGAGTCGGCGGGCCCGGTGATCTTGTTGTCGACGATCCGGCTGGTGTCACCGGGGCCGCTGAGCAGCCCGGTCCTGTTGTCGGCCCAGCGGTGACCGTGGATATGGAACGTGTGGTAGAACTCGCCGTGCGTGATCATGACGACTTCGAGCCGGTCGCCCACCGTGGCCTCGAAGTTGGGGCTCTGAGCACCCGGCAGATTGTTGATCTGCATGTCGTTGAAGACGATCGTGAACTGCTTGTCGGGCAGAATGTCACCCTCCCGGCGGACCACGAGGCCACCGTAGAGGCCCTGCTTGATGCCGCCCGTGCCGTGGTCCGTGCCGACGACATGGTCGTGGTAGTGCCAGTAGCCGGCACTGCCCTCGCGGTACGTGCCGTCCGCGCGCTTGCCGGGCCTGTGGGTGCGCCAGGTGTAGGTGCGCTTGCCACCCGGCGCCACATGACTCTTGTTCATACGGGTGCCGTCGCTGGCGATGTCGTAGTCGACCCCGTGCACATGCAGGCTGGCGTCGACGTCCGTGAGGTTCGTGAACTCGATGTGGACGGTGTCGCCCTCGACGATGTCGATCAGCGGACCGGGGATCGTCGCCTTGCCCTTCTCGAAGCCGTAGCCGATCTTCCCGGTGCCCAACCGCTCGGCCACCATCGTGAGATGGTGCACCTTGCCGCCGGCGGGTGCTCGCTTCGGGCCCTCCGCCACCGCCATCGGCGCGGGAGCGGCCGAGGAGGCCGAGGCAACGGACAACGATGTCACGCCAGTTGCCGCGACTGCGCCTCCGGCCATCAGGCGCCGGTTGAAACTCCGTCTGTCCATCGCCATGCCGAACTCCCCACATGCGGTGCTGAGACTGTCGGGACACAGTGAAGCCCCTGGGACGGCCACACGGTAGCTCGGGGATCTTCGTTTATCCACACTCAGGACAAAGTTAGTTCCATTCTGGTGATACCTCTTGGCTCACCACCGAAAGAGGTCTAGCTTCACGCCTGTTGCTGTGACCAAAGATGGGTGGGTGAACACATGCAGCGCGTACCACATCGCCGGTCAAGATCCCGGCGCGCAATGGCCGCGGCCGTGGTGGCCGGGACGATGGCCGCGTCTCTGCTAGGCGGAAACGCCATGGCGGGTCCGTACCCGGAGCCGCCGTCGACAACGTTGTCCCTTCCTTCGCCGCCCGGCGGCGGCAAGACCGTGAAGGTACTCGTCTTCTACGGCTCGACGTCGGAGGAGTCTCCGATCGTCAACGCCGGAATCGAGGCGATCGAGAAGATCGGCCTCAGCGCCCCGACCGGACAGCGGTTCCAGACCGAGACCAACGGTGACGGTTCGGTCTTCACCAACGCCACCAAACTCGGCACGTACAACGCGGTCGTCTTCCTGACGGGCGGCGGCGATGTACTGGATCCCGAGCAGGAAGCAGGACTGGAAGCCTTCGTCGAAGCCGGCGGAGGCTTTCTCGGTATCCGGGACGCGGCGCGCACCGAACCGTACTCGGACTGGTTCACCGGACTGATCGGCGCCCGTCCGAAGGAGACGAGCCCGGACAACGTCCAGCGCGCGACCGTCGAGGTGGGTGACCGTCAGCACCCCGCGACCAAGAACCTCCCGAAGGAGTGGAAGCGCTCCGACAAGTGGTTCAACTGGGACAAGAACCCGAGCGGCGACGTGCACACCGTGGCCCGCGTCAGGGAGAGCACCTACAAGCCGGGTGAGGGCGCCAACGGCGCGGACCACCCCGTCTCCTGGTGCCGCGACTACGACGGCGGCCGGTCCTTCTACACCGGCATGGGCGCCACCGTCGACTCGTACTCCGAGACCGACTTCCGCGACCACCTGCGCGGCGCCCTCCTGTGGACCACGCGCCTCTCGCGAGCCGACTGCAAGGCCACGATCAACGCCAACTACACGGCCGAGCGGGTGACCCAGCCCAACAAGCCGGGCGAGTCGGACCAGATCGGCGAGCCGCACGGCACCGTCGTGGCGCCGGACGACCGCGTCTTCTACATCGGCCGCGGCGGCGGCGACAACACCCAGCCCGTCGTGACCGACTGGGCGAACCCGGACATCGGCAAGGGCGAGGGCCAGATCCACGTCTACGACCCGAAGACCAAGCAGGTCACCAAGGTCGGCGGCCTGACCATCTTCGGCAACAAGGGCGGCGGCGACGAGCTGGTCAAGAACGAGGAGGGTCTGCTCGGTATCGAGCTGGACCCCGACTTCATGACCAACGGCTGGGTGTATCTGCACTACACACCCCACTCCGAGATCAACCGTGACACCCGGATGGCGGAGCGCCGCGTCTCGCGTTTCACGCTGGACCTCGCGACGAACAAGCTCGATCTCGCCACCGAGAAGACGCTGCTCGCCTGGCCGGTGCAGATCAACAGCTGCTGTCACTCGGGTGGCGGCATGGCCTGGGACTCCAAGGGCAACCTCTACATCGCGACCGGGGACAACAACTCCTCGCAGTTCAGCCAGGGTTACTCGGGCAACAACCCGGAGCCGAACTACAAGGGCGTCTCCTTCGCGGACGCGCGCCGTACGGCCGGTAACACCAACAACCTCAACGGGAAGATCCTGCGGATCCACCCCGAGGCCAACGGCACGTACACCCTGCCCGAGGGCAACCTCTTCACGGGTGAGGAGACCGCCGAGGGCGGCGGCAAGACCCGCGGCGAGATCTATGTGATGGGTGTACGCAACCCGGCACGCATCTCGGTCGACAAGAAGACCGACACCCTGTACGCGGGCTGGGTCGGCCCCGACGCGGGCGCTCCGAGCACCACCTGGGGCCCGGCCAAGTACGACACCTTCGCCGCCATCACCAAGGCTGGCAACCAGGGCTGGCCGTACTGCATGGGCAACAAGCAGCCGTACCGCGACCGCAATCTGCCGGACCCGACGAAGCCGCTCGGCTGGTACAACTGCGACGCGCCGAAGAACGAGTCCCCGAACAACGACGGGCTCGTGAACATCCCGCCGATCACGGGCAACACCATCTGGTACTCGCCCCAGGGCGGCGCGCCGGACTACCCGCGTGACGCGAACGGCATCCCGAGCTACAAGGCGGAGGAGGCGACCTTCCTCCTGCCGTGGCTCAAGGGCGGTGGCCAGGCGACCATGAACGGCCCGCTCTACCGGTACGACGCCGCCAAGGCGACCGCCGAGAGCTGGCCGTCGTACTGGGACGGCAAGTGGTTCGTGGGCGACTTCTACGACCAGACCCAGCCGCGGCACGCGGTCGAACTCGACCCCAGGACCGCCGGCAACGGCGGACTGCCCGTGCACGCCGAGTCGCTGAAGAAGATCATTCCAGTCGGTGACAGCGGCATCCGCAACCTCATGGACTGGAAGTTCGCTCCGGACGGCTCACTCTACGTACTCGACTATGGGCGTGGCTTCTTTACTTCGGACGCGAAGTCGGCACTGTGGCGTGTGACGTACAAGGGCGGCGAGGCCACTCCCGCCGCCGCGGATCTGGCAAGGAAGGCGGCGCAGTGAGACAGAGTGGCGCAGTGAGAAAACGACCTCTGCATCTGTGGACGGCCCTGCTGGGCTCGTTGATGCTGGTGCTGGGGCTGACCTCGACACAGGCATACGGACGGGCCGACGACCGGCAGGCGGCGGCGCAGGTACTCAACTGGACGGCGGGCAACTCCACCACGGGGTACCTGACGTCCCCGAAGACGGCCGTCGCGGGTCCCGCGACGATCGTCTTCGAGAACAGCAAGGCGACCGGCAACACCACGTCGATGCCGCACACGGTCACCTTCGACACGTCGAACCCCGACTACAACAACGACGTGGCGCTCAACCTGATGGCCAGCCCGGACGACGCGCAGGGCGGTAAGTGGACGGCCGAGGTCAATCTGACAGCGGGCACCTACCGCTTCTTCTGCCAGATTCCGGGTCACGGCATGATGACCGGCACCCTCACCGTCACCGAGGGCGGCGGGGGTGACGACACCACCGCCCCCGAGACCGCGGCCAAGGTTGACGGCGACCAGAATGAGGCCGGCGCGTACATAGGCCAGGCGTCGGTGACGCTCTCGGCCACCGACGCCGGATCGGGTGTCGACAAGATCGAATACGCGGTCGGGGCAGACGGCGAATGGCAGCTCTACACCACACCCGTGGTGGTCAATACGGTCGGTGATCACGTGATCAGATATCGCGCGACCGACAAGGCGGGCAATGTGGCCGCCGAGAAGACTGCCGAGTTCAAGGTCGCCTCACCGCCCACGGACGACACCACCGCGCCGGAGACCTCGGCGACGGTGACCGGCGAACAGGACGCGGACGGCGCCTACCTCGACATGGCGACGGTCACCGTGACCGCTTCGGACGCCGGTTCCGGTGTCAACAAGATCGAGTACGCGATCGGTACGGACGGGGCCTGGCAGGACTACACCGCGCCGGTGATGGTCCACGAGGTCGGTACGCACAAGATCCGTTACCGTGCGACCGACAAGGCGGGCAACGCCGCCGCCGAGAAGGCCGTCGACTTCAAGGTCGTGACGCCGCCGGTGAAGGACACGACCGCGCCGGTGTCGACGGCGGCCGTCACGGGTGACAAGAACTCCGACGGCGCCTTCATCACGAGCGCCACGGCGACGCTCAAGGCGACGGACAGCGAGTCGGGTGTCGAGAAGATCGAGTACTCGCTCGACGGCGGTCCGTACCTCGCGTACTCCAATCCCGTGATCGTCGACGCGGTGGGCTACCACAGGCTCGCGCACCGGGCGACGGACAAGGCGGGCAACACCTCGGTGGCCAAGGAGGTCACGTTCACCATCGCCAAGGGCGGTGGCGTTCCGGCCCCCAACTGCCCCGAGTACGACGTACGGCTGACGGTCATCGTCGGCGCCGTCGACACGGGTGTGCCGAACCGGCTCACCACGAACCGGTGCACGATCAACGAGCTGATCGAGGACGAGAAGGACTGGTCCTCGCACGCCCTGTTCCTCAAGCACGTCGAGACGGTGCTGACCAAGCTCCGCACGGACGGGGTCATCGACCAGCGTGAGTTCACGAAGATCACGCAGGCCGCCAAGGCGTCGAAGATCGGCAGGCCGGGTCAGACCACCGGCTACCGCACGCTCTTCGACGGCACGGAGGGGACCTTCTCCGACTGGGCGCACGTCGGCGGCGGCAAGTTCGCGCTCTCCGCGGACGGTGCGATGACGAGCAGCACGACCGTCGCGGGCATGGGCATGCTGTGGTTCCCGGAGCGGAAGTACGACGACTTCTCGCTGAAGCTCCAGTTCCGTGACGACGCGCCGGGCACGGGCAACGCCAACGGCGGTGTCTTCGTGCGCTTCCCGGACGTCAACGGTCACCCGCTGGAGTCCCGGCCGGAGTGGGTCGCCATCAACTACGGGCACGAGGTCCAGATCCTGGACCGTCCGGACGGCGACATGTACAAGACGGGATCGATCTACGGCTTCGACCGCGTGGGCCTGGCCGGCGCGGGCATCACGCCGAAGGGCAGCTGGAACGACTACGAGATCAAGGTGGTCGACCAGCACTACACGATCCTGCGCAACGGCGTCGTGATCAACGAGTTCGACAACATCGGCGGCCAGGAGTTCACTCCGCCGCGCGCCGGTGACGTGGGTACCGACGGCCGGCGTTACTCGTCAGGCTATGTCGGGCTCCAGGTGCACGGCACGACGGACGTCATCTCGTACCGCGACATCCGGATCAAGCAGCTCTGACGCCTCTGTAGGAGGCTGAGCCGACAGAAGTGCCCCTTCCCTTACGGGAGGGGGCACTTCGCCGTTCCCCGGCCTCGTCGGCCACCCTAGGCCGTGTCCTCACGGGCACGGCTCGGCTGGACCCGCTTCGGCTCGCCCGGCATCTTCGGGTAGTCCGGCGGGTACGGCAGATCGCCGTGGCCGTGGTCGCGCTCGTCCCTGGCGGCCAGTTCCAGCAGGCCCTCCAGGCTGAACGCCTCCGAGTCCATGTCCGCGTGCAGGTCGCCGAGTTCGGCGAAGCGGGCCTGCATCGTCGCGATGTCGAAGTCGCGCGGGGTGACGTCGTCCAGCTCGTCCCAGCGCAGCGGCGCGGAGACCGTGGCGTACGGATTGGGGCGCACCGAGTACGCCGAGGCGATGGTGCGGTCGCGCGCCGTCTGGTTGTAGTCCACGAAGATCCTCTCGCCGCGCTCCTCCTTCCACCACGCCGTGGTGACCCGGCCCGGCATGCGCCGTTCCAGCTCCCGGCCGACGGCGATGGCGCAGCGCCGTACCTGGGTGAAGGACCAGCGCGGCTCGATCGGCACGAACACGTGCAGTCCGCGCCCGCCGGAGGTCTTGGGCCTGCCGTGCAGGCCCTGTTCGTCGAGGAGGCCGTGCAGTTCGTGGGCGGCCCGGACGGCGTCGTGGAAGTCGGTGCCGGGCTGCGGGTCCAGGTCGATGCGCAGTTCGTCGGGGTGCTCGGTGTTTCCCCGCCGTACCGGCCAGGGGTGGAAGGTCAGGGTGCCGAGATTCGCCGCCCAGAGCACGGCGGCCGGTTCGGTGGGGCAGATCTCGTCGGCGGTGCGTCCGCTGGGGAAGGCGATACGGGCGGTGGGGATCCAGTCGGGCAGATTCTTGGGGGCGCGCTTCTGGTAGAAGGACTCGCCGGTGATGCCTTCGATGTAGCGCTGGAGGGTGGTCGGCCGGTTCCGCAGGGCGCGGGTGATCCCCTCCCCCACCGCGATGTAGTACTGGGCGACGTCCAGCTTGGTGAAGCCACGGTCGGGAAAGTAGATCTTGCCGGGGCTGGACAGCCGTACGGTCCGCCCGCCGACTTCCAGCTCCATCGCCGCGCCCTTGCTCGCCATACGCGCCACCGTAGGCCTGGCTCCCCCGGCCCGCATATCGGGCGGACCGGCCCCGTCCCGCGCACAATCGGGGGCATGGATCTGCCGGTGATGCCTCCGATGAAACCGATGCTGGCCAAGTCCGTGGCGAAAATCCCGCCCGGTATGCAGTACGAGGCCAAGTGGGACGGCTTCCGTGCGCTGATCCACCGGGACAGCGACGAGGTGGTGATCGGCAGCCGGAACGGCAAGCCGCTGACCCGCTACTTCCCCGAGCTGGTCACCGCCTTTCTGCGGGAGCTGCCCGAGCGGTGCGTGATCGACGGCGAGATCGTGATCGCGTACGAGGGCCGGCTGGACTTCGACCGGCTCAGCGAGCGCATCCACCCGGCGGACTCGCGCGTGCGGACGCTCGCCGAGCGGACCCCGGCGAGCTTCGTGGCCTTCGACCTGCTGGCGCTCGGCGACCGGTCGCTGCTCTCCACCGCTCAGTCGGAGCGCCGGGCCGCTCTCGTCGACGCGCTCGGCGGCGTCTCGGCCCCGGTCCATCTGGCGCCGGCCACCACGGATGTGGAGGTGGCCCAGGAGTGGTTCCGGCGCTACGAGGGCGCGGGGCTCGACGGGGTGGTCGCCAAGCCGCTGGACCTGCCCTACCGGTCGGACGTACGCGTGATGTACAAGATCAAGCACGAGCGGACGGCGGATGTGGTGGTGGCCGGGTACCGCCTTCACAAGAGCGGTCCGGTCGTCGGGTCCCTGCTGCTCGGCCTGCACGACACCGCCGGGACGCTTCAGCATGTGGGGGTGTGTGCCGCGTTCTCGATGAAGCGCCGGGCGGAGCTGGTGGAGGAGCTGGCGCCGCTGCTGATGGATCCGGCCGACGGCCATCCGTGGGCCGACTGGGCGCGGGAGTCGGCGCACGAGGGTGCCAGGCTGCCGGGCGCGCCGAGCCGCTGGACGGGGAAGAAGGACCTGTCGTGGGTCGCGGTGCGGCCGGAGCGGGTGTGCGAGGTGGCGTACGACCACATGGAGGGCGACCGGTTCCGGCACACGGCGCAGTTCCGCCGGTGGCGCCCGGACCGTACGCCCGAGGAGTGCACGTACGCGCAGTTGGAGGAGCCGGTGCGGTACGACCTGGCGGAGGTGCTGGCGTCCGGCTGATCCGGGCGGGGCGGGGGCACGGCTGATCCGGGCGGGCGGGCGGGGGGCGGCTATTCGACGAACGTGCCCTCGACGTAGACCCAGGCGCCTTCGTGCCGTTCGAAACGGCTCCGCTCGTGCAGCGCGCCCTCCTCGCCGCGACGGGTGTAGCGGGCCCGGAAGGTGACGGTGCCCGTGGTGTGGAAGGCGCTGCCCTCGGTGGTGGCCAGGATCTCCAGGCCCGCCCAGCGCATCGCCGGGTCGAGATCGACGCGCGAGGGGCGGGTGGTGGGGTGCCAACTGCTCAGCAGATACGGCTCGTTGCCCACCGCGAAGGCGCTGTAGCGGGAACGCATCAGCCGCTCGGCGGTGGGGGCGGCGGCTGCCGCCGAGTGGAACCGCCCGCAGCACTCTCCGTAGGAGGCGGGCAGACCGCAGAGACAGGGCGCGGTGTCTCGCGTGGGGCGTAGGGGGCGGCGCGCGGGGCGTGGGGGGCGTGGGGCCATCCACATATTGTGCCCGGCGCCGGACGCCCTGCGGGCCGGGAGGGGAGGGCCGAGAAAGGGGCCAGGGGGCCGCTGGGCGGTCGCGGGGCCACTCCCCCAGCATCCGGGGCACCGGGGCCGGCTCGGCGCTGTGACGTGGCGCACACGCGGTCCTCTGCGGTCCGGAGCCGGGTCGGGAAACGCCTCGGCGCCGCTGCACCCCCCGAGAGTGCTGCGGCGCCCAGGCGCTTGCCCGTCCGGACCCCCCGCCGGTCCGAACCGTGAAAGTCCTGTGTCAGGGCTTGCGGGCCACGCCCACAAAGCCGGGAATGAGTCCGTTGTCCGGAACGAAGACGACCTCGCCCAGCTCCGGCCGCCACTCGGCCACCAGGGAGATGCCGGGGTCGGCGAGTTCGAGACCGTCGAAGAACTGCCCGACCTCCTCGCGTGAGCGCAGCGCGAGCGGCACGCCCTTCGCCTTGTACAGCTCGGCGGCCTTCTCCGAGCCCTCCGGGTCGTAGTCCCCCGTGACGTGGGAGATCACCAGGTAGCTGCCGGACGCCAGCGGCTCCAGCAGCTTGCGTACCAGCTCGTGCGCGCCGTCCTCGTCCGGGACGAAGTGCAGCAGCGCGATCAGCGACAGGGCGACCGGTTTGTCGAAGTCGAGGATCTTCCCGGCCTGTTCGACGATCTTGCCGGGTTCGCGCGCGTCGGCCTGGATGTACTCGGTGAGGCCCTCGGGGCTGCTGCGCAGCAGCGCCTCCGCGTGCCGCAGCACGATGGGGTCGTTGTCGGTGTAGACGACGCGCGAGTCGGCGGCGACCTCCTGCGCTATCTGGTGCAGGTTGGGCTCGGTCGGGATACCCGTGCCGATGTCGAGGTACTGGCGCACGCCCGCGGTGGCGCCGAGCCAGCGGGTGGCCCGGTGCATGAACGCGCGGTTGCACTTGGCCATCTCCCGGCCGAGCGGGTTCAGTTCGAGGAGTTGCCGAGCCATCTCCTCGTCGACGGGATAGTTGTCCTTGCCGCCGAGGAACCAGTCGTACATCCGGGCCGGGTGCGGCCTGCTGGTGTCGATGGGGTCGTGCCCGGTCATATGCGCTCCATGGGTCTCGGCGTCACTGGCAAGAACGAGTGGCAAGGAACAGGTGAGCTGAGATCCGATCGGGCCTTGTCGGCTCGTCGGGTCCGGTCGGTCCGGTCGGTCCGGTGGGTCCGGCCAGGTGCGGGCCGGATCAGGTCACGTCAGCAGGAAGTCGGCCTGACCGGACTTGGCGCCTTGAATGAACGCGGCGATCTCGCCATGGGTGTAGATCAGCGCGGGGCCGTCAGGGTCGTTGGACTGGCGCACGGCGACTCTGCCGTCGGCCAGCTTCATGGCCTCGATGCAGTTGCCGCCGTTGCCGCCGCTCCATGGCTTGTGCCAGCCGTCGGCGCCAAGGTCGGTGGCGGGCATGCCGTTGTATATCGGATCCATTCACAGCTCCTTGCGGACATCCTTGAGGATCTCCTTCGTGCGTTGTGCAGTTGCAGCCTGAGCCGCCATGCGGTCCATGACCTCAAGGTGGGTCGCCACCTCGGGACGCGCGTCGAGATAGACGGCGCCGGTCAGGTACTCGCTGTAGATCATGTCGGGCAGTTCGGGCATGGCGAAACGGAAGAGCACGAACGGCCCGTACGTTCCGGGGTGGTGTCCGGAGGAGAACTCCGCGATCTGAAGCGTCACATTGGGCATCTCGGACGCGTCGACGAGCCGGTCGATCTGCTCGCGCATGATCTCCGGCGTCCCGACGGGACGGCAGAGCACCGTCTCGTCCATGATCACCCACAGCTTGGGCGCGTCCGACCGTGTGAGCAGGGACTGACGCTGCATACGGAGCGCCACATGCCGGTCGATGGCCTCCGGCTGGACCTGCCCCACGGCGCCGGCGTGCATGACCGACAGGGCGTACCCCTCCGTCTGGAGCAGCCCCGGCACGAAGTGCGGTTCGTACGCCCTGATCAGGGAGGCGGCGCCCTCCAGACTGACGTACATGCTGAACCAGTCCGGCAGGATGTCGTGGAACCGCTGCCACCAGCCGGGTTTGTTGGCCTCCTCGGTCAGCTCGACGAAGGCGGCCACTTCCTCGTCGCCGACTCCGTAGGCCCGGAGAAGCACCTGCACATAGGGGACCTTGAGCGTGACCTCGGCGGTCTCCATCCTGCGGACGGTGGCCGCCGCCACCCGGAGAAGCTTCGCGGCTTCCTCGCGTTTCAGGCCGGCTCTCTCGCGCAGATCCATCAGGCGTTTGCCGAGTACGACCTGTCCCACGGTCGGGGCAGACCGCGGTTCACTCACTTTGGAACCTCCCCATGCACGGTTGCCAGCAGTGTGCCATGCCCTTGCCACGAAGAACACGGCACTCTGAAAATTTCACAGTGCCACTTGCCAAGTGTCTCGCACGGGTCCAGAGTGGTTCGCTGAACCAGTTCACGCAGTCGTCGTGCTCCGCCCGGAGGTTTCGCACGGTGCTGCTTCCCCACCGTTAGGAATCGGTCGTGGCACCTGGTAACGCGCTCACCCCCCCACTGATGACCGTGTGCCGTGGCAACGTTGTCCGCCGATACGGTTTCGCACTGCCCGCCCACGCGGAGTCGGTCTGCCGCGCCAGAAGGCTCACGCGTGAGCGCCTTGACCGTTGGGGCACCACGATCGAGACGCTTGAGACGGCGATTCTGATCATTTCGGAGCTGGTCACGAACGCCGTCGTGCACGCGCCCGGTGACCATGTCATCTGCGAATTGCGCGAAGAGAAAAGCCAGCTGCGCATAGCGGTCGAGGACCAGGGTTTCGGCCCCATGGGGCCGCAGTTGCACCGCGTGTCCGACGACGAGGGCGGCCGGGGACTGCTCCTCGTGGACGCCATGAGCAGCTGCTGGGGAACGCACGACACATCCGGTTACGGCGCCGGGCGTGTCGTATGGGCGGAGCTGCCACACGAGGCGGGGCAGGGGCAACCGTGTTGATGGGTACGTTGCGCCGGTTCGCCCGTGGGCTGCGTGAGGAGCGGAGCGGCTTCGCGGAACTGCCGCTGCCGCCGACGCTGCCCGCCTCGCTCGGCTGTGACGCGGTGGGCGTCCCCGCGCGGCACGGGTTCCGGCTGATGGGCAGGCTGCCCAGTACCGGCTGCGTCTTCGCCGACACCGACTGGTGGTGGTGGATCGTGCCCGCCGGCTCGGATCAGGAACTGGACTGGCCGCTGCCCGCGCGCTACGTCTCCGGGACCCTGGTCCCGGCCACGCACCCCCGGCTGATCCACTGGCCGGACGCACCCACGCCGTACACCCCGCCGATCCCCTTCTATCTGATGGTGTGCCAGCTCGCGGGGACGACGCCTACGTGGGAGGCGCGGCGGCAGGGAGAGATCCCGGTGCGGCAGCGGGGCTGACGGCCGGCGTTTTTCGTGGGGTGGCGCACGCGTCCGTGTATAAGGACGCGTCCTTATAGGGAGAGCGAGTTCCAGTTCGTCTCGTCGGCCGCCGGCAACTCCCGTGTGCGCTCCCGGCTGCGCGGCCTGCGGGAGGCGCCCGCCGGACGGCCGTTGACCACGGAGCAAGTGTCTGGAAGGGCCATTGATCTGTTGGGATCGGCCATCCGTCCGGATACCGATCACATAGGCTCGACCGCACCATGAACAGCAACCACACATCGCTCGGTCCCAAGGCCGACAAAGAGACGGTGCGCCGGCACAATCTGAGCCTGGTGCTGCGCGCCGTACGGGACGAGGGCGAAGCGACCAGGGCCGGTGTGGCCGCGCGAGTCGGGCTCACGCGGGCCGCGGTGTCGTCGCTGGTCGAGCAGTTGCTGGACAGCGGATTCCTGTCCGAGTCCGGCAAGACGTTCAGCGGGCAGGCCGGGCGGCCCGGCACCGTACTGAAGGTGACGCGCTCCGGTCCGGCGGGTATCGGTGTCGAGATCAACATCGACTACGTGTCGGTGTGCGTGGTCGACCTGTCGGGCACCGACCGGGTGCGCCTCACCGAGCACCTCGACAATCGCGGTGCCGCGCCCGCCGAAGTCCTCGCCCGTGCCGCCCGGATCGCCGCGCGCACCCTCGACTCGGCGGCGGAGCAGGACCTTTCCCCGGTCGGTGTGCAGCTCGCGCTGCCCGGTCTGGTGTCCGGGGGTACGGTCCGCCAGGCGCCCAACCTGGGCTGGAACCAGGTGCCCGCCGAGGAGTTGTTCGCGGGGGCGCTGGCCGAGGCGCAGCCCGCCGTGCCGCCGCTGCCGGTGCGTTCGGAGAACGAGGCCAATCTGGCGGCGCTCGCCGAGCTGTGGTTCGGCGGCCTCGGCGGGATCCGCAGCTTCCTCTATCTGTCGGGCGAGATCGGTGTCGGTGGCGCGCTGGTGCTCGAAGGTGAACTGCTGCGTGGCGCAAACGGGTTCGCCGGTGAGATCGGCCATGTGGTCGTGGACGCCGAGGGGCCGCTGTGCCGGTGCGGCTCGCGTGGCTGTCTGGAGCAGTACGCGGGCCAATCGGCGCTCCTGCGGGGCGCCGGGCTCGACGAGAACGCCGGGGTGCCGGGCGTGGCGGAGCTTGAGGCGCTGGCCAGGAGCGGCGACAAGCGCGCGATCACCGCGATCGGTGAGGCGGGCAGGATGCTGGGCCGGGTGCTGTCGGGCGCGGTGAATCTCTTCGACCCCGACGCGGTGGTGCTCGGCGGGATCTACCGGAGCCTGATGCCGTGGCTGTCGCCGCCCGCCGACGGCGAGTTGACGGACCGGGTGGTGTCCGGCCTGTGGCCGCGCGACAGTGGCAGGCTACGCGCGTCATCCTCGGCGGGCGACGCGGCGCGTGGCGCGGCGGCCCTGGTGGTCCGCGCGGTCCTGGCGGACCCGGTGGCGTACGCGGACCGTGCGAGCGCGTAGCGCGCGGGGCGCGGGGGTTGGGGTGTCGCCGGCGCCGACGCGCGCCGGCGCGGAGCCCGGGTCGGCGCCGGACCGGGCGACGCGGCGCGGGGGCGCGGCAGCCATGGTTGGTCCCCGCGGTCCTGACGGACCCGGTGGCGCACGTGGACCGCGCGAGCGCGTAACCGTGCGGAGCACGGGAGTTGGAGTGTCGGCGGCGCCGACGGGCGACGGCGGCGGACGTCGCCAGACACCGAACCGGGACCGGGACAACACGCGGATGCGCAGGGGCCTTCGGACCACGACCGGCGGGCCACCGACGCAGGCCCAGGGCGCTGTCGCGCGGATGCCCGAAGGCTCCGGACGATGACGGGCGTCGACACACGCCGCACCGGCTCCGTCGCGCGACGCGAGGAGTTCGGGTCGGCGCGCGGCGCCGAACTGGGCACCACCGGACAGCCAGGGCCCGGTACGCGAAGCCGCAGCGCACGCTGCACGGAGTAGCACCGGCACACAGGTCACGTCTCGGAAGCGGAAGCGCAGGCCGCGCGGCGGCCGGACCGAGCGCCACCGGACGGCCGGGGCCCGCCTCGCGAAGCGGCACCCGGCGGGGATCGCGCGCGGGCCGCCCGGCCCCGCGCGGGCAGGGCCGGGCGGCCCGGCGCCGTACGCGCGGGGGTGTCAGGACACGGTGCGGCGGGTCAGCGGGCGCCCACGAGGTGGTCCATGGCCAGTTGGTCGAGGTGTTCGAAGGCCATGCCGCGGCTCGCCGCCGCCGCCGCGTCGAAGTCCTCGTACGCGCTCCGGTCGGCCAGCAGACCCGCCAGCCCGTCCGCCGCGGTCGGCTGCGCCAGTTCGTCCAGGCGCGCGGCGCGCAGCGCCTCCTGGACCTCCGGGTCCGCGCGGAACGAGGCGGCGCGCTCCTTGAGGATCAGGTAGTTGCGCATGCAGCCGGCGGCGGACGCCCACACCCCGTCGAAGTCCTCGGTGCGCGGCGGCTTGAAGTCGAAGTGCCGCGAGCCGTCCCAGCCCGCCGACTCCAACAGGTCCACCAGCCAGAACGCGGCGCGCAGGTCACCGGCGCCGAAGCGCAGGTCCTGGTCGTAGCGGGTGCCGTGCTGGCCGTTGAGGTCGATGTGGAACAGCTTGCCCGCCCACAGGGCCTGCGCGATGGCGTGCGGGAAGTTCAGCCCGGCCATCTGCTCGTGGCCGGTCTCGGGGTTGACGCCGTACAGCTCGGGGCGCTCCAGGCGCTCGATGAAGGCGAGCGCGTGGCCGACGGTCGGCAGCAGGATGTCGCCGCGCGGCTCGTTCGGCTTGGGCTCGATGGCGAACTTGATGTCGTACCCCTGCGACACGACGTACTCGCCCAGCAGGTCGAAGCCCTCCTTCATCCGGTCGAGCGCGAGGCGTACGTCCTTCGCGCCGCCGGACTCCGCGCCTTCCCGGCCGCCCCAGGCGACGAACCGCTTGGCGCCCAGCTCGGCGGCGAGGTCGAGGTTGCGCAGGGTCTTGCGCAGCGCGAAGCGGCGGACGTCGCGGTCGTTCGCCGTGAAGCCGCCGTCCTTGAAGACGGGGTGGGTGAAGAGGTTGGTCGTGACCATCGGCACGACGAGCCCGGTGGTGTCCAGCGCCTGCCGGAAGCGCTTGATGTGCGCCTCACGCTCGGCGTCGGACGAGCCCCACGGGATCAGGTCGTCGTCGTGGAAGGTCACTCCGTACGCGCCCAGTTCGGCGAGGTGCTTTACGGATTCGGTGGGATCGAGCGCCGGGCGCGTCGCGTCTCCGAACGGGTCCCTGCCTTGCCAGCCGACCGTCCACAGACCGAAGCTGAACTTGTCCGCGGGGGTGGGAGTGAAGCGTTCCGTCATTTCTCTGGCCGCCTTCGATACCTCAGGTCCGGCAGGTGCAGACCTTTTTGTTTCCTGACATGACTAATAATGCACGTCTGGGTGGACACCGAAAAGACCCCGCGTTCGCCCAACCGTGTCCGAGGGGTCGAACACCGCCTCGGCCAAGGAAATGACGCTCACCCCTGCCGGATGCACGACAACATCACGTAATTTGTTGGCCTGCGGCCAAAATCCCGCCGCAAGCCCGGACTCAGGAAGAGGTACGACCGTGCCGCACAGCCAGGTGGTCATCGGCGTCGACAGCTCCACCCAGTCGACCAAAGCGGCGTTCACCGACGCGGCGACCGGGCGGCTGCTCGCCGTCGGGCGCGCCCCGCACCGGGTGACGGGCGAGGCCGGGGCGCGGGAGACCGACCCGGAGGTGTGGTGGCAGGCGCTGCGGGAGGCCGTCGCCATGGGGCTCAAGGAGTCCGGCGTACCGGCGTCCGCCGTCGCCGGCATCGCGGTGGCCGGGCAGCAGCACGGCCTGGTGGTGCTCGACGCGGCCGGGAAGCCGCTGCGGCCCGCGCTGCTGTGGAACGACACCCGCTCCGCCCCGCAGGCCGCCGCGCTCACCGAGGCACTGGGCGGGCCCGAGGCATGGACCGCCAGGACCGGATCCGTGCCGGTCGCCTCCATGACGGCGGCGAAGTGGCAGTGGCTCCGGGAGAACGACGCCGCATCCGCCGACGCGGCGGCGGCCGTCCGGCTCCCCCACGACTTCCTCA
Source organism: Streptomyces sp. NPDC050433 (assembly GCF_044458565.1). NCBI lineage: Bacteria > Bacillati > Actinomycetota > Actinomycetes > Kitasatosporales > Streptomycetaceae > Streptomyces > Streptomyces sp. NPDC050433. The sequence goes on along the minus strand of NZ_JBITIB010000002.1, from coordinate 420,470 downwards.
CCGAACGCCTCGCCGGTACGGCGGCCACCGACCCCGGTGACGCGTCGGGCACCTGCTGGTACTCGACGGCGACCGGGGCGTACGACCCCGAACTGCTCGCGCTCGTCGGCCTCGACGAGTCGCGGCTGCCGGCCGTCGCCCCGACCGGCGCCGCGCGGGTCGGCTCGCTCACCGCGTCCGCCGCCGAGCAGTTGGGACTGCCCGCCGGGATCGCGGTCGCCGCCGGGACCGGCGACAACATGAGCGCGGCCGTCGGCCTCGGTCTCGGCGGCGCCGGGCTGCTGGACCACCCCGTACTGAGCCTCGGCACGTCCGGCACGGTCTTCGCCGCCACCCGCACCCGGCCCGCGTCGGCGGCGCTGTCCGGGTTCGCGGCGGCCGACGGTACGTTCCTGCCGCTCGGCTGCACCCTGAACTGCACGCTCGCCGTCGACAAGGTCGCCCAACTGCTGCGCCTGGACCGCGAGGACGCGGCGCCCGGCGGCGAGGCGGTGCTGCTGCCGTACCTCGACGGCGAACGCACCCCCGACCTGCCGACCGCCGCCGGCCTGCTGACCGGCCTGCGGCACGACACGACGCCGCAGCAGCTGCTCGGGGCGGCGTACGAGGGCGCGGCGTACACGGTCCTGCGCGCGCTCGACGAGGTCCTGCGCGCCTGCGGCCTCGACCCGGCGGACCCGGCGGTGGCGACCCGGCCGCTGCGCCTGGTGGGCGGCGGCGCCCAGGGCCGTACGTGGGTGGACACCGTACGGCGCCTCTCCGGCCGGCCCGTGATCGTGCCGGAGAGCGGCGAACTGGTCGCCCTGGGCGCGGCGGCTCTGGCGGCGTCGGCGGCCACCGACGAGGACCCGGTGGCGATCGCCACGTCCTGGCGGACCGGCGACGGCCTTGAACTCCCGTCGGTCGCACGGGACATGGAGACATGGGAGCGCGTCGGCTCGGTGCTGGACCGGGCGGCGCCGAGCCTGCTGTCGTAGCGGGTGCGGGCCGGCACCGGTGTACGAAACGCGCCGGTGCCTGGCCCGAGTCGCCCTCTTGATGGTGGCTCAGGAACCGCCCTACCCTGCGGGTTGCGCGGCGTCGCCGCGCGCCGGAGGAGGACGAGACCCGCCCATGTCCGACGCACCGAACGACGACGCGCTCGCCGACGCACTGCCCGACACGGACATACTCAAGGCCCTCGCCCCGTACGTGGCCAAGAGCGGCGGGGCGCCGATCCGTCCCGACCGGCTCCGGGACGTCGAGCGACGGCAACTGCTGCGCTGCCGGATCGTCCGCTTCACCGAGCGACGTCAGGAGAGATCCCGTACCGCCTTCGGTACAGAGGATCTGTCGGCGTTACCTCTTTACGAAGGCGCCATCGAGGACCACCCCTTACCGGCGCCCGAAGGACCCGGCAAGCTCACCCTGATCCGCACGGGCTCCTACCGGCCGGTGCCCTGCCCGTGCGACAACGGTACGCAGCGGTGCGCCAGTTGCTCGGGCAGCGGCGAGCATCCGTGCACCTGCCGCAACGAGCCGCCGCCGTGCGACCGGTGCCTGAATGTCGCACCGTGCTCGGCGTGCGAGAAGACGGGCACGCGCCGGACGCGTACGACGAAAGCGCGCCCCGCCGCCACCGGTCCCGGCGCCATGGCACCCGGCGCGCAGCGGATCACGTGCGCGGTGTGCGGAACGCCGGAGGCCGCCTGCCCGCGCTGCTCGGGCCGGGGCAGGGTCCGCTGCCCGCACTGCGGGGGCCGGGGACGCGAGACATGCGCGCGCTGCTCGGGGCGCGGGGTCGGCACGCACGACGTGTGCGGCGGCAAGGGCAGCCTCACGCACTGGGTGGAAGGGACGGTCGAGTACGCACACGAGACCGCGACCCTGTCGCTGCCCCGGCCGGACTGGCCCGACAGGGTCCGGGAGCGGCTGACCACCGCCGCCCGGTGGCAGCCGTGCGAGATCCCGGCGGGCGGCGCGGCGCCCTCCGGCGTCCACGGCGTCCACGGCGAGCACCGCGCCGCCCTCGCCGCCCACCTCGCGCGCGGACGGTTGGAGCTGTCCCGGCGGGTGACTCTCGAAACCTGCCCACTGGCCCGTGTCGAGCTGGTGGACGATCCGAACCGGGTCTTCCACGTCTTCCCCGGCGCCCGGAGTCTCGAAGTCGTCGCGACGCTCTCGCACCGGCTGAAGCGGCGGCTGATCGCGGCCGGTGCGGTGATCATCATCGTCGCGGTGCTGGTGCTGCGGCTGCTCACCTAGGTCGCCGGTGAGTGCCGGACAGACCCGGTCAGGCCCGGTCAGCCGGTCGTCAGGCCCGACGCCGACTCCGTGAGCGCGTCCAGGACCGGGCGGATCAGCGGGTGGTGGTCCGCGCCCCTGCGCACCGCGGCGAAGACCCGGCGCGTGGCGGGCGGGCCGGACACCGGGCGCACCACGGTGCCCTTCAGCTCCATCCCGCGCAGCGCCGAGCGCGGCACGAGCGCCACCCCCGCGCCGGCGCCCGCCAGGGCGACCACCGCGCGGAAGTCGTCCGACGAGTGCACCAGGCGCGGTTCGAAGCCCGCCAACTCACAGGCGAGGCGCATCACTTCGTGGCACGGGTTGCCCGGATACGGGCTGATCCAGTCGCTGTCCGACAGCTCCGCGAGGGGAACCTCGATCTCGCGGCACAGCGGGTGCCCCTCGGGCAGGACCGCGTCGAACGGCTCGGCGTAGAGCGGTACGCGCGACAGGCGCGGGTCGTCCTCGGTGGGCGCGCCCCGGTACTCGACGGCCAGCGCCACGTCCGCCTGGCCGTCGAGCAGCAACGGCAGGCTCTCGTCGCCCTCGGAGTCCCGTACCCGTACGCGGATGCCCGGCCGCGAATCGGCGAGGTGCGCGATCGCGGGGGCCAGCACCTCGGCGATCCCCGTGGCGAACGCGGCGACCGTGACCTCACCGGCCGCGCCGCCCGCGTACGCCGCCAGCTCCGCCTCGGCCCGCTCCAGCTGCGCGAGCACTTCGTGGGCGTGCGTGAGCAGGATCTCCCCGGCGGCCGTCAGCCGTACGCCCCTGCCGCTGCGGGACAGCAGCGCGTGGCCGGTCTCCTGCTCCAGCGCGGCGAGCTGCTGAGAGACGGCCGACGGGGTCAGGTACAGCGCCGCCGCCGCGGCGGTCACCGTGCGGTGGTCCGCCACGGCACGCAGGATACGCAGCCGCCGGGGGTCGATCATTCGGCCATACTGCCAGGCCAGGGCTGCTTACGGATCGGCCGCCCTCAGGGCCCTCGCAGGGCCGCCCTCAGGCCTTGAGCGCCTCGCGCGCGTCCACGAACGCCGCCACCGCCCGCCGTACGTCGTCCGCCGAGTGCGCCGCCGACAGCTGGACCCGGATCCGCGCCTGTCCCATCGGAACGACGGGGTACGAGAACCCGATCACATACACCCCGCGCTCCAGCAGCAGCTCGGCCATCCGCCCCGCCTCGGCGGCGTCGCCGATCATGACGGGGGCGATGGCGTGGTCACCGGGCAGGATCTCGAACCCGGCCGCCGTCATCTCCGTACGGAAGAGTGCCGTGTTCGCCTTCAGCCGTTCGCGCAGCCCGTCGGCGCTCTCCAGCAGGTCGAGGACCTTGATCGAGGCGGCGGCGATGACCGGGGCGAGGGAGTTGGAAAAGAGGTACGGGCGCGAGCGCTGGCGCAGCAGCGCGACGATCTCGGCACGGGCGGCGACGTAACCGCCGGACGCGCCGCCGAGTGCCTTGCCGAGCGTGCCGGTGATGATGTCGACGCGGTCCATCACACCGTGCAGTTCGGGGGTGCCCCGGCCGCCGGGGCCGACGAAGCCGACGGCGTGGGAGTCGTCGACCATCACCAGGGCGTCGTAGCGGTCGGCGAGGTCGCAGATCTCGGCGAGGGGCGCGACGTAACCGTCCATGGAGAAGACGCCGTCCGTCACGACCAGGCGACGGCGCGCGTCCTGCGACTCCTTGAGGCGCGCTTCCAGCTCGGCGAGGTCGCGGTTGGCGTAGCGCAGCCGGCGGGCCTTGGAGAGGCGGATGCCGTCGATGATACTGGCGTGGTTGAGGGCGTCGGAGATGACGGCGTCCTCGGGGCCGAGGAGCGTTTCGAACACGCCGCCGTTGGCGTCGAAGCAGGAGGAGTAGAGGATCGTGTCCTCCTGGCCGAGGAACGAGGAGAGGCGCTGCTCCAGTTCCTTGTGGATCTCCTGGGTGCCGCAGATGAAGCGTACGGAGGCCATGCCGTAGCCCCACCGGTCGAGCGCGTCCTTGGCCGCCGCGACGACGTCGGGATGGTCGGCGAGGCCGAGGTAGTTGTTGGCGCAGAAGTTGAGGACGTCGCCTTCGGCGACGGAGACGGCGACGGACGCGTTCTGCGGGGTGGAGATGACGCGCTCGGGCTTGAAGAGGCCGGCCTCGCGGATCTCGTCGAGGGTGGCGCGGAGGTCGTCGCGGACGGAGGCGTACACAGGGGGCTCCCGGTGGGAAGAGTGAGCGGGGCGAGGGGTACTGCGCGGGAGGGCGGGGCCGGGCCCGCGGGGATCAGGCCCAGTTGAGGATGATCTTGCCGCCGGTGGCCGTGGCCGCCTCGTCGAAGGCCGCGTCGAAGTCCTCGTAGGCGTAGCTGCCGGTGATGACGGGCGCCAGATCGAGTCCGGCTTCGAGCAGCACCGTCATGGCGTACCACGTCTCGTACATCTCACGGCCGTAGATGCCCTTCACCGTGATCATCGAGGTCACGATCTTCGCCCAGTCGACGGCGAACTCCCGCGCGGGCAGCCCCAGCATCGCGATCCGGCCGCCGTGCGTCATGTTGTCGACCATGTCGCGCATCGCCTCGGGGCGGCCGGACATCTCCAGGCCGATGTCGAAGCCTTCCTTGAGGCCCAGCCTGCGCTGCGCCTCGGCGATGCCGGTGTCGGGGTCCGACACGTCGAGCGCGAGCGTGGCGCCGACCTTGCGGGCGATCTCCAGGCGGTCGGGGCTGACGTCCGTGATCACGACGTTGCGCGCGCCCGCGTGCCGGGCGACGGCCGCCGCCATGATGCCGATCGGGCCCGCCCCGGTGATCAGCACGTCCTCGCCGACGAGGGGGAAGGTGAGCGCGGTGTGCACGGCGTTGCCGAACGGGTCGAAGATGGCCGCGATGTCGAGGTCCACGGGCGCGCGGTGGACCCAGACGTTCGACGCGGGCAGCGCGACGTACTCGGCGAACGCGCCGTCGCGGCCGACACCGAGTCCGACCGTGCTGCGGCACAGATGCCTGCGTCCGGCAAGACAGTTGCGACATTTACCGCAGACCAGATGCCCCTCGCCGCTCACGAGGTCACCGACGGCGATGTCCCGGACGTCGGCACCGACGGACGCGACCTCGCCGACGAACTCGTGGCCCAGGACACGCGGCGTCTCGACCGCCTGCTGAGCCCAGCCGTCCCAGGCACGGATGTGCAGGTCGGTGCCGCAGATGCCGGTGCGGAGCACCTTGATGAGTACGTCCGCCGGGCCGGCCTCCGGCTCGGGTACATCGGTGAGCCGGAGCCCCGGCTCGGCCGTCAGCTTCACAAGTGCCTTCATCGGGGCGGCTCCAGGCGGTGCGGGTGCGAACGGTGCGGGTGGTGCTGATCGATGCCGGCACCAATCTGCCGCCGCCGCGACCGTTCGGTCCATCGAGGATTTCTTAAGCGGGTCGACAGCGGAGCTTCACGCAGAACGGGCATCAAGTAGAAGACAGTTGAAAACGGACGCACGGCCGACTATGAATTCGCCCACTTGTGCGGTAGGAGGCCGTCCTTCCCCTTACGATCGGTGGCCACCCGAGTCACGAGTGGGAGTGAGACAGCGTGAGCAGTCCGTTCAAGGCCTCAGTGGTCAAGGCGGCGCAGCGCGGGGATGAGCGGGCCAGGGACCAACTCAGCCACGCGTCCCTGCCGCTGGTCCACCAGCTCGTCGGCCATGCCCTGCACGGCCACCCGGAAGCGGACGCCCTGGTGCGGGAGACCGTGCGCCATGTGCTCGACGGCCTCGGCGGGCTACGGCGCCCGGCCGACTTCCGCTCGTACCTGGTGACCACCACGATCGCCCGGATCCGTGACTACGCGGACTATCCGTACGACCCTGCCCTCCGCCGCCCCGACTTCGACTTCGTGGATCTGATGATCAGCCGTCTCGGGCTGTCCGGTCAGCACCGGGAGGTCGCCGAGGCCACGCGGTGGGTCGACAGGGAGCATCACGCGCTGGTGCCGCTGTGGTGGCTGGAGACCGCCGGCGAACTCACCCGGCCGGAGGTCGCCGCCGCTCTGGCCGCCGACTCCCAGCAGGTGGACGCGCGGATCGAGCGCCTGGAGTACGAGCTGGAGACCGCCCGCGTGGTGGTCCGCGCGCTTCTCGCCGAGCCGCCGTGCGTCCTGCTGGAGCAGCTTGCCGCCGGCTGGAACGGCGTACCGTCCCCGCTCTGGCGCGAGCGAATGGCCGGGCACGCCTACGACTGCACCGTCTGCTCCGGATACGCGGCCGATCTGGTCCCGGCCGGCGCGCTCGTGGCCGGGCTCACGCTCGCCCTGGTGCCGGTCGGCGGCGGCGGTACGGGCGACGAAGGCGGACACGGCGGGCACGGCGGACACACGAACCGTACGCAGGCCGGGGACGGCGGGCACCGCGACCGGCGGGCGAGACGGCGCCGGGCCGTCACCGTGACCGCCGCCGTCGCCGCCCTGCTCACCGCCGCCGGCGTCGCCCAGTACGTCACGGGCGACCGGGGCGAGGACGACTCACGCGCCTCGTCCGCCGTCGAACCGGGGACGCTGGAGCCCAAGTCGGCGGCGAGCCGCACGGCCGAGCCGGCCAGCCCCTCCCCCTCTCGCAGCAGCGCGAGCCCGTCGCCCTCGCCGACCCGCTCGCCGTCCAAGAAGGCGGCCGAGCCGAGCAGGACCGCCCCCGGCCCGCGCCCCTCCACCGCCGATCCGGCCCCGAAACCGGATCCGAAGCCGACACGGACCCCGACGCCGGACGATCCGAAGCCGGGCGGCGGGGGCGGCGACTTCGCCGCGCAGGTCACCACGCTCGTCAACTCCGAGCGCTCGAAGGCGGGTTGCAACCCGGTGAGCGCCAACGCGCAGCTTCGGACCGCCGCGCTGCGGCACTCCCAGGACATGGCGGCCAAGGGCTACTTCGACCACAAAAGCCCGGACGGAAGGGACCCCGGCGACCGCATCACGGCGGCGGGCTACCGGTGGACGACCTACGGCGAGAACATCGCCAGGGGCCAGCGGACGCCCGCCGAGGTGATGAAGGGCTGGATGAACAGCCCCGGCCACCGGGCCAACATCCTGAACTGCGCCTTCAAGGAGATCGGTGTCGGTGTCCACGACGCGTCCGGCGGACCGTGGTGGACCCAGGCGTTCGGGGCGCGCGGCTGACGGGCCGACGAGTGGCGCGGGCTGACAAACTCCACGCTCTTCGTCTCGTTCGGTCACCTTCCGTTGGCGTACTGAACACGATCGCGACTATGTCCATGGTGGATTGAACCTGACCACTCAGATTCCGCCCGAATCGAACTCTCCGGCGCCGTAGGGCCAACCCCGTACGGGTTATGACGTGGGGACCCGAGAGCGCGAGCCGCCCACGCGATCCCGGCCACTCCACATACGGTCAATTCCGGCCAGACATAGACCTCTGGCACTGTTATTGACGAACCGTCATGGGCATATACGCTCCGTTCGAACCGCCACCGCTCCACACCGCCCGTACCAGGAACTCGCTGAACCAGTCCTGCGCCCACCCATCTCCAGGAGGCCGGTATGACGTGCGTCGAGGAACAGGCCGTGGCGCGGCAGCTACCTGCCGCGCCGTTCTACTGTCCGGTGGAACCGGCCATGCATCCCGGCGTTGACGTCCTCAACGACCTGACGGTGGACTGGATGCTGCGACAGAACCTCGATACCGACGAGCAGCAGCGCAAGCGCCTCGCCGTCTGCGACTTCGGCGGGCTCACCGCCTCGACGATGCCGTACGGGAGACTCGAACCCCTCATCCTGATGACCAAGTTCCACGCCGTGCTGTTCTCCCTCGACGACGGCGTCTGCGACGAGACCGACGCCACGGCGGATCTGATGGCCCAGGAGACCTCGCGCATCATGCGCGCGGTCGAGGCCCCCGCCGCGTATTCCCGTGCGGACTCCCCGCACACCGCCGCGTTACGGACCCTGCGCACGGAGCTGGAGCAGTACGCCTCCCCGCGGCAGCTGCGCCGCTGGACGGACGCCATGCGGGTGTACACATCGGGTCTGGTGTGGGAGGCGTCCTGGCGCCGGAGCCCCGAACTGCCGTCGCTCAACGACTACATCACGCTGTGGATGCGGGCCATAGGGATGGCGCCGTCCACGGCGATGATCGAGATCGTCGGCGGATTCTCCGTGCGGGACGAGGAGTTCGCGGACCCCCGCGTCCAGGCGCTCACCGAGATCACCTGGACGCTGGTCAGTTGGGACAACGACCTCTACTCCCGCAACAAGGAACTCCTGCGGGCGGGCGACGATCTCAATCTGATCGACGTGCTCTGCCAGGAGCTGGGCTGCGAACCGCCCGAGGCACTGAGGCACGCGGTGGCGATGCGCGACCGGGTGATGGTGCTGCAAGGCCGGCTGAGCGAGCAGGTACTCGCGGACGCGAGCCCGGAACTGCGCGCCTACATAGAGGGGTTGGGGCAGTTCCTCCGGGGTCATCTCGACTGGGCGTCGGTCTGTCCCCGCTACTCGGTGCCGTCGGGAGCGGCGTTCGAGCCGCGCGACTGGTGGAAGCGGTACCCCTCCGACGCGGGCCGCGAGCCGCTGCCGATCCCCACGATCTCGTGGTGGTGGGAGCAGCTGGACGCTCCGCGCTGAGCGTCCAACCGGCCCCGCACCGCGGCGCCTTGGGCGCCAGGGGGTGTCAGTACCCCCGCCACCACCGCACCACTGCCCGCCACGCCCGCGCCGGCGCGCCCGGCCCGCGCTGGGCGGGGATCGACCCGGCCGGCGTCGGCGCCACCGGTGGCGGTGACCCGGCGGGCGGCACCGGCGCCGGAGGCGGTACGGCCGCACCGGTCGCGCTCCGCGCCGACACCGGACGGGGCGACTCCACCTGCCACTCGGTGCGCGGCGCGTGCTGCGGCGTCGCTGACGGAGGCCCGGCGACATCCTGCGGAGGACGCGCGGCGAAGGTCACCGGCAGCTCCTGGAGATGCCGTGACATGAGCGAGGCCGACCAGCGCAAGTCCTCCTCGGGGACGGCCAGTTGGATGTCGGGAAGCCGCAGCAGCAGCGCGTCGACCCCGGTGTCGGCGATCGCGCGCCCGATGTCCTGGCCGGGGCACTCGTGCGGGCCGCCGCTGAAGGCGAGATGGGCGCGGTTGCCCTGCATGGAGGCGTTGACGTCGGGGCGTACGACCGGGTCGACGTTGGCGGCGGCGATCCCGACGACCAGCGCGTCGCCCGCCTTGATCCGCTGCCCGCCGAGTTCGGTGTCGCCGACGGCCCACCGGCCGAAGATGGTGGTGAACGGCGGCTCGTCCCAGAGTGTCTGCTCGACCGCCTCGGGGAGTGTCATATGGCCGCCGCTGAGCTGGGCGCGGAAGCGCGGGTCGGTGAGGACCATCCGGAGCACGTTGGCGATGAGGTTGGCCGTGGTCTCGTAAGCGGCGATGAGCACCAGCCGCAGATGCTGGGCGACCTCGGCGTCCGTGAGTCCCGCCGGGTGCTCGACGAGCCAGCTCGCGAAGTCCTCCTCGGGGGCCGCCCGGCGGCGGACCACCAGCCGGTTCAGGGCGCCCATCACGTACTCGTTGCTCTCGACCGCCGTCTCGGTGCCCTTGATCATGTCGCGGGCGGCCTGGACCAGCCGTTCGTTGTACTCCTCGGGCATGCCGAGGATCTGGACCATCACCATCATCGGCAGATGCTCGGCGAAGCGGCTGACGAGATCGGCCTTGCCGTTCTGGCAGAAGTCGTTGACGAGCCGGTTGCTGTAGCGGTTGATGAAGCGCCGCACGCCCCGGTGGTCGATCCGGCCGATCGAGTCGGTGACGGCGCCGCGCAGCCGCTCGTGGTCGGCGCCGTCCGCGAAGACGCAGATCGGCTGCCAGGTGAAGATGGGCGCGAGGGGGTGATCGGGCGGCACGCTGCCGTCGTTGACCGCGCGCCAGCGGCGGGAGTCCCGCGAGAACTGGGAGGGGGTCCGGGTCATGTGCAGGTTCTCGCTGTGCCCGAGGACCAGCCAGGCGGGTACGTCGCCGTGCAGCAGGACAGGCGCCACCGAGCCGTGCTCGGCGCGCAGCTTCTCGTACAGACCCATCGGGTCGTTCTCGGCCTCGGGGCCGTAGAGCCGCCGCAGCCCGGAGGGCGCCAGGTGGTCGCCGCCGAAGGCGTCGGCGACCAGGCTGTGGGCCGGGCAGCCCGGTGGCGGGACGGCCTGTTCGTCCGTTCCCGGCCGGTGCGGATAGGGCGTTGTCACGGTCACTCCAGGGATGGGAGGAGTCCAGGGATGGGCAGGGACAGGAAAAGGGCGGGTCAGGCCGGCAGTGCCAGCGAGTGCAGATAGCGCATGAGGGTCATCAGGACATCGCGGCTCGACGCGCGCAGCCGCGCGTCGCAGTCGACCATCGGCACCTCGTCGGGCAGGTCGAGCGCGGTGCGCAGCGCCTCGACGGGATGGCTCGGCGCGTCGGGGAAGGTGTTGACGGCGACGACGAACGGCACGCCGCGTTCCTCCAGCCGCCCGATCACGTCGAAGCTGACTTCGAGGCGGCGGGTGTCGACGAGGACGACGGCGCCGAGTGCGCCTTCGAAGAGGCCGTTCCAGAGGAACCAGAAGCGTTCCTGGCCGGGGGTGCCGAAGAGATAGAGCACCAGTTGGTCGCTGACGCTGATCCGCCCGAAGTCCATGGCGACGGTGGTGGCGGTCTTGCTCTCCACCCCGGAGTTGTCGTCCACGCCGACTCCGGCCTGGGTCATGGTCTCTTCGGTGGTGAGCGGGCGGATCTCGCTCACCGAGCCGACCATGGTGGTCTTGCCGACCCCGAATCCGCCGACGATCACGACCTTCACCGCGGATGTCGCCGTGGTGGGAAGTACGTCCTCGCTCCGGGGGCCCGTGATCGTGTCAGAGCTTCTGGAGTCCATGCATCACCGCTTCGAGAAGGGACCTGTCGGGGAGTGAGGCGCGGGCGACCGGCGCGCGCGACTCGACCAGATCCAGCGTGAGGAGGTCGGTCAGCAGCGCCGTCACCACGCTGAACGGCAGACTGAGATACGCCGACAGCTCGGCCACGGACAGCGGCGCCCCGCACAGCCGCAGGATGGCGGCCTGTTCGGGCGGCACCGTCGGTGAGGGGGCCTCGCGTGCCACGATCATGGTGACGAGGTCGAGCGAGGCGCGCCGGGCGCCGTCCGGACCACCCGTGATCACGTACAGCCGTTCCGGGTCCCCCACGTCCGCCCCGGGCAGCCTGCGTTCTCGTCGGGGAGGGGTCATCCGGTGTGCCCGTCATGGCGCGGGGGACTCGTCAGATGGGCACCGATCCGGACGACCATGTCCCGCATGCGGGCGCCGACGAGTCCGGCGTCGACCGTCTCGTCGGCGAGTACGGCGAGATAGGCACCGGTGCCCGCCTCCATCAAGTAGAAGAATCCGCCGCTCACTTCGATGACGACGAGCCGCATCCGGCCGTCGCTGTGCGGGATTTCGGCGGCGACGGCGGCGGCGAGACTCTGAAGTCCCGCGCAGGCGGCGGCGAGCCGGTCGGCGACATCGGGGTCACCGCCGTGTCTGGCGATCCGCAGTCCGTCCGCGGAGAGCACGACGATCTGCTGGACCTGCGGAACCCCGTCCGCGAGCTCCTTGAGCATCCAGTCCAAGTTGGCGCGCTGCTGGATCACTTCAGGTCCCCTTTGCCCCACACGTCGTCTGTTTCGCCGCGGTCGCCATGCGGATCCGGCGGCGCGTCTGATGTGCCTGTCGGGCCCGTGGTGCCACCCGTGGTGCCCGTCGGGCCCGCCCCTGAGGAGGTGCCGGCCGGCTGCTCCCGCGTGTGCGGGTCGCCGTTGACCGCCTTCGTGAAGGCTTCGAGCCAGATGCCGGGGCCGGGTTTCCCGGCTTCGCCGGTGCCGTTCGCCGTGCCCGGCATACCGGTCGCCCCCGCCGTACCGGGTGCTCCGCGCGTACCGGCGGCCGTGCCGTTCGAGCTGCCCGGTGCGGGCGTGCGCGCCACGTTGTGCGAGCCCAGCGGGGCCCTGCCGCGGCTGCGGCGCTGCGGGAGGCCGTTCGCCGTCCACTCGGTGACGACAGGAACGTCGTCCTCCGTGGCGGCACTGACGGGCGCCGGCCTGACCGGGCCGGTGGCCGGACGGGGCGCGGGAACGGCGGCCGGCGCGGGCGCCGGGTCATTCGTGCCGCCGGTGGCGGCCGTACGCGGCTTGCGCATCTCGGGCAGCTCAGTGCCGCCGGTCCCCATCGCGGTCGCGCCGATGCCGTGGGCGATACCGGGCGCGGGCCCGGTGGTGACCACGTCGCGGGGGACGACGAGGACGGCGCGGACGCCGCCGTACGCGGACTGCCGCAGCGAGACCTGGAGGTTGTACATCTGGCAGAGGCGGCCGACGACCGCCATACCCAGGCGCGGGGTCTCGCCGAGGTCGTTGAGGTCGATACCGGCCTGCGCCTGCGCGAGCATCCGCTCGGCGCGGGTGCGTGCCTCCTCGCTGAGGCTGACGCCGCCGTCCTCGATCTCGATGGCGATACCCGTCTGCACCTCGACGGCGGTCACATGGACGCGTGTCTGCGGGGGCGAGTAGCGGGTGGCGTTGTCGAGGAGTTCGGCGCACGCGTGGATCAGCGGTTCGACGGCCGTGCCGATGATGGCGACCTTGGCGATGGAGTGCAGATCGACCCGCTGGTACTCCAGGATCCGGGACATGGCACCGCGCAGCACGCTGAACAGCGGTACGGGCCTGGGCCATTGGCGGCCGGGGCGCGCCTTGCCGAGTACGGCGACACTGTCGGCGAGGCGCCCGATCAGAGCGGTGCCGTGGTCGATGCGCAGCAGGTCGTCGAAGACCTCGGGGTTACGGCCGTGGTGCTCCTCCATCTCGCGCAGCTCACTGGCCTGTTGGTGGACGAGGGACTGGACGCGGCGGGCGATGTTGACGAAGGAGCGCTGCGCGGACTCGCGCATGGCCTCCTCGTCGTCCACGATGTCGAGGATCGCGCGGAGCAACGCGCGCTGGGAGTCGGGGAGTTCGCGGTAACGCTCGTCGCCGTCGACGATGACGTGCATGACCTCCTGGGGTGAGTTGCCCCGGCGCAACTGCTGGATCGCGAGCGGCATCAGTTCCTTGCCGAGGCGCACGCTCTGGCTGTCGTGCTCGGCGATGCGCCGTTCCAGGAAGGCGACATGCTGCCCGTACTGGGTGCGCAGTGCGCGTGTCGCCTCTCCCCTGCGCGCGATCGCCACCGCGCCCCAGCTGACGAGGACGGTGGCGACGGCGCCGCAGGCCGCGACCGGTATCCGGGCGGCGTCGGCGACGAAGACCACGACGACGGCCGTCGCTGTGGCCATCAGGGCCGCGGAGAGCAGAAGCGCGCGAACGGTGGGAGACGCTTGATCCTTCATGGGTGCTTCAACACGAACCATGTAAGCCCTCTGGCGGTCGATTCAGGGGTCGGGTGACTCAGTCGATTCAGGGGTCGGGTATTCGAAACGATTACGGCACAGGGGAACAAGCGCCTGATTCCGTATCAACTCGACGCGCTCCGCGAGAGCCTAGTGCGGCCGGAACGCCTCATCGGCATATTCACGAACCTCGTGCGCGGGCGGGCTCGACAGGCATAGACTCGCGAACTTTGCACGGAGAGCTTTGCCGGCGGCACACAGAGTGAGGATTTCTGTACAGGTGACGAGGCCGGTTACCCCTGCCACCTGCGACGGCCCCGCCTTCCGCGTGGACGACCTCCGTCCGTTTCGTTCAAGACCGCCGATGGCCGGACCGCGCAGACTCGTCCCATGGATCTCACCCACACCCCGAACCTCAGCGGTGCCGCCGCCTTCATGACGACGCACGCGCGGCTGCTGGACCGACGCCGCTTCGAGCTTCTGCGCGGCACCGGCACCCCCGCCGCCGTCGTCACCGCGCTGGACGGCTACCGCAACGGGGACGGCGGCTACGGCTGGGCACTGGAACCGGATCTGCGGTCGGCCCTGAGCCAGCCGGTCGGCGCGCTCCTCGCCTTCGAGGTGTTCGAGGAGTGCGGTCCCGCCGTCTACGCGCGGGCCACCCAGCTGTGCGACTGGCTGGAGTCGGTCGGCCGCCCCGACGGCGGCATGCCCTTCGCCCTGCCGATGACCGGCCCGGACGCGGCGGGCTCGGCCCCGTTCTGGGCGGCGGCCGATCCGGAGGTCTCCTCGCTGCACATGACGTCGGAACTCGCCGGCGCCGCGCACCGCGTGGGCCGCAACGACCCGGACGTACGCGACCACCCCTGGCTCGCGCGGGCCACCGCCTTCTGCCGGGACCGGATCGCCGCCCTCGCCCGCCCGCCGCACGTCATCGAGTTCCGGTTCGTCCTGGACTTCCTCGACACCGTCCATGACACCCACCCGTGGGCCCCGGCCGAGCTGGAGCGGCTGGCCGCGTTCCTGCCGAAGGACGGCAGCCCGCTGCCGGTCGAGGGCGGGAGCGAGGGCGAGGTGCTGCGGCTGCTCGACTTCTCGCCCCTGCCCGGCCGGCCGCTGCGGGCGCTCCTCGACACGGCGGCGGTCGCCGCCGAACTCGACCGGCTCGCCGCGGACCAGCAGGAGGACGGCGGCTGGACGGTCGACTGGACGCCCCACTCCCCGGCGGCGGCGGTGGAGTGGCGTGGGTACGAGACGGTGCGCGCCCTCACGATCCTGCGCGCGCACGGCGTGCCGCTCAGCGAGGACCGCTGAGGACGCGCGTGGCGGGGGTCGGGATCGAGGGTCGACTGCGCACGGACGGACGGCGATACGTCCGGTCGGCTCACGTGGTCGTGCGCTCGACGTGGTCCGTTTCTACGGTGGCTGAATGATCATCAGACGGATCCTGCGCCCCGCGTTCGCGGGCTCGGTGGCACTGACGACCGGGCTGGCCGGGCTGCTGGCCCTCCTCCCGCCGTCGGTGTCCACCCCGACGGCCACCGCCGCCACGACTGCCACGGCTGCCACCGCGGCCACAGCCGTCAGGGCGGACCCCTCGCTGCTGTACCGGCCCGGCACCCACGTACGTGCGACGTCCGGCGCGCCCGCGCCGCCCAAGGACGTCTCCGCCCTCTCCTGGGTGGTCGCCGACGCGGGCACGGGCGCGGTGCTCGCGGCCCGTAACGCGCACCGCGCCCTGCCGCCGGCCAGCACACTCAAGACGCTGTTCGCCGTCACCGTGCTGCCCCGGATCCCCGCCGGCGTCCGGCACAGGGTGACCGAGGCGGATCTGGCGGGGATCGGCGACGGCAGCAGCATGGTGGGGGTGGCCCCCGGCCTGACGTACGACGTGGCCGATCTGTGGCGCGGTGTCTTCCTCAGTTCGGGCAACGACGCGGTGCGGGTGCTCGCCCGGATGAACGGCGGCTGGAAGTCGACGATCACTCATATGCAGGCCAAGGCGAAGGAGTTGGGGGCGAAGGACACGCGCGTGGTCTCCCCCGACGGCTACGACGAACCGGGGCAGGTGTCGTCGGCGTACGACCTCGCCGTGTTCGGCCGCGCCGGGCTGAAGCTGCCGGCCTTCGCGGAGTACTGCGCGACCGTCGAGGCCCGGTTCCCCGGCCGGGCCGGTAAGACGTTCGGCATCCTCAACACCAACAAGCTGCTGACCGGTGCCGATGGTGTGCGGCGCTATCCGGGGCTGATCGGCGTCAAGAACGGTTACACCTCCCACGCCGGGAACACGCTCGTCGCCGCGGCCCGGCGCGGGGACCGTACGCTGCTGGCGACGGTGATGAATCCGCAGTCCGGGGCCTCGCGGGCGGTGTACGAGGAGGCCCGGACCCTGCTGGACTGGGGTTTCGCCGCCGCGCCCGCCGTCACTCCCGTGGGGTCGCTGGAGCCGCCCAGGCCGCCGAACCCGCCGCGTCGGGCGGCCGAGGTGGAGAAGCAGGGGCCGGTCGCGCGGGCCGCGCGGGCGGCGGGCCCGGACGCGGACGCGGGCCGTGCGGACACCGTACGGCCGGGGGCGGTGCACCGCAGTGCCGCGTCGGCGGCCGAACCGGCCGACCGGGCGTCCGGACCCTCCGGGTACGTCGTGCCGATCGCGTTCATCGGGGCCACGTGCCTCGCCGCGCCGGCGCTGCTCCTCCTGTGGCGGGCCGCGCGGCGACGCCGTGATCCGGCGGACCCGGACGGGATCCCCCTGCCGTGAGGCGCGTCCGCACCGTGGCGGGAGGAACCGTGCGGAGAGCAACCGTGAGGATGCGGCCGGCGGCGACAGCGCGCACAGTGAATATATGGAGCAACATGTGATGGCCGTGGTCCTGCCACCGTGCGGCGGTGGCCGACGCGTCTGGGTCGACGGCCACGACGCCGGTCGCGCACGCCGGCCGGCCGACGTGGCGGAGCTGCTGCGCAGGGCCGGAATCGACCCCGAGCGGATGACCGACACCGACACGGTCGAGTGGCGCGGCGGCGGTCCTCAGTCCTGGCGCTGATTCACGCCGCCGCCCACCGGCCGTATGTCCTCCAGCGCCAGCCGGGCCCGTTCCGCCAGTCCGTCTGCGCCGCACTCCAGGGCCAGCACACGGCCCCGGCCGAGGTCCGGCGCCGACCGCGCGGCGATGCCGTACTCGACACGGGCGACCGCCAGCTCGTACGTACAGGGTGAGGCTTCGAGATGGGTGACGGCGTCGGCGAGCAGTTCGACCGCGGCCGGTCCTTCGGTCAGGGACGCGGAGCAGCACAGCGCGACGCCTATCGCGGTGTGCGTGCCGAAGCGCTCGGCGCGGTCGCGGGCGTACGCGGCGAGTCCGGCCGCGCGCTCCGGGTTCTCGTCGGCCAGTGCCCGCGCGAGATCGATCGCCCAGGTGGCCATCACCCCGTTGTGTCGGCCTCGCTCCGTCAACGCCCGCCCCGTGGCTTCGAGTTCGGCTATCGCCTCCTCCTTGCGGCCGAGGGCGAGCAGCAGCCGGCCCCGGACGGATCGTGCGTCGGGCACGGCCAGGGACGAGGCGTACGGCGGTCCGAAGGCGTAGCGCTCGGCCGCTTCGCGTGCCTCTTCGACATGGCCGCGGGCGAGCAGCGTGTCGACGAGCATGCAGATGCCGTTCCAGTGCATCGGCAGACGTTCGCCGACCCGGTCGGCGAGGCGCAGGCTCTCGCGCAGATACGCCTCCGCGTCGGCGAGGCGGCCACGTCTGCGGTGGGCGTAGCCGACGAGCGTGTGCGCGAAGGCGAGATGGCCGCCGCTCCAGCCGGAGATCTCAAAGGCGCGCATGCCTTCGTCGAACAGGGTCTCGGCCCGGTCGAGCCGGTCGGCGAAGGCGAAGGCGAGCGCGAGCAGGGCAGGTGGTTCGAAGCCCCAGGACGTGCCGGTCCAGCCGGTGCCGGGCGCGAGCGCGCCGTCGACCAGGGCGCGTTCGGCGATCTGGACGATCTCTTCGGCGCTCTCGCCGCGTGCCGTGGCGTCGAAGGCGCGCAGCATGAGCAGGACACGTTCGGTGTTGTCGCGTCCGGTGAGTCCGGCGGCGGTCTCGGCGAGACGGCGGGCACGCGCCGTGCCGTCGTCCTCGGTGTCCTGGACGCCTTCCCACAGGAAGTGCGCGGTCTTGAGGCGCATCTGGGCGGGTCCGGACGGGATGCGGGACGCTTCGGTGGCGACGACCAGGGCGGCTTCGCGCGTCTGGTCGTTGTGTGTCAGGGCCTGGGAGAGCCGGAAGACGGCGTCGACGCGCAGGCTGTCGTCGAGGAGTTGGGTGTCGATCGCGTCGCGCAGATGCCTGACGGTGGTGGCGGGTGACGACAGGAGGGTCGCGCAGCCCAGCTCGTACAGGACTTCGGCCCGTATCCGGGGCAACGGCGGCTCGGTCAGGGCGCGTTCGAGACAGCGGCGGGCGGCGTCGGGGGCGCCGACCGCGAGGTGTTCGGCGGCGGCCTCGCGCAGCTGCTCGACGAGTTCGGCGTCGTTGTCGGGGTGGACTTCGAGGAGGTGCCGGGCGGCGAGGGCGGCGCCCCGGCCGCTGCGGGTGACGAGCCAGGCGGCGCGGCCGTGGAAGGCGGTCCGGGTTGCCGAGGGGATGGCGCGGTAGACGGCGGTGGCGATGAGGGGGTGGACGAATTCGAGCGGGTCGGTGCCGACGAGGATACGGGCCATCCGGAGCCGTTCGGCGCTGTCGGCGGCCTCGGTGGGGCCCATTCCGGCGAGTGACACGACGAGTTCGAGGGAGATGTCGGTGCCGAGTATCGCGGCGGCCCAGGCGAAGCGGGTCGTGGTGGTGCCCAGCTCCTCCAGCCTGGCGATGAGGCCGGTGCCGCGGGTCATGGCGCCGAGCGCGCTGAGGGCGTCGGCGGATTCACCGACGGGGCTGAGGGCTTCGTCGCGTGCCTTGGCGAGCAGTTCGACGGTTTCGTAGGCGTTGCCGCCGGTGACCTCCCACACCTCGCGGCAGAACGGGTCGTCCGCGTGCTCGCCGAGGGTGGCGCGGGCGAGTTTGGCGGTGGCTTCGGAGGTGAGGGCCTTGAGGGTGACGAGCAGTCTGGCGCTCTCGCCGAGGGCCCGCAGCAGGTGGGCGCATTCGCCGATCGCGTCCTCGCTGCGGTACGCGACGACGACGAGGATCGGCGGGCCGCCCGTACGCCGGGCGAAGGACGCCAGCCAGGCGAGGGATTCCAGGTCGGACCAGTGCGCGTCGTCGACGATCACGACCAGCGGGGGCAGTGTCTGGGCGAGTCTGCGGAACAGGGTCTCCAGGCCGTCCCTGACACCCTGCGGGTCGGCGGGCCGCTCGCCGGGCGGCGCGACTCCGAGGGCGGGGCCGACGATGTCGTACCCGCCGCCGAGCAGTTCCCGTACGTCGCCGGCTCCGGGCGCCGCGAGGGCGGGCTGGAGCAACTGACGTACGACGTGGAACGGTACGGAGGTCACGGTCTCGCCGCCGCGCGCCGACCACACGGTGCAGCGGCCGGCCGCCATCCGGCGTACCTTGGAGAGCAGCGCGGTCTTGCCGAGTCCGGCGGCGCCCCGGTAGACGAGAAGTCCGCCGGAGGGCGTATCGCCGAAAAGCCCCTCGACCGCGTGCGCCGCCGCGGCGATCTCCGGCTCGCGTTCGAGAAGTGGGAAGCCGACCGAGTCCTCCGGCGGGAGCACCATCGGCCTCCTTGGTTGAATGGCGTACAGGTCAGATCACGACACTAGCCCGCCCGTCCCACATGTGGGCAGCGGTCCGCGCGGATCTGGACGATTTCGCCGGTGCTGATCGATCACGTGCAGGCGTCGGATGTCTCTAAGGTCACACCATGCGAGAAGAACCCACCGAACGCGCGGCTCCGTTGGTCTGGAAGGGCGTCAACTACGACACGGGAACGGACTACTCGGGCGCCGGCTCGGCCCCCGCGCCCTGGCCGGACGATGTGGTAAGGCGTCATATGGCACTCATCCGCGCCGAGTTGCACGCGAACTCGGTCACCCTGCTCGGCACGGACGTCGACCGGCTGACGGCGTACGCGGACTTCGCCGCCGAAGCGGGCCTGCATGTCTGGTTGCAGCCCCGGCTCATCGAGGGCGACGCGGACGCGACGCTGGCGTATCTGGCGACCGCGGCCGAGGCGGCGGAGCGGCTGCGGGGCCGCCACGGGGCGGTCGACCTCAACGTCGGCTGCGAGCTGACGGTCTTCGCCTCGGGCTTCGTCCCCGGTGACACCTATGACGAGCGCTCGGCCAAGCTGGCACTCCCGGAATGGTGGCCGCGCATGCCGGAGTTCAGCGAGAAACTGAACGGATTCCTCGCCCGCGCCGTCGAGGTGGCCCGTGCGCGCTTCGGCGGCCGGCTCACGTACGGCGGCGCGCTGTGGGAGCAGGTGGACTGGTCGGAATTCGACTTCGTCGGACAGAACTACTACCGGATGGCGTACAACACCGAGCACTACACGGACGGCCTGCGCGCCCATCTGGACCACGGAAAGCCGCTCCTGATCACCGAGTTCGGCTGCTGCGCCTTCGAGGGCGGGGCGGCTGCGGGCCCGACCGGCTACGACATCGTCGACTGGTCGGCGGATCCCCCGGTCCTGAACGGCCCCTACGTCCGGGCGGAACAGGAACAGGCCGACTACCTGGCGGAGTTGCTCGACCTGTACGAGGCGCACGGCGTCCACGGCGCGTACGTCTACGAGTTCGCCACGTCGAAGCCGCACTCCCCGGACCCGGCACGCGACTTGGACATGGCGAGCTTCGGCCTGCTGAAGGCGGTCGACGGCGACTGGGAGCAGAAGGAGGCGTTCCGGGCGGTGTCGCGGCGGTACGGCGCCGGGTGAGGGGCTCAGGTCCGGTCGCGGGCGGTCCGGTCGAGTCGGCGGTCCCGCCCGGCAGTCGGGCGCCCCCTACGGCTGGTAGGGAGGCGTCATTCCCCATCCCCAGTGCGGGACCGGTGCGTGGGGTACCGGGGTGGCGTCCGACTGCGAGTTCTCCATGGCGATGCGGGTGCCCCACTCGATATAGCTCAGGAAGGCCGAACGGAATTCCGGGTCGGCGGGGAGGCCGACGTCGTCCGCCGCGTCGTTGAGTAGGTCGACCCAGCGCCGGCGCTGCTGTGGGGTGATGGCCCTGCCGATGTGGTGGCCGAGCATGTTCTCGTAACCGCCGTGGTGGGCCGTGTATTCGGCGGGGCCGCCGAATACCTCGCCGAGCCAGAGCGCGACGTGGTGCGGGTGTTCGGCGATCATGTCGGCGAACATCGGTGCGAGCAGTTCGTCGGTGCCGACGATTTCGTAGAACCGGTGGAACAGGCGCTCGAAGGCCTCCCTGCCACCGGCCCACTCGTAGAGGCTCGGCGGTCGTGGTGTGCCGGCGCCGATGCCGGTGACTTCGGTCGGTGTGTAGTGGCGCATCTCCTCGATGGCGTCGACGTACGGCCGGATCTCCGTGAAGAAGGCCCGGAATTCCTCGCTGGCTCTGAAGTCCTTCAGATGCTTGTCGAGCGATTCCCAGCGGATCCGCAGGATGTAGTGGCCGGACTCCTCGACACAGCGGGACAGCTCGAAGTCGAGACAGAAGGGCGACCGGCTCAGGGGCTCGGCCGCGCGGGCACAGGCGGCCTCGAATTCGGCCGCGTCGTTCTCGGGAATTCGGTAGCGAATGTATTCGAGGATCATGTGTCCTCACCTCCAGCAGCGAGAATACACAGATCCATCCGTGTCCGGTGTATCCGCTTTTTGGTGCGCATTGACTGTGTCGTAGGGCCAGGACGGGCGAAGATGGCGCCGATGTGCCGACGGACGCATGATCCGGCCCGGAGACCTACAGAAGCGGGCAACTCGACCGGAAGGACGCCATTTCCCCCGCGTCCGGCGCAACGCCGTTATGCCTTTATGTTGCCTTCTCCTGGAAGCCGTGCCGTTTCCCCGGAAATACCGTGACCAGGCAATCCGTGCAGTCCACACGGGATTTGCGGCTCGTGCCGCACAGCCCTCGGCGGCGCTGTCTCCCTGCCGTCTCCCTGCTGTCTCCTTCGATGAATCTGCACACCGAATACGCAGGCGAACACATTTGACCGTCAGGTCCGTACCTGCGACGACCGGCCCGTACGGCCTTTGGGCCGTTAATGTCCACTTCGGGGCGGTCGATCGCGTGAAGAAGCTGCTACCAAGCCATGGACGCGTGGGCACTTCGGGGAGCTCCAACACCACGGACCTGTCTGATCGTTCGGCGTTCGAGTGGCTACTCGACTGGCCCGCGTGCTTTGATCCTTCGCATCGCGGGAGTCACCCCGGCGCCTTTCGGAGGATTTCCGAATCCTGAGACTCGGAAATCCGAAGAAGCGTCCCGACAACCGCTGCTGCGGCCTGTGCGCCAGCCTGGCGAGGCCGGTCGCGGCCATTGTGAAATAGCCATGCGAAGGGAATCTCACATCATGAACCGCTCTCCCCAGGTTGAGACCCAGGAAATCTCCGACAGCGACCTCGACAACGTGTCGGGCGGCCTCGTCGGCGGTCTGGTCGGCACTGTCGACTCCATCGTCCCCGTGTCCAGCACGGTCGGCGGCGTCGTCGGCACCGTCGAGGGTGCCACCGGCATCAGCACGGCGGGCGTCACCGGTCTCGCCAATGGCCTGGTCTCCAGCCTCTGAGCTGCGACCCCAGCTTGCCGCGTCGGTCGTGTGCCCCGAACCCGGGGCACGCGGCCGGCGCGTCGCTGGTCGTGGCGCACACCATCGGGCACCGGAAACTCGGACCCGCGGAACGCGGAACCGCAGAACGCAGAACCGCTGAAAGACTGAGCAACGAGGTACGAGCGTCGTGCAGTTCCGTCAACAGGCCCTTTCCAAGCTGCAGTCGCCCGAGGACATCGATCTGCCGGTGCGCTTCGCCCGGCCCCAGGGCTGTCTCGTCCTGGTCGTCACGGTCGTCGCCATGATCGCCGCGGCCGTCTGGGCGGTGACCGGCAATGTCTCGTCCACTCTCGGCGCCCCCGGCATCCTCACGCACGCGCAGGGCAGTTACGTCCTCCAGAGCCCCGTCGCCGGACAGATCACCGACGTGCTCGCCGAGGAGGGCGAGCGGGTGTCGGCCAACTCCCCTCTCATCAAGGTCCGTACCGCCGAGGGCAGCACCGTCGTCCGCACCCTCGCGGCCGGCCGGCTGACCACTCTGGTCGCCGCCGTCGGCTCCGTGATCACCACCGGGGCCGATGTCGCGGCGGTGGAACGGATCGAGAAGGACGACGATCCGCTGAGCGTGATGCTGTACGCCCCCGCCGAGAGCGGGGCGACCGTACCCGTCGGCGCCTCCGTGGACGTCACCGTCCAGTCGGTGCCGAAGCAGCGGTACGGCGTGCTGCGCGGCCGCGTCGAATCCGTGGGCCGGGTCGCCGAGACCAGTAGGCGCATCACCGGGTTCCTCGGCAGTACGCAGCTGGGCGAACAGTTCTCCCGCGAGGGCCCACCCGTCGCCGTACTGGTGCGGCTTGACGAGTCGTCAGCCACCAAGTCCGGCTACACCTGGTCGTCGCCGGACGGGCCGCCGTACTCCGTCGAGTCCATGACCCTGGCCACCGGCTCCATCAAGCTGGCCGAACAGAACCCGATCGATTGGCTGCTCCCGTGAGCCCGCAGCGGCACCAGCTCCCCCCGGCCCCGCGCAGGCACCAGCAGCCGAAGCACCAGCAACTGCCGCCCGGCCGGCGGCGGGCCCCCAAGCGCGCCCGGCCCGCCGCCGGAACCCCCAGGCCCAAGACCGTCCGCACCCCCACCGTCCTCCAGATGGAGGCCCTGGAGTGCGGCGCCGCCTCCCTCGCCATGGTCCTGGCCCACTACGGCCGCCATGTCCCCCTGGAGGAGCTGCGTATCGCGTGCGGCGTCTCGCGCGACGGCTCACGCGCCTCCAACGTCCTCAAGGCGGCCCGCAGTTACGGCCTCCAGGCCAAGGGCATGCAGATGGAGGCGGAAGCCCTCGCCGAGGTCCGGGCGCCCGCCATCCTGTTCTGGGAGTTCAACCACTACGTCGTGTACGACGGCATGAGCCGGCGGCCCGGCCGCCGAGGCGTGCACATCAACGACCCCGACAAGGGCCGCCGTTTCGTCCCCGCCGAGGACTTCGACACCAGCTTCACGGGCGTGGTCCTGATCTTCGAGCCCACCGACGCCTTCCGCCGGGGCGGCCGTAAGCCCGGCATCATGAGCGCCATGCCAGCGCGGCTGCGCGGCACGGCCGCCACCCTGCTGGCCGCGCTGCTCGCCAGCCTGCTGCTGGTGGCGGTGGGCGCGGCGGTGCCCGCGCTGAGCCGTACGTACATCGACATGTTCCTGATCGGCGGTCAGACCTCGCTCCTGGGGCCGCTGTTCGCGTCCATGGCCACGATGCTGGTGCTCACCGCCGTACTGACCGGGCTCCAACAGGCGAACCTGCTGCGCGGGCGCATCATCTCGTCCACGCTGAGCGGCGCCCGGTTCCTGCGGCATCTGCTGCGGCTGCCGGTCACCTTCTTCGCGCAGCGCAGCCCGGCCGACCTCGTCCAGCGGCTCCAGTCCAACGACGCGGTGGCCGAGACGCTGGCGCGGGACCTCGCGGCGGCGGCTGTCGACGGGGTCGTGGTGATCCTCTACGCGGCGCTGCTCTGGTCGTACGACCCCCAACTGACGGTTGTCGGCGTACTGATGGCGCTGCTCAACGTGGTCGCGATGCGCATCGTGATCCACCTGCGCTCCACCGGTACGCGCAAGCTGCGGGCGGACAGCGCGCGGCTCACCAACACCTCGTACACCGGCCTTCAGTTGATCGAGACGATGAAGGCGACCGGCGGCGAGAACGGGTACTTCCGGCGGTGGGCCGGGCAGCACGCCACGACGCTGGAGGAGCAGCAGAAGCTCGGAGTGCCGAGCGCGGCGCTGACGGTCGTCGCCCCCACGCTCGCGACGCTCAACAGCGCGCTGATCCTGTGGATCGGCGGGCTGCGGGCGGTGGAGGGGGCGATCTCGATCGGTCTGCTCGTCGCGTTCCAGGCGCTGGTGGTGCGGTTCACCGCGCCGATCACCCGGCTGAACGGGGTCGCGGGCCGGATCCAGGACTTCGCCGCCGACGTGGCCCGGCTGAAGGACGTCGAGAATTTCCCCGTAGACCCGCTCTACTCGCGGCAGCAACCGGACTCCAGTACACGCCGGCTGACGGGCCATGTGGAGCTGGAGAGCATCGTGTTCGGCTACAGCCCGCTGGACGCGCCGCTGCTCGACGGCTTCTCACTGACGGTGGGGCCGGGGCAGCAGGTCGCGCTCGTCGGCGGTTCCGGCAGCGGCAAGTCCACGGTCTCCAGGCTCATTTCAGGTCTCTACAGTCCGTGGCAGGGGACGATCCGCATCGACGGTCAGCGTCTGGAGGACATTCCCCGCAGCGCGCTCGCCGCCTCGGTGTCCTTCGTCGACCAGGACGTCTTCCTCTTCGAGGGCACCGTCCGGGACAACGTGGCGCTGTGGGACCCGTCGATACCGGACGACGCCGTCGTCACCGCCCTCAGGGACGCCGCGCTGTACGACGACGTGATCGCGCGCCGCCCCGAGGGCATCCACAGCAGGGTCGAGCAGGACGGCCGCAACTTCTCCGGCGGCCAGCGCCAGCGGCTGGAGATCGCCCGCGCGCTGGTCAGGCGGCCGAGCATTCTGGTCCTCGACGAGGTGACGAGCGCACTGGACGCGGAGACGGAGCGCCTGATCATCGACAATCTGCGGCGGCGCGGCTGTGCGTGCGTGGTGATCGCGCACCGGCTGAGCACGGTGCGCGACAGCGACGAGATCGTCGTGCTCGACCACGGCACGGTCGTGGAACGCGGCAGGCACGAGGCCCTGGTCGCCGCCGAGGGGCCGTACGCGCGACTGGTCAGGGAGCACTGAGGTGGCCTTCACGACGGCGGGAGCGGCGGCAGATTCGACCGGGGGCGCCGACCCGGTGATCCACGCCCTCGGCGCGCTGGGCACACCGGTCGACTGCGCCGGTCTGCGCAACGTGCCGCTGGAGGGCCCGCATGTGCTGTGGCTCGTCGTCGGTGGCACGCTCGACCTGTTCGCCGTCGACGCGGCGGAGCAGGGGCACTGGCACTTCCTCGGCCGTCTCGAAGCGGGGACGCTGCTGCTCGGGCCGGTCGAGGGTCCCCGGCACACCTTGGTGAGCAGGCCGTCGCAGGACTGCGCGCTGCGGCGGATCGCGCTGCGGGAGCTGTACGCGCAGCCGTCCGCGTACGACGCGACGTACGACACCGGGTCCCATGCCGCGTACACCGATCCGCACACCGCCCCGTATGCGGATCCGTACGCCGATCCGTACGGCACCGCCGCCCACGCCGCACCGTCCTCGCCCCCCGTCCCGACCCCGCTGGAGCACGCCTTCGCGCTCGGTACCGCGCGCGGCCTCGGCGCGCTCTTCCAGACGCCGCTCGACACCCGCCCGTCCACGGACGGCGCCGTGTCCGACGACGACGTGCTGTGGATGCCGGTCTCGCCCGGCAGCGTGCAGTACGGCGCCTCGTACAGCGCGGACGCGGCGGGCGACCTGCTGGTCGACGGCGCGATGTGGCAGCGGATGGTCAATCAGCAGCATCGGCTGCTGTCGGCCGTCGATCACTGGATCGAGCGGCAGGAGCGCGCACACGAGGACCGGACGGCCGCCGGGATCAAGGCCGGTGAGGCGGTCCGCGCACGGGCGGACCAGGCACTGGTGGCGTCCATCGGCCGGCGCGGCACCGGCGCGGACGGGAGCGGCACGGCCGACGGCGCGGTGACCGGCGACGCCGCCCGCGACGCGACGTTCACCGTCTGCCGCCTGGTCGCGGCGGCCTCCGGCATCACCCTCTCCGACCACTCCCGCAGCGCGGGCACCCCGCTGGACGACCGTGTCGACCCGGTGGAGCGCATCGCGATCGCCTCCCGCGTCCGTACCCGCTCCGTCCGGCTGGACGGCCCCTGGTGGCGGACCGACTCGGGGCCGCTCGTGGGACATCGGGCCAAGTCCGGCGCCCCGGTGGCGCTGCTGTGGCGGCGCGGCCGTTACGAGGCGGTCAACCCGGCCACCGGGGCGCGGCTGCGCGTCGGCGAGCAGAACGCGGACGACTTCGAGTCGCGCGCCGTGATGTTCTACCGCCCGTTGCCCGACGAGCCCATGACGCCGTGGCGGCTGCTCCGCTTCGGTCTGCGCGGCAACGGTGCGGATCTGCGCGGACTGGCGCTGACCTGCCTCGTCACGGTGGGGCTCGGGGCGCTGGTGCCGATCGCGACCGGGCGGGTGCTCGGCGAGTACGTGCCGAGTGCGCAGACCGGCCTGATCACGCAGGTCTCGCTCGCCGTGATGATCACCGGCATCGTCTCGGCGTCCTTCATGCTGATGCAGAGCCTCACCATCCTGCGGATGGAGGGCCGTATCGAGAGCACGCTCCAACCCGCCGTGTGGGACCGGCTGTTGAGGCTCCCGACGAAGTTCTTCTCCGAACGCTCCACCGGTGAGCTGGCGAGCGCGGCGATGGGCGTCAGCGCGATCCGCCGGGTGCTGTCGGGCATCGGGCCGGTGATCGTGCAGTCGGCCGCGGTCGGCGCGATGAGCCTCGTGCTGCTGCTCGTCCACAGTGTCCCGCTCGCTCTGACGGCGATGGGCATGCTGGTCGTCATCGCCGCCGTGTTCCTCGGGATGGGGCTGTGGCAACTGCGCTGGCAGCGGAAGTTGGTGGTCCTCGGCAACAAGCTCAACAACCAGGCGTTCCAGACCCTGCGGGGGCTGCCGAAGCTACGGGTCGCCGCGGCCGAGGGCTTCGCGTACGCGGCGTGGGCGCGCGGCTTCGCCCGCTCCCGCGAACTCCAGCAGCGGGCGGGCCGGATCAAGAACCTGACGACGGTGCTGGACGCGGTGTATCTGCCGTTCTGCTCGCTCGTGATGTTCATGCTGCTGGCCGGGCCCGCGCGCGGCAGCATGACGCCCGCGGAGTTCCTGACCTTCAACACCGCCGTGACCATGCTGCTGACCTCCGTCACCCAACTCACCGGCGCACTCGTGTCGGTGGCCGCCGCGCTGCCGATGTTCGAGCAGATCAAGCCGGTCCTCGACGAGGCGCCCGAGGCCGGCGACGGGGGCGCCCAGCCCGGCGTGCTGACCGGCGGGATCGAAGCCAGGAAGCTCTCCTTCCGCTACACCGACGACGGCCCGCTGGTTCTCGACGACGTGTCGCTGCGGATGGAGCCCGGCGAGTTCGTGGCGGTCGTCGGGCCCAGCGGCTGCGGCAAGTCGACACTGCTGCGGCTGCTGATCGGCTTCGACCGGCCGGTCGCGGGAAGCGTGCTGTACGACGGCCAGGACCTGGCCGCTCTCGACCGGGCGGCCGTACGGCGCCAGTGCGGGGTCGTCCTGCAGAACGCGCAGCCGCTCACCGGCTCCATCTGGGACTGCATCTGCGGCGCCGAGACGTTCTCGCAGGAGGAGGTCTGGGAGGCCGTCGAGATGGCGGGGCTGGCGGAGGACATCAAGCGCATGCCGATGGGCCTGCACACCATGATCGCCGGAGGCGGCGCCATCTCCGGCGGCCAGCGGCAACGGTTGATGATCGCCCAGGCGCTGGTCCGCCGTCCGCGGCTGCTCTTCCTGGACGAGGCCACCAGCGCGCTGGACAACGAGACGCAGCGGATCGTGATCGAGAGCACCCGCAAGCTCAACGCGGGCCGGCTGGTCATCGCCCACCGCCTCTCCACGGTCCTCGACGCGGACCGCGTACTGGTCATGGACGCGGGACGGATCGTCGAACAGGGGCCGCCGGCTGCTCTGCTGGCCGACGGGGGCGGCAGGCTGCATGAGCTGGTACGGCGTCAGCTGGCTTGATCCGGAGGGCTGTTGACTCCGGGGGCGCCGCCGGGCGAGAGTCGCGGCAATGGAGATCAACACTATGACGGCGGCCGAGCGGCGCGTGTGGGACGCCTTTCCCACGGGCGAGGTCGTGTACTTCCGCACGGCCGACGACCCGGCCCCCGGACTCGGCGGCCGCTGGGGGCCGGAGCGCAGTGTGCGGGCCGAGGTGGTGCGCGCCGTACTGCTCGGCGGGACGCGGCTGGACGGGGAGATACCCGCGCTGCGGATAGTGGGCGCCCGGATCACCGGGTCGCTCAACTTGCGCTATGCGACGGCCGATTGCTCCATTCTTCTCGGCGGCTGCTTCTTCGACGACGTGCCCAATCTGTACGGGGCGCAGTTCAGGCAGCTCAACCTCAGCGAGTCCGTACTGCCCGGACTGACCGCGGCGACGCTGCGGATCGACGGTGTGCTGCGGTTGACCGACTGCCGGGTCCGGGGTCCCGTCCGGCTCGGGGCGGCGCAGATCTCCGGAGCCGTGTTTCTCGACAGGGCCGAGTTCAGCGCGGCGGCGCCCGACCCCGCACCGGACGGAGACCCCGATCCTGAGCCGTTGCTCCAGCTCAACCACGCCACCGTCGGCACCGACCTGTCGGCCCCCGGACTGCGGGTCGACGGCTCGCTACGGCTCGACTCCGCCACCGTCACGGGGTCCGTCAACCTGGACGACGCCGTCCTTACCGCTCCCGGTCGCCTTGCGCTCGACGCGGAAACGCTGACGGTCGGCGCGGACCTGCGCGCGATGCGGCTGCGCGTGCGGGGCCGGGTCAATCTGCGCGGAGCCCGTATACCGGGTCAACTCAACCTCGCTTACGCCCGGTTGTCGCAACCCGGTGGCGTGGCCCTGCGTGCCAGCAGCTGTGCCGTCGGTGAACTGTGGCTGCGCGAGGCGGCCCCCGTCGAGGGCTCGGTCAATCTGCGGCGCTCCCAGATCGATCTGCTGTTCGTGCCGCCGGAGGTCTGGCCCGAGAGCGTCCGGCTCGACGGGCTGACGTACGGGACGCTCGCCCCGCACGAGCCGGCCGAGCGGCGGCTGGCCGTTCTCGAACGGGACGGCGACGACTATGTGCCTTACGCCTACGAGCAGTTGACCGCCTCGTACCGCCGGATCGGCGACGATGCGGCGGCCCGGACCGTACAGCTCGCGAAGCAGCGACGGCACCGCCGGGGGCTCGCCTGGTACGCGCGGCTGTGGGGCCATGTCCAGGACATCACCGTGGGCTACGGCTTCCGGCCGATGCGGGCCGTGGCCTGGATGCTGTCGCTGATGCTGGTGGCCTCGGTCGCGTACACCGTGCGCCGGCCTCGCGCGCTGAAGGCCGAGGAGTCACCGGACTTCAATCCCGTCTTCTACAGCCTCGATCTGCTGCTGCCGATCATCGACTTCGGTCAGGAGCGCGCCTTCACGCCCGAGGGCGGATGGCATCAGGGGCTGTCGTACGTCCTGATCATCACCGGCTGGATCCTGGCCACGACGATCATCGCAGGCGTGACGCGAGCGGTCAGCAGGCAGTGAGGGTGCCCTGTACGCGGGCGGCGGAGGCGTGATCGAATCGAGTCACTTCAGCATGGCATGGGGCGGAAGAGGGCGGACAGATGGCGGACGCAGTGGCCGGCGAACCGGTGACCGGCGGCTCGGGGTCCAACTGGGCCGGGAACATCGTCTTCTCGGCCGACCGGGTGCACCGCCCGACCACCCTCGACGAGCTGCGCGCGATCGTCGCGGGCGGCTCCCGCGTGCGGGCGCTGGGCAGCGGGCACTCGTTCAACCGCATCGCCGACACGGACGGCACGCTGGTCTCGCTCTCCGGGCTGCCACAGACAGTGGAGGTCGACTCGGCTGCCCGTACGGTCCGTGTCGGAGGCGGCGTACGGTACGCGGAACTGGCCCGGACGGTGCACGCCCGGGGGCTCGCCCTGCACACCATGGCGTCCCTCCCGCACATCTCGGTCGCGGGGTCGGTCGCCACGGGCACGCACGGCTCCGGTGACTCGGCCGGTTCGCTCGCGACCGCCGTACGCACGGTGGAGCTGGTCACGGCGGACGGCGACTCGCTGACGCTGGACCGGGAGAAGGACGGTGAGCGCTTCGCCGGTTCCGTGGTGGCGCTCGGCGCTCTCGGCGTGGTCACCTCGCTCACCCTGGACCTGGTTCCGGCCTTCGACGTACGGCAGTTCGTGCACACCGGGCTGCCGCTGGATGTGCTGGCGGAGCACTTCGACGCGATCACCACGGCCGCGTACAGCGTGAGTCTCTTCACCGACTGGAGCGCGCCGCGGTTCGGCCAGGTCTGGCTGAAGCACCTCATCGACGACACCGCCGCGCCGGGCTCCCCCGACCCGGACTTCCCGTGGGCCGACCCGGCCGACGAGCCCATGCACCCGGTGCCCGGCATGCCCGCGAAGCACTGCACCGAACAGCTCGGGGTGCCGGGGCCGTGGCACGCCCGACTGCCGCATTTCCGGGCCGAGTTCACTCCCAGCAACGGGGAGGAGCTTCAGTCCGAGTATCTGGTCCCGCGCCGCCACGCCGTCGCGGCGCTGCGGGCGGTGGCCGCGCTGGGGCCGGTGATGGCGCCGGTGCTGCTGGTCAGCGAGATGCGCACGGTGGCCGCCGACGGGCTGTGGCTGAGCCCGGCCGAGGGCCGGGACACGGTCTCGCTGCACTTCACCTGGGTCAAGGACACGGCAAAGGTGTTGCCGGTGATCGCGCGCGTCGAAGCCGCTTTGGAAGGCCTGGACGCCCGCCCGCACTGGGGCAAGGTGTTCACGACGGCACCGGCCGTGCTGCGGGGCCGCTATCCGCGTATGGCGGACTTCCTGGAACTGCGGGCCTCCCTGGACCCGGCGGTCAAGTTCACGAACGACTTCCTGCGACGGCTGCTGTTCGAGGACTGACCTGCTGGGCCGTGTGCCTGTCCGCGAAGTGGCGTCGTCCGCCCGAAGGGCGGGGCTCACGCTCGTCGCCCGCGAGACCGGCAAGATCGGCAAGACGCCCCCTGGGCCCGGCCCGTGGTTGTTCCTGGCCGGAAGTGCGGCGGGCCGTGGCCGGAACAGCGTCATTTTGCCAACACCGTTGTCTCATCCCTCGCCGGGAGACCCGGCCGGTGGTATCTACAACATGGCCGCCACTCTCCCCCGTACTTCTCTTCACGCGCGCACGCACCATCGGACACATCGTGCGCGACCCCCCAATCCCCGGCGGCCCCTCGGAAGGACCCGCCTTGCGAAGAAGTGCCTCACTCCGTGCGCAAGCCCTCCTCAGCCTCCTGGTGTTCGCCATCGCGGCGGCCCTGGTGACACTCACTCAGACCGCCGCGACAGCGGCGCCCGCCGCGCCCGCCGCGCCCGCGCCCGCGCCCGCCGAGTCCAACGGCGGAGTGCGGATCATGCCTCTCGGCGACTCCATCACCCACGGCTACAACATCCCCGGCGGCTATCGCATCAACCTCTGGCAGCACCTCGCGGCCGGCGGCTACACCGTCGACTTCGTCGGCTCGCAGGTCAACGGCCCGCCGGAGCTGGGCGACCACGACCACCAGGGCCACTCGGGGTGGCGTATCGACCAGCTCCGTTCGAACATCGACGGCTGGCTGGCGGCCAGTGACCCGCGCACGATCATGCTCCAGATCGGCACGAACGACGTGAACCAGAACTACGACCTGGCGAACGCCCCGGCCCGGCTCTCCGACCTCATCGACCGCATCCTCCAACAGAAGCCGCAGATCGAGCTGTTCGTGGCGACGATCACGCCCGAGGAGAGCCCGGCCCTGGAGGAGCGGGTCAAGACGTTCAACGCGGCGCTGCCCGGCATCGTCAGCGGCAAGGGGCCCCGCGTCCATCTGGTCGACATGCACAAGGCGTTGACGGTGGCCGACCTCGCCGACGGCGTCCACCCCAACGCCGCGGGCTACGCCAAGATGGCGACCGTCTGGTACAACGCGCTGCGCTCGGTGCCCGCCAGCCTCGTCCCGCTCGGCGTCACCGGTCAGGGCACGCTTGTCAACGCGCAGTCGGGCCGCTGCCTCGATGTCGAGGGAGCCGTGGCGACCGCGGGCACGCGGACGATCGTCTACGACTGCCACCGCAGGGTGAACCAGCAGTGGGCCCGTACGGCCTCCAACGAGCTGCGCGTGTACGGCAACCGCTGTCTGGACGCGAGCGGCGCCGCCACCGCCGACGGCACCCCGGTCATCATCTGGGACTGCCGCGGCACGGCCAATCAGCAGTGGCGCGTCAACGCGGACGGCACCGTCGTCGGCGTCGCTTCCGGCAAGTGCCTGACCCCGGTGGCGGACGGCACGGTGAACGGTACGAAGCTCGAACTCCGCACCTGCGACGGCGCCTCCGGCCAGCGCTGGACCATGGCCGCGTAGTCCACGGCGGTCGGCGAACCTCTCCCAGCGGTACGGGGACGGCTCGTCGACGGCCTCCCGACCGTTCCCGATATCGCCGGGCGCGCCGAAAACAGCCGCCCGGCGATGTCGTACCCCCGTGAAATCATGTCGCTCGACCGGATGTGGTGAACCACGAGAGGCGTCATGAACGACGGAGCGGGGCCCGGGGAAACGGTCGGGAGGCTGGTGCCGGTGGGCAGCGGCGCGCGAGCCGTGCTCGACCGGGCCGACCGCCTGCTCGCCTCGGCGCGCCGGGTGGCCGCCGACCACGCGGTCGTACGGAGCGGTGTGCTGAGCGCCGTCGCCCCGCTGCGCGACGCCCTGGTCCGCCGGGAGTTGGCGGGCATCCCCGTCGCGCGGCTCGCCGACGTCACCGAGGGCAGGCTCCGGCTGGGCGCGCTCGAACAGGCCGGGTACTCCGACGTCGGAAAGGTGCTCGACGCCTCGGCGTACGAGCTGCGCGCCATCCCCGGCATCGGCGCGCAGAGCTCAGGTCACGCCATCGCCGCCGCGCGGCAGCTCGCGGAGGCGATGGAGGAGCATGTCGCCGTCCGGGTGGATGCCGACGACATCGGCGATCCTCATGCCACGGCCCTGGTCATGGCGTTGAGCCCGCTGGTGACCGCGGGTCCCGACATCCCGCGCGCCCTCGCCGCGGCGGCCCGGATCGACGCCGAACTCGCCCCGCTGCTGCCGCCGGCGCGCCCGGCCGGCGACCGGCTGCGGATGCTCGTCACCGGAAAGCGCCGCAGACAACAGGCGCAGCGGGCCGTCCAGTCGGTCGACGCGTTCCTCGCCGACGCCGCCGCTCGCGAGGTCCCGCTCCTGCTCGCCCAGGCGGCCACGGATCTGCTGCGGCCCGTCGCCACGGCGGACGAGGTGTGGCTGGACTTCCAGGTCCGTCCGGCCGACTATCTGGTCCTGCTCGCCGAGCTGTCCGACGCCACCCCGGACGCCGAAGCGGCCCAGGCGGCCGAGGGCTTCCTGCCCGGCGACATCTCCGAACGCGTCCGCGCGCAGCGGCTGGACGACACGCACCGGCGGGTGTCGCTGCGCGGCTACCAGGCGTTCGGCGCCCGGTTCGCGCTGGTCCAGCGCCGGGTGATCCTGGGCGACGAGATGGGTCTGGGCAAGACCATCCAGGCCATCGCCGCCCTCGCGCACCTCAAGGCCGAAGGCCGTACACACTTCGTGGTGGTCTGCCCTGCCAGTGTCGTCATCAACTGGATCCGCGAGATCGAGTCCCGCAGCACGCTGCGCGCGTACCGGGTGCACGGCCAGGACCGGACGGTGGCCCTGGGTCAGTGGACGCGGCACGGGGACGTGGCGGTCACCACGTACGACGTCCTCGGCTCGCTTGCCGTCCCCGGCGACATGACGGTCGGCATGCTCGTCGTGGACGAGGCGCACTATGTGAAGAATCCCGAGACGCGGCGCTCCCGGACCGTCGAGAGCTGGGCGGCGCGTACGGACCATGTGCTGTTCCTGACCGGGACACCGATGGAGAACCGGGTCGAGGAGTTCCGCAACCTGGTGCGCCATCTGCGGCCCGAGCTGCTGCCGGGCATCCGGGACGGCGACGCGGCCATCGGCTCCGAGGTCTTCCGCAAGGCTGTCGCGCCCGCGTATCTGCGCCGTAATCAGCAGGACGTCCTCACGGAGCTGCCCGAGCTGCAACAGGTCGACGAGTGGGAGGAGTTCAGCCCCGCCGCGCGCGCCGCCTACCGACAGGCGGTGGCGGCGGGGAACTTCATGGCCATGCGCCGCGCGGCGTACGCGGATCCCGCCACGTCGGCCAAGCTCAGGCGGCTGCGCGAACTCGTCGCCGAGGCCGCGTCGAACGGTCTGAAGGTCGTCGTCTTCTCCTTCTTCCGCGAGGTGCTGACGGCCGCCGAGGAAGCCCTCGACGCACCGCCGACCGTCTTCGGCCCACTCACCGGAAGGGTGCCCGCCGCCCGGCGGCAGGAGTGGGTGGACGGCTTCGCCGAAGCGTCCGGGCACGCGGTCCTGCTCAGCCAGATCCAGTCGGGCGGCACCGGTCTCAATCTCCAGGCCGCGTCCGTGGTGATCCTGTGCGAGCCACAGGTCAAACCGACGCTGGAGGCGCAGGCCATCGCCCGCGCCCACCGTATGGGGCAGATACGCCATGTCCGGGTGCACCGGCTGCTGACCGCCGACAGTGTCGACCAGCGCGTGCTGCGGCTGCTCGGCACGAAGAAGCGGCTGTTCGACGCGTACGCGCGGCGCAGCGACGTCGCGGAGTCCGTGCCCGACGCGGTGGACATCTCGGAGCAGGCGCTGGCCCGGCAGATCGTCGCGGAGGAGCAGGAGCGCATGGCGCTCGTGCCGGGTCCCGTCACTCCCGCGCTCTGACCACCGGTCCGACGCACCGTCAAACCCCCGTGCCACGACCGGCAGGGGGCGTTCGTCGCGCGCCGGAGCACCCGCTTGTTACCCGTGCGAAAACCGTTGACAAGCCGTTGACAGGATTGCAACCTGTGAATCGCAAAAAAGTAAGCAACTGACTCAAATTCTTAAGCGCCTTCTCGCAACTTCATCGCATCACCTCCCCCGCTCCCTCGTTCCAACCGAACAGAGGACCATATGAGACGGAAGCAGCGCAGACCCGGACAGTTCAGCTGGCGACTGATCACCGGCATCGTCATGGCCGGTCTGGTCGCCGTCGGGCTCACCCCCCTCTCGGCCACGGCCGCCGAGCGCCCCAACCAGTCGATCGGCAAGAGCGTGTCGGCGAGTGGGTCCGAGGCGAACCACCCCGCCTCCAACGTCACCGACGGCAACCAGGCCTCGTACTGGGAGGGGCCGAACAACGCCTTCCCGCAGACGCTCCGGATCGACCTCGGCCGGAGCGTCGCCGTCGATCAGGTGGTGCTGAAGCTCCCGACCACCTGGGAGGCCCGCACCCAGGCCCTCAGCGTCCAGGGCAGCACCGACGGCAACAGCTACAGCACCCTCTCCGCCTCGCAGGGGCGGCTGTTCACCCCCGCGTCGGGGAACACGGTCACCATCGACTTCCCCTCCGCGGACGCCCGTTACGTACGGCTGACCATCACCGGCAACACGGGCTGGCCGGCGGCGCAGATATCCGAGTTCGGGATCTACGGGCCCGCGGGCGAGGACCCCGGCGACCCCGACCCCGGTGACGACGGCACCGATCTGGCGCGCGGCAAGGCCATCGAGGCGTCCTCGGTGATCCACACGTATGTCGCGGCCAACGCCAACGACGGCGGGACCGACACGTACTGGGAGTCCGCCGGGCACCCGTCGAACCTGACGGTCAAGCTCGGGGCCGAGGCCGACATCACCTCCGTCGTGGTCAAGCTCAACCCCGACGCGGCGTGGGGCACCCGTACCCAGAACATCGAGGTGCTCGGCCGCGCCCAGGGCGCCACCGGCTTCACCTCCCTCAAGGCGCGCGCCGATTACGGCTTCAACCCGGCGACGAACCAGAACTCGGTACGGATCCCGGTCACCGGGCGCGTCGCCGACCTGCGGCTCCAGATCTTCTCCAACTCCGGTGCGCAGGGCGGCCAGGTCGCCGAACTCCAGGTCATCGGGGCGCCGGCGCCGAACCCGGACCTCACCGTCACCGCGCTCTCGTGGTCCCCCACCTCTCCGGTAGAGACCGACGCGACCACGGTGAGCGCGACGGTGCGCAACGTCGGCACTGCCGCGTCCGGCCCGACGACCGTGAACGTCAGCATCGGCGGAGTGGTCGCGGGCAGCGCCTCCGTGGGCGCGCTGAACGCCGGCGCCTCGCAGATCGTCCAAGTCGCCGCGGGCAAGCGCGCCGAGGGCACCTACAAGGTGACGGCGGTGGTGGACCCGACGGACACGATCGTCGAGCAGGACAACGACAACAACAGCTTCACGGCGGCCGGATCGCTGGTCGTCGGCCAGGCACCCGGCCCCGACCTCCAGGTGCTGAGCGTCAGTTCGACGCCGCAGAACCCCGCCGTCGGCGCGGAGGTCCGGTTCACCGTGGCCGTGCAGAACCGCGGCACGACCGCGTCCGGCGCCACCACGGTCACCCGTGTGACGGTGGGCGGCACGACACTGAACACCGACACCCCGTCGATCGCGGCCGGTGCGACGACGAACGTGAGCGTCAACGGCGGTTGGACCGCCACCAGCGGCGGCGCCAACATCGTGGCCACCGCCGACGCGACCGGTGTGGTGACGGAGACCAACGAGACCAACA
The DNA here is from genome assembly GCF_044458565.1 of Streptomyces sp. NPDC050433. Lineage (NCBI taxonomy): Bacteria > Bacillati > Actinomycetota > Actinomycetes > Kitasatosporales > Streptomycetaceae > Streptomyces > Streptomyces sp. NPDC050433. Next base: position 383,316 of record NZ_JBITIB010000002.1, on the reverse strand, counting down.
ACGCGTTCTCCCGCTCGATCGTGGTCGGGCGCGGCGCCGCGGTCCCGTACGTCGAGTACGAGGCCGAGGCCGGCCGGTACCAGGGCACGCTGGTGGAGGCCGACGCCGTACGCACCTTCGGGCACACCAACTTCGGCTCCGAGTCCTCGGGCCGTAAGTCGGTACGCCTGGGCAGCACCGGCCAGTTCGTGGAGTTCACCTCCACCAACCCGGCCAACTCGATCGTGGTGCGCAACTCGATCCCCGACGCCCCGAACGGCGGCGGCACCGAGGCCACGATCAGCCTGTACGCCAACGACACCTTCGTGAAGAAGCTGAACCTGTCCTCGAAGCACAGCTGGCTGTACGGCGACACGGACGGCCCCGAGGCCCTGACGAACACGCCCCAGGCGGACGCCCGCAGGCTGTTCGACGAGGCCAACTCGCTGCTGTCCACGACCTATCCGGCGGGCACGAAGTTCAAGCTCCAGCGCGACGCCGGTGACAACGCGTCCTTCTACTACATCGACCTGATCGACCTGGAGCAGGTGGCGCCCCCGGCGGCCAAGCCCGCCGAATGCACCTCGATCACGGACTACGGCGCGGTGCCGGGCGACGGGATCGACGACACGACCGCCATCCAGTCGGCGGTCACCGCCGACCAGAACGGCACCATCGCCTGCGTCTGGATCCCGCCGGGCCAGTGGCGCCAGGAGAAGAAGATCCTGACCGACGACCCGCTGAACCAGGGGCAGTTCAACCAGATCGGCATCAAGAACGTCACCATCCGCGGCGCCGGCATGTGGCACTCACAGCTCTACACGCTGACCGAGCCGCAGAACGCGGGCGGGATCAACCACCCGCACGAGGGCAACTTCGGCTTCGACATCGACGACAACACGAAGATCTCCGACATCGCGATCTTCGGCTCGGGCCGGATCCGCGGCGGCGACGGCAACGCCGAGGGCGGGGTCGGCCTCAACGGCCGGTTCGGCAAGAACACCAAGATCACAGACGTCTGGATCGAGCACGCCAACGTGGGTGTCTGGGTCGGCCGCGACTACGACAACATCCCCGCCCTCTGGGGTCCCGCCGACGGCCTTGAGTTCACCGGCATGCGGATCCGCAACACGTACGCCGACGGCATCAACTTCACCAACGGCACACGGAACTCCAAGGTGTTCAACTCCTCGTTCCGCACCACCGGCGACGACTCCCTGGCGGTCTGGGCCAACCGGTACGTCAAGGACCCCTCGGTGGACATCGCGCACGACAACTCGTTCACCAACAACACCATCCAACTGCCCTGGCGCGCGACCGGCATCGCGGTCTACGGCGGCTACGGCAACAAGATCGAGAACAACATCGTCTCCGACACGGCGAACTATCCGGGCATCATGCTGGCGACCGACCACGACCCCCTGCCCTTCTCGGGGCAGACCCTGATCGCCAACAACGCGCTCCACCGCACGGGCGGCGCCTTCTGGAACGAGGACCAGGAGTTCGGTGCGATCACCCTCTTCGCGGCGAGCCGGGACATCCCCGGTGTCACGATCAGGGACACCGACATCTACGACTCGACGTACGACGGCATCCAGTTCAAGACGGGCGGCGGCACCATGCCGGGCGTCGTGATCAGCAACGTCAAGATCGACAAATCCAACAACGGCGCGGGCATCCTGGCCATGAGCGGGGCCCGCGGCAGCGCGACGCTGTCGAACGTCACGATCACGGACTCGGCGGACGGCGACATCGTGACCCAGCCGGGCTCGGGCTTCGTGATCACCGGCGGCCCGCCGGCGGCACCGGCGTCCGGCAGAGTGACGGGCGGTGGCCGACGGTAACCACGGCGATGAACGCGGCGGGTGCCGATCGGGAAGCGTCCCGATCCGCACCCGCTCGCGCACCGGCGATCAGTCCCGGCGCGTGACCAGCGCCTGCCACAGCGCGACGACGACGATCAAGCCGTCCGCCACCTCGCCCCAACTGGCGCGGAAGGTCGGCGCGTTGTCCGCCGGAGCACGCTCCCGCTCCGCGGTCATCTGCGTGATCAGGTGACGCGTCATGGCGACGCGTTCGGCGTGCACCCCCGGTCGGCAACCGCGTCGGCGTGCCGGCGGGCGATGGCGCGCACCAGGTCGGTCTTGGTGCGAAGCGCACCGCGTCGATGAGCGACATGTGCCGTTCCTCGACACCCGACACGTTCCGGACTCCCTGCGGCGCACCGCACGTTCCTTTCTCGCCACCGGCCGCGGACACGCTCCCTGAGTGCTGACCCCGGGCGACGAATCGCATATACGCAAATGCCGGCTACTGGGGCTCACCGGTTCCACGGCCGTGGCCGTCGGCGGCGCGAGCGCCGGGGCCCTGCCGGTCGGTGATGCCCTCGCACCGTCGTCGGAGGCGGCGGCCGTGGGACTCTTCGGCGCCTACTTCGGGCTCGTACTGCTCGTCGCGGCCTGGGCCTGGCTGGGCCGCGCCGTACATGGACCGCGACCGCCCGGTACGCGCGGCATGGTCGTCACGCTCGTGGTGTGGGCCGCACCCCTGCTGATCGCCCCGCCGCTGTTCAGCCGCGACGTGTACAGCTATCTCGCGCAGGGCGCGATGGTGGACGCCCAGATCGACGTGTACACCCATGGCCCCGCCCAGCTCGGCGGTCCGCTCGCCGCGCAGGTCGCGCCCATCTGGCAGGACACGCCGACCCCGTACGGTCCGCTGTTCCTGTCGTTCGCCTCGCTGATCACACGCGCCTCGCAGACGGAGCTGCCGGCGGGGGTGCTCGGCATGCGGCTGGTCGCGCTGCTCGGCGTGGGCCTGATGGTGCTGTCGCTGGTCCTGCTGGCCCGCCGCAGCGGAACCGCCCCCGCCGCAGCGCTGTGGCTGGGGGCGCTCAACCCGCTGCTCCTGCTGCATCTGGTGGCCGGCGCGCACAACGACGCCGTGATGCTGGGGCTGCTCGGCATGGCGCTGGTGGCCGCGAAGGGCCGCCTGCCTGTGCTGGGCGCGGTCCTGATGACGCTCGCCGCGCTGGTCAAGGCACCTGCCGCGCTGGGGCTGCTGGCCGTCACGGCATTCTGGGCCGGGGGGCTCACCGGCCGGTACCGATGGCTCAGAGCGGCGTGCGCGGCCGGCGGTGTCGCCCTCGCGACGACCGCCGTGGTGACCGCGGTCTCCGGCACCGGCTACGGCTGGATCGGCGCCCTCAACACCCCGGTGTCCCGGCAGAACTGGGCCCTCACCTCCCTCCTCGGCCGGATGACCGCGTCGGCACTGCACAGCGCGGGCAGCGACCTGGCACCGCTGGCCCTGGACGCGTGGCGCGCCATCGGCCTGGCGGCGACGGCCGTCGCCGTGCTGCTGGTGTGGCTGCGCCGCCCCCGGCACAGCCCCGTGTACGCGCTGGGCCTCAGCCTGATCGCGGTCGCCGTCCTGGGCCCGGCGATCCGCCCCTGGTACGTGCTGTGGGGACTGTTCCCGCTGGCGGCGGCTGCTCCACCGGGACGGGCGCGCCAGGTCGTGGCCATCGCCAGCGGGGTGCTCGCGCTGGCCCAACTGCCCAGCGGACTGGCCGCGGACGGCCTCCAGTTGGCGCTCGCGACATGCGGCGGACTGTTCGCGGTGGTCGCGCTCTTCTGGGTGCGGGAGATGTCGGGCGGGCTGTCGGGCGGGCTGGCGCGCGACGAAGTGACGCTGACCGCACGGGAATCGGGGAGGACGGCATGACGGGGTGGTGGCCGATGTCACGGAGCCGCAGATATCTGCTCCTGGGCGTGCTGTGCGCGGGCGTGACCGCTTTTGTCGCGACCGTCCCGTTCCACCGCGACTGGTTCGACCTGTGGGTCTACTACGACGCGGTGCGCTACTGGATCGACGCCGGGGGCGGGCTGCGGGGCGCCGGGCTCTACGACTACCGGGTGCCCGGCCAGGTGTACGGATTCACGTACCCGCCCTTCGCCGCCCTGTGCGTACTGCCGCTGTCGCAGCTCAGCTGGCCCGTCGCGGTCACCGCGGGCATCGCCGCGAACCTCGGCGCCGTGGCCCTGATCCTGCGCCGGCTCGCCGAACCGGTGATCCGCCGTCACGGGCTGGACCGGTGGACCGCGTACCTCCTGATCCTGTGCATGCTCGCGCTGCTGGAACCGGTCTACGACAGCGTCAGCTTCGGCCAGGTCAATCTCCTCCTGCTGGCTCTCGTCCTCACCGACGCCCGTCTGCTGTCCACCGGCAGCCGGTGGGCGGGCGTCGGCATCGGACTCGCCGCGGCGATCAAGCTCACCCCCGCGATCTTCATCGGCTACCTCGTCGTCACCCGCCGCCGGCGTGCCGCCGGCACGGCCGCCGCAGTCGCCGTGGGCGCCACCCTGCTCGCCGTGTGGCTCGCACCGGGTGCCTCACACGCGTACTGGACATCGGCCCTCTGGGACACCAGCCGCATCGGCGACCTGAGTTACGTCTCCAACCAGTCCTGGCAGGGCGTCCTCGCCCGGCTCTCCGCACCGTCCGACCCCGACCGGCTCTGGTGGGCCTGCGGCGTCCTCGCGATCGTCGGCGTCTGGGCGTACCGGGTCGACAAGGCCCGAGCGGTGGGCGACGTGCGCGGCGGCATCGCGCTGACCGGCGCCGCCGCGTGCCTCGTCAGCCCGGTCACCTGGGTGCACCACCTGGTCTGGCTGCTGCCGGCGCTCGCGGTGCTCGCCGACCGGGCCCTCGAACCGCCGCGCCGCGGACGCCCGTTGATCGCGGCGGTCGGGGTGTACGTGATCCTGTGCAGCTACGTCGTATGGCTCTGGCGGTTCGACGTGGGCGGCATCGACGGCTTCATCGGCGGCAACACCTTCGTCTGGACGGAGCTGGCACTGCTCCTGGCGCTCCCCGTCCGGCCGCCGCAGCCGGCGTTCAGAGCACTTTCCGGCGGACCAGCACGGCCAGCACCAGAGCGCCGGGGAGCAGCGGCAGCCACACGGTGACGATGCGGAATCCGAGGACCGCGGCGGTCGCCACATGGACCGGGGAGCCCGCGCCGACGAGCGCGATGAGCAGCGCCGCCTCGACGGAGCCGATCCCGCCCGGCGTCGGCACGATCCCGGCGACGATGCCGGCGGCCAGGTAGGCGATCATGATGTCGACCGTGGGCACCGGCATCTGGAGCGCGCGGGCCACCGTGACCATGACGCCGGCCTGGAACGCGGGGAAGGCCAGCGCCCCGGTCCACAGGGCGATCGCCCGCGCGGGCCTGGCGTGCAGGGCGCGCGCGTCGGTCAGCGCGGTCCGCAGAAAGTCCTGGACGAAGCCGCGCAACGGCCGTACCGACCACAGCACCAGCGCCGCGAGCGTGAGCCCGCCGACCAGGATGAGCAGCGCCGGCATCCCGTACTCCGCCGGCAGCAGTCCGCCCAGCGGGATGGCGTGCGGATAGACGGCCATGAGCGTGAGCAGCAGGGTGTACCGGCCGATCGGCTGGGCCAGCGAGTAGAGCGCGAGCGCGGCGCAGGCCCGCGCGGTGGAAATCCCGCAGCCCTGGAGGAACCGCAGCGTCACCACGTGCGCGCCGAGCCCGGCGGGCAGCAGATGGTTCGCCGACCCGGCCGCGACCTGCGAGGCCAACAGCCGCCCGACGGGCAGCCGTTCCATGACGGTGCCCTGGCGCAGCAGACAGACCGGTACCCAGCACCCCACGGTCACGACGACAGCGGCCAGCAGCCAGCTCGGGTCCGCGCCGCGCAACTCGTCGATCCCCGCAAGGATCACCGGCCAGTTCCCGACCACCCAGGCGGTCACAAGGAGCAGCGGAACGAGGCAGACCAACTGCCGCAGCGGCAACCGCCGCAGCGCGGAGGGCAGGGTCATCGACACGGCGCAGCCGTCCTTCCATGACGCGCCAAGGCGCGGGAGGGGGTTCCCTCCAGGAATCCCCGCTCCGCGCGACCTTGCGGTGTCGTGCACCCGTCGCCCGGTGGAACGGCCCGAGCCATGTGTTCGGTTCCGGCCATGGGGAAGATGCCGCACTGCCCCGGCAACGCGGAGAACCCCACACGGGGTGGGGTCTCAGCCTTCGGCGCCTCAGCGCTCGGCGCGGGCGGCGACCAAGTGCGCCGCGCGCTCGGCGATGCCCAGGACGGCCGCGTTGGTGTTGGCCGCGACAATCGAGGGCATCACGGAGGCGTCGGCGATGCTCAGGCCGTCGATACCGTGGACGCGCAGGGCCGTGTCGACCACAGCCCCGTCGTCCGCGCCGATGCGGCAGGTGCCCACCGGGTGGAAGTAGGTGCCGACGGTGCGGCGGATGTACGCACCGCACTCTTCGTCGGTGACAGCCTCCTTGCCAGGGAGGATCTCGTCGTCACGCCAGGCTGACAAGGCGTCGGCCCGCGCGATGTGCCGTGCCATGCGCAAGGCGGTGACCATACGGGCCAAGTCTTCGCTTTCGGTCAAATAGGCAGGGTCGATGAGGGGGTAGGAAGTGGGGTCCGCGCTGCGCAGACGCACGCTGCCCCGGCTGGTGGGGTTCGCAAGGCCGAAGAGGATCGAGAAGCCCTCTTGGGCACCTGCCCATCGTGGCTCCAGCGCCACGGACGTGAAGCTCATCAGGATGTCGGGGTCCCTGTCCCGGCTGGTGCGTGCGAGGAGCATCGCCTGCCGCGAGGGGCCAGGTACCGGGGACTTCTTCACCCCGTAGGAGATCCAGGCCAGGGGATGGTCGTGCAGGTTGGCGCCCACACCGGGGAGATCGGCACGAACCGGGATCCCCAGCTGTCGCAGATGGTCGGCGGGGCCGATGCCGGAGAGCATGAGAATCTGAGGAGATCCGATGGCTCCCGCGCTCAGCACGACTTCCCGCTCGGCGTGGACGGTGCCTGGTTTGCCGTTCCGAACGTACTCGGCACCTCTGCATCGGCCGTTGTCCATGAGGAGGCGCTGCACCTGTGCGTCGGTGACAACAGTGAGATTGGGCCGTGAGAGCACCGGAAGCAGATACGCGTCCGCAGCGCTCTGCCTGCGGCCTCCGGCGACATTCCTTTCGGACCAGAACACCCCTTCGGCCTGGGGGGCGTTACCGTCCTCACAGCGCGGGAAGCCCGCGTCGACCGCCGCGTCATGGAGGTCCTGCGCGAGAGGAGTGGCGGCGGGCGGCTCCTCGATGGTCATGGGACCCGCTTGTCCCCGGAAGCGCGGATCCCTGCCTGCCGCCCGCTCGCTGCGCATGAGGAACGGCAGCATTTCCCGGTAGTTCCAGCCAGCGGCGCCCTGCTTCTCCCAGGCGTCGTAGCTTGATGCGTGGCCGCGCAGGTGAGTCAGGCCGTTGATACTGCTGGAACCGCCCAGTACCCGCCCTCTGGGCCAGGTATGGACGGTGTTTTCGGTACCTGACTGAGGTGTTGTCGTGTAGTTCCAGTCCACGGACGATCCCCAGAGACCGACTGCCGCCTCAGGATTCCCATCCGACATGATCGCAGGGCCCTCGCCGGCTCCCGCCTCCAGAAGGGCCACACGGGCTTCAGAATTTTCCGACAGCCGGGCGGCCAGCGCTGCGCCGGCCGTTCCGCCGCCGATGATGACGTAGTCGTAGATTTGCTCCACAGCCATCCTCATTCATCCGGAATTTCTCACGGACTGCCCGTCGGTTTCTGCGACCGATGGGCGATGAATAAAGGAGACTACCCGCATGAACCGGGTGCCGACCTCCGAGTTCGGGAAACGGCACGCGAAGGTCGGCCGGGCCGGGAGAACACAAATCAAAGACCGGATAAACCGGTCCATGCCGGTCGTCAGGCGCTCGAAAGTACCGGCTGCTTCGGCCTGGAGAATTCGCCAAGATTTGCGATGTATTCGCCACGAAGAACTCCCAGCCCGGACGAATCCGTGCTGGGAGTTGAACTACCTCTGGTGTCCGAGGGGGGACTTGAACCCCCACGCCCGATAAAGGGCACTAGCACCTCAAGCTAGCGCGTCTGCCATTCCGCCACCCGGACGAGTGGTCGAACCTCGGCGTTTCCGCCGGGCGACACACTGAACGATACCAGGGCTCAGGGGTGCTCTTCACCCACATATCCCATGGTCCGGGGCGCGCAGGGGCGTGCGGTGCCGCGAGCGCGGCGCGGTTACGCCTTCGGCTCCTGGGAGATCCGCACCATGTTGCCCGAGGGGTCGCGGAACGCGCAGTCGCGCGGGCCCCAGGGCTGGTCCTTGGGCTCCTGGAGCACCTCGGCGCCGGATGCGCGTACCTGCTCGAAGGTCGCGTCGAGATCGTCGGTGCGGAAGATGAGCTGGGTCAGGACGCCCTTGGTGAGCAGTTCCTGGAGGGCGTCGCCGTCGGCCTGGGAGCGGCCGGCGTGCGGTTCCGAGAGGACCAGCTCAAGGCCGGGCTGGGTCGGGCTGCCGATGGTGACCCAGCGGAAATCGCCCGAGGAGACGTCGTTGCGGACCTCGAAGCCGAGGGCGTCGCGGTAGAAGGTGAGCGCCTCGTCCGGGTCGTTCACGGCGATGTGGCAGTACTGGAGTGCGATAGTCATAGCGTCAACGCTAGGCCGCGGCCTCGCGGCCCGCTTCTCGAATCCTGCTCGGTGCGTCTTTGCGTGCGTCTCTGGCCGGCCGGGTGCGGACCTTCGCCACGCACTCGGGCATCGCCGTCACGGCGCCGTGCTCGCGGGCGGCGTACGCGCTCGGCGTCTCGCCCAGGATTTCGGTGAAGCGGGAGCTGAACGAGCCCAGCGACGTACAGCCCACCGCCATGCAGGCGTCGGTCACACTCGTGCCCGCCCGCAGCAGCGCCATCGCCCGCTCGATGCGGCGGGTCATGAGATAGCTGTACGGCGTCTCGCCGTAGGCCGCCCGGAACCGCCGCGAGAAGTGCGCCGGCGACATGAGCGCACGCTGGGCCATCGTGGGCACGTCCAGCGGACGCGCGTACTCGCGGTCGATCAGATCCCGTGCACGGCGCAGATGCGCCAGGTTGGCGAGATCTTTCGGGTCCATGCGAACGAGGCTAGCACCGCCCTCGGACAGCCTGTCTGACCTGCGAAGATGAGGAGGAATCGGCTGAGGAGGGGTCCGACGACCTCAGCCGATTCCGGTTCATGGTGAGGGTGAGCCCATCCTCACGGCATCAGGTGGTAGTCCGGGAAGTTGCCCGGCGGGCGCTCCCCGTCCGGGCCGTTGGTGACCGCCTTGACCAGCAGTTCGCCGCCGACGAAGGCGCCCCGCCAGGAGGAGCCGAAGCCGCCGAACAACTCGTCCCGGTCTCCGCGCGAGCGCGGTCGGCCGTGGCCGACCTTGAAGGCGCGTATCTGCGGTGACAGACGCGCGTATGTCTCCGGGTCGTCGGTCGCCAGCGTCGCGACCAGCGCGCCGTTGGAGGCGTTCATCGCCGCGAGGAGTTCCGCCTCGGTGTCGACCAGGACGATCGTGTCGACCGGGCCGAAGGGCTCCGCGTGGTGCAGCGGCGAGGACGGCGGCGGGTTGAGCAGCGTCACCGGCGCGAGATAGGCGGAGGTGTCCTGGCCGGGCAGGAAGCGCCCGTCGGCGAGCGATCCGTGGTGGACGGGGACGGCGCCGCGGTCGATGGCCTCGGCCACCTGGTCGTCCAGTTCCTTGGCCTTGGCCGCGTTGATGAGCGGGCCGAAGTCCAGTTCGGGCAGGGGGTCGCCGGGATTCTCGACGGCCAGGGGGTGACCGAGCCGGATGGAGCGTACGGCGGGCAGATAGGCCCCGAGGAAGTCCGCGAAGAGGGAGCGCTGGACGACGAAGCGGGGGTAGGCGGTGCAGCGCTGCTTGCCGTAGTCGAACAGCTTGGGGATGACGGCGGTGAGGGCGTCCCAGTCGGTGTGGTTCCAGACGCCCCAGGTGTTGAGGCCCTCCTGTTCGAGGATGTGGCGCTTGCCGTGGTCGGCGACGGTGGTGGCGATCCGGGCGCCGGTGTCGCGGCCTCCGACGAAGGAGACGCAGCCGATCTCCGGGGAGCGGACCAGCGCCTCGGAGAGTTCTCCGCCGCTGCCGCTGACCAGGGTGATCGGCAGCCCTTCGCGGGCGGCGAGGGCGGAGGCCAGGGTGAGACAGGCGACGCCGCCGTCGGTGGGCGCCTTGGCGATCACGGCGTTGCCGGCCAGGGCCTGCACCAGCATGGCGTGGACCAGGACGGACATGGGGTAGTTCCAGCTGGCGATGTTGGAGACCGGGCCCGGCAGCGGGCTGCGGCCCGCCAGCATGGGCTCGACGCCGTCCACGTACCAGCGCACGCCGTCGATGGCGCGGTCGACGTCGGCCCGGGCGAGCCGCCAGGGCTTGCCGATCTCCCAGACGAGGAGGAGGGCGAGCAGTTCGCTGTGCTCGGTGAGTGCGTCGAGGGTGGCGCCGACGCGGGCGCGGCGCTCGGAGAGCGGGATGTGCCGCCAGGCGCGGTGCTGGTCGAGCGCGGCGCGTACGGCCTGCTGGGCGGCGTCGGCGTCGAGCCGTGGCGGGCCGACGATGGGGCTGCCGTCGACGGGGCTGGTGGCGGGGAGGGTACGGCCGCCGGACTGCCAGGTGGCGGACCAGAGATTGAGGACGTGATCGTCCCGGAAGGCCTCGGGCGCGACGGCGAGGCACTGCTGCCAGGCGTCGGCCCAGGCTGTGCCCGGCTTGAGGATGAGGGTCGGTGCCATGGGCTTGTCTCCGCTCGAAAGGGGGCGGGGTCGCGTGCGCGCGGTGGCGGGACGACGTGCGTGCCGCGCGGAACGCGGTGGTGCGGACACCGGACGAGGTGCACGGTTCGTCCGGTTACGGCGGTGTGGTGCGGTGAGCGTGTTGTTGTCAACGGGCCCGCCCGGTGGGGCGGTCCGTCCTCAGATGCCGGACGGGCTGGGGGTGGCCGCCCACGGGTTCGTTGGCGCCGCCGTTCCGAGTCCCGCGAACCGAACAGAACCGGAGCGCCCGACGGGCCGGGCACGAAACCGTCGGCGGCGTCGCGCGACCCGTGACCGGACCTGCCCGTCCGGCCGCCGGGACGCGCGACGCCGCCCTCTCCCCCCGGCTTGATGGCGCCCCGGCCTGATGGCGCCGCGGGGGCCGCGTCAGGGCGTTGTGATCGCCAGGCGGTCGAGCACGAATCGGGCCGTTTCCGAGGGGGTTGAGCCCACTCGGACTCCCGACGCCTCCAGCGCTTTCTTCTTCGCCTCCGCCGTGCCCGACGAGCCCGAGACGATCGCCCCGGCGTGGCCCATCGTCTTGCCCTCCGGCGCGGTGAACCCGGCGATGTAGCCCACCACCGGCTTCGTCACATGGTCGGCGATGTACGCCGCCGCCCGTTCCTCCGCGTCGCCGCCGATCTCGCCGATGAGCACGATCAGTTCGGTGTCCGGGTCGGCCTCGAAGGCGGCCAGGGCGTCGATGTGCGTCGTGCCGACGACGGGGTCTCCGCCGATGCCGACCGCCGACGAGAAGCCGATCTCGCGCAGCTCGTACATCAACTGGTACGTCAGCGTGCCCGACTTGGAGACCAGCCCGATCCTGCCGGGCTTGGTCGCGATGTCGGCCGGGATGATGCCCGCGTTCGACTGGCCGGGGCTGATGAGCCCCGGACAGTTGGGCCCGATGATCCGGGTGTCGCTCTTCTCAGCGTACGCCTGGAAGACCACCGCGTCATGGACGGGAATGCCCTCGGTGATAACGACGGCGAGGCCGATGCCCGCGTCGATGGCCTCCATGACCGCCGCCTTCGCGAACGACGGCGGTACGAAGACGACGGTGACGTCCGCGCCGGTCGCCGCGATGCCGTCGGCGACGGAGCCGAAGACGGGGACCGCCCGGCCGTCGAAGTCGACGCTCTGGCCCGCCTTGCGCGGGTTGACGCCGCCGACGACGTCCGTGCCGGCCTCCAGCATGCGGCGCGTGTGCTTCATGCCCTCGCCGCCGGTCATGCCCTGGACGAGGACCTTGCTCTCCTTGGTCAGGAAAATCGCCATGGTCTCTTCTCCCTCTTCCCGTTATCCGGCGTTCGCGAGTACGGCGGCCTGGCGCGCGGCGCCGTCCATCGTCGTGGCCTGCTCGACGAGGGGATGCGCACGGTCGTCGAGGATGGCGCGGCCCCGCGCGGCGCTGTTGCCGTCGAGGCGTACGACGAGCGGTTTGGTCAACCGGACGGATTCCAGGGCCTGGACGATGCCGTCTGCGACGGCGTCGCAGGCGGTGATCCCGCCGAACACGTTGACGAACACGGACTTCACGTCGGGGTCGGACAGGATAACGGACAGTCCGTCGGCCATGACCTGCGCCGAGGCGCCGCCTCCGATGTCGAGGAAGTTGGCGGGGCGGGCGCCGCAGCCGGCGACGACGTCGAGGGTCGACATGACGAGTCCCGCACCGTTGCCGATGATGCCGACCTCGCCGTCGAGCTTGACGTAGTTGAGGCCCTTGGCGGCTGCCGCGGCCTCCAGCGGGTCGGCGCCGGGGTCCTGCTGGTCGTCGCCCCAACGGCTCTGGCGGAAGCGGGCGTTGTCGTCCAGGGTCACTTTTCCGTCAAGTGCGAGGATCCGCCCGTCCGTTGTCCGGACGAGCGGGTTGACCTCGACGAGCAGGGCGTCCTCCCGGATCAGGACGTGCCAGAGCGATTCGAGTACGGGGGCGGCCTCCGGCGGCAGCCCCGCCGCCGCCGCGATCTCCGCCGCCTTGGCCGCCGTGACTCCCTCGGCCGGGTCGACGGGGATCCGGGCCACCGCCTCGGGGCGGGTGGCCGCCACCTCCTCGATCTCCATACCGCCTTCGGCGGACGCGATCGCGAGGAAGGTCCCCGCGGCACGGTCGAGCACGTAGCTGACGTAGAACTCGGTCTCGATGTCCACCGGTTGGGCCAGCATCACCGTACGGACGGTGTGGCCCTTGATGTCCATCCCGAGGATCTGGCGGGCGGTCAGTTCGGCTGCGGCCGGGTCGGCCGCGAGCTTCACCCCGCCGGCCTTGCCCCGGCCCCCGGTCTTCACCTGTGCCTTGACGACGACCCGGCCGCCGAGCCGCTCGGCCGCGAGGGCGGCTTCCCTGGCGAACTCGACGGTTTCGGCCTCCGGCACGGCGATGCCGTACTCCGCGAACAGGTCTCTGGCTTGGTGCTCGTACAGATCCATGCCGGCTCCCACTGCAACAGAAAGGAATGAAAGTGCCGCACGCCCCCTGGACACCACCCACCGAATGCGGGATAACAAGCTTCATACAGTATTCGTCGACTGTATGCAATCCATCGCGGGAGCCCTGGGGAGCATCCCCCAAGAGCCCCCCAGCTCCCCTACGAAGGGACAGGACAACCTCATGCCCGACGACAGCCAGGAACTCATCTCCGGTGGTCATCTGGTCGCCAAGGCACTCAAGGCAGAAGGTGTCGAGGTCATCTACACACTCTGTGGCGGCCACATCATCGACATCTACGACGGCTGCGTCGACGAGGGCATCGAAGTCGTCGACGTACGTCACGAGCAGGTCGCCGCCCACGCCGCCGACGGCTACGCGCGCATCACCGGCAAGCCCGGCTGCGCCGTCGTCACCGCCGGACCGGGCACGACCGACGCCGTCACCGGTGTCGCCAACGCCTTCCGCGCCGAGTCACCCATGCTGCTCATCGGCGGCCAGGGCGCGCTCACCCAGCACAAGATGGGCTCGCTCCAGGACCTGCCGCACGTGGACATGATGACGCCGATCACCAAGTTCGCCGCGACGGTGCCCGGCACGGCCCGTGCCGCCGACATGGTCTCCATGGCCTTCCGCGAGTGCTACAACGGTGCTCCCGGCCCGTCCTTCCTGGAGATTCCGCGCGATGTCCTCGACGCGAAGGTCCCGGCCGAGACGGCACGCGTACCCAAGGCCGGCCAGTACCGGGCCTCGACCCGTTCGGCCGGAGACCCCGCGGCCATCGAGAAGCTCGCCGATCTGCTCGTGCACGCCGAGAAGCCGGCGATCCTGCTCGGCAGCCAGGTGTGGACCACACGGGCCACGGACGACGCCATCGAACTGGTACGGACGCTGAACGTCCCCGCCTACATGAACGGCGCGGGACGAGGCACCCTGCCGCCCGGCGATCCGCACCACTTCCAGCTCTCGCGCCGCTACGCCTTCACCAACGCCGACCTCATCATCATCGTCGGCACCCCGTTCGACTTCCGGATGGGATACGGCAAGCGGCTCTCGCCCGACGCGACGGTCGTCCAGATCGATCTCGACTACCGCACCGTGGGCAAGAACCGCGACATCGACCTCGGCATCGTCGGCGACGCCGGCCTGATCCTGAAGTCGGTCACCGAGGCGGCGAGCGGTCGCATCAACGGCGGCTCCGTCAAGCGCAAGGCGTGGCTGGAGGAGCTGCGCGCGGCCGAGCAGACCGCGATCGAGAAGCGGCTGCCGAATCTGCGCAAGGACAGCTCACCGATCCACCCCTACCGGCTGGTCAGCGAGATCAACGACTTCCTCACCGAGGACTCGATCTACATCGGCGACGGCGGCGACATCGTCACCTTCTCGGGCCAGGTCGTGCAGCCCAAGTCGCCGGGCCACTGGATGGACCCGGGCCCGCTCGGCACGCTCGGCGTCGGTGTCCCCTTCGTCCTCGCGGCGAAGAAGGCACGGCCGGACAAGGAGGTCGTGGCGCTCTTCGGCGACGGCGCCTTCTCGCTGACGGGCTGGGACTTCGAGACGCTGGTCCGCTACAACCTGCCGTTCGTCGGCATCGTCGGCAACAACTCGTCGATGAACCAGATCCGTTACGGCCAGAAGGCCAAGTACGGCGACGAGCGCGAGCGGATCGGCAACACCCTCGGCGACGTCCACTACGACAAGTTCGCCCAGATGCTGGGCGGTTACGGCGAAGAGGTCAGGGACCCGGCCGACATCGCGCCCGCGCTCCAGCGGGCCCGTGAGTCCGGGCTGCCCTCGCTGATCAACGTCTGGGTCGACCCCGACGCGTACGCCCCCGGAACCATGAACCAGACCATGTACAAGTAAGGGAGGCCATGATGACCCAGGCTCAAGTAGCCCCGGAGAACTCCCCCGACACGAGCCCCCAGGCACTGAGCGGTGTCCGTGTCCTCGACATGACGCATGTGCAGTCCGGTCCCTCGGCCACCCAGATCCTCGCCTGGCTCGGCGCCGACGTGGTGAAGGTGGAGGCACCGACGGGCGACATCACCCGTAAACAGCTGCGCGACATCCCCGATGTCGACTCGCTGTACTTCACGATGCTCAACTGCAACAAGCGCAGCGTCACGCTCAACACCAAGACCGAGCGCGGCAAGGAGCTCCTGACCGAACTCATCCGCCGCTCCGACGTGATGGTCGAGAACTTCGGCCCCGGCGCGGTCGACCGGATGGGATTCACCTGGGAGAAGATCCAGGAGATCAACCCGAAGATCGTGTACGCCTCCATCAAGGGCTTCGGCGAAGGCCCGTACACCAACTTCAAGGCGTACGAGGTCGTCGCACAGGCGATGGGCGGCTCGATGTCGACCACCGGCTTCGAGGACGGTCCGCCGCTGGCGACCGGCTCGCAGATCGGCGACTCCGGCACCGGCATGCACGCGGTGGCCGCCATCCTGGCCGCGCTCTACCAGCGGACCGCCACCGGGCGCGGGCAGCGCGTGAACGTCGCGATGCAGCACGCCGTGCTCAACCTCTGCCGGGTCAAGCTCCGCGACCAGCAGCGCCTGTCGCACGGCCCGTTGGCCGAGTACCCGAACGAGGACTTCGGCGACGAGGTCCCCCGCTCGGGCAACGCCAGCGGTGGCGGCCAGCCCGGCTGGGCGGTCAAGTGCGCGCCGGGCGGCCCCAACGACTACGTGTACGTGATCGTGCAGCCGGTCGGCTGGAAGCCCGTCAGCGAGCTGATCGGCCGGCCCGAACTGGCCGAGGACCCCGAGTGGGCGACTCCCGAGGCCCGTCTCACCAAGCTGGGCAAGATGTTCCAGCTCATCGAGGAGTGGTCCTCGACGCTTCCCAAGTGGGAGGTGCTGGAGAAGCTCAACGCGCACAACATCCCGTGCGGCCCGATCCTCTCCACCAAGGAGATCATCGAGGACCCCTCGCTCGCGGCCAACGACATGGTCGTCGAGGTCGAGCATCCGCAGCGCGGGACCTTCACCACGGTCGGGAGCCCGTTGAAGCTCTCCGACTCCCCTGTCCAGATCACCTCATCTCCGCTGCTCGGCGAGCACAACGCGGAGGTGTACGTCGGCGAGCTCGGGCTCGGCGACGAGGAACTGCGCCTGTTGAAGACGAACGGAGTCATCTAGTGGCGGACAGCCATCAGTTCAAGCCCGACAAGGATGCCGTCGGGGCGATCATCGAGGCCGCGCTCGCACAGGGGCGTACCTCACTCACCGCGCCCGAGGGCAAGGCGGTGACGGACGCGTACGGCATCCCGACACCGGGTGAGGCGCTGGCGGAATCGGCGGACGACGCCGTGGCCGTGGCGGCCCGGCTCGGTTTCCCCGTCGCGATGAAGATCGTCTCGCCCGAGATCCTGCACAAGACGGACGCGGGCGGCGTGCAGATCGGCGTCGGTTCGGCGGCCGAGGTGCGCTCCGCGTTCACCTCGATCGTCTCCAACGCGCGGGCGTACGACCCGAAGGCGCAGATCCTCGGCGTCCAGGTGCAGCAGATGGTGCCCGCGGGCACCGAGATCCTGATCGGGACCGTCACGGACCCCACCTTCGGCAAGGTCGTGGCCTTCGGGCTCGGCGGTGTCCTGGTGGAGGTGCTGAAGGACGTCACCTTCCGGCTCGCGCCGGCCTCCAAGGACGACGCGCTGTCCATGCTGGACGGCATCCGGGCCGCGGAGATCCTGCGCGGTGTACGGGGCGGCGCGGCGGTCGACCGTGACGCGCTGGCCGATCTCGTGGTGCGGGTCTCGCAGTTGGCGGCCGACTTCCCCGGTATCGCGGAGGTGGACCTCAACCCGGTCTTCGCCTCGGCGAGCGGAGTGATGGCGGCCGACGTACGGATCCTGCTCACCGACGAGGCGCCGGCCGTACGGCGCAGCTACTCGCGCGAGGAGATCCTGACCTCGATGCGCCGGCTCATGGAGCCGCGTTCGGTGGCGGTCATCGGTGCGTCCAACGAGGACGGCAAGATCGGAAATTCGGTCATGCGGAACCTCATCGACGGGGGTTTCGCGGGCGAGATCTACCCGGTCAACCCCAAAGCCGATGACATTCTCGGCCGCAAGGCGTACAAGAGCGTGATGGATGTTCCTGGTGAGCCTGACGTGGCGATATTCGCGATTCCCGCGAAGTTCGTCGCCACCGCGCTCACCGAGGTCGGCCGCAAGAACATCCCCAACGCCGTCCTGATCCCCTCGGGTTTCGCCGAGACCGGCGAGCACGAGTTGCAGCAGCAGATCGTGACGATCGCCGAGGAGAACGGGATCCGGCTGCTCGGGCCGAACATCTACGGCTACTACTCCACCTGGCAGGACCTCTGCGCGACTTTCTGCACCCCGTACGACGTCAAGGGCGGCGTGGCACTGACCTCGCAGTCCGGCGGCATCGGGATGGCGATCCTCGGCTTCGCGAGGACCACCAGGACGGGCGTGTCGGCGATCGTCGGGCTCGGCAACAAGTCGGACCTCGACGAGGACGACCTGCTGACCTGGTTCGGTGAGGACGACAACACCGACTGCATCGCGATGCACCTGGAGGACCTGAAGGACGGCCGCGCCTTCGTCGAGGCGGCGCGCGCGACCGTCCCGAAGAAGCCGGTGGTGGTCCTGAAGGCCGGGCGTACGGCGGCCGGCGCGAAGGCGGCGGGCTCGCACACCGGGGCCCTGGCGGGCGACGACGCGGTGTACGAGGACATCCTGCGGCAGTCCGGAGTCATCAGGGCGCCGGGGCTGAGCGACATGCTGGAGTACGCGCGCGGACTGCCTGTACTCCCCACTCCCAAGGGCGACAACGTCGTGATCATCACGGGCGCCGGCGGATCGGGTGTGCTGCTGTCGGACGCGATCGTCGACAACGGCCTGTCCCTGATGGAGATTCCGCCGGATCTGGACGAGGCGTTCCGCGCCTTCATCCCGCCCTTCGGGGCGGCGGGCAACCCGGTGGACATCACGGGCGGCGAGCCGCCGTCGACGTACGAGGCCACGATCCGGCTGGGGTTGGAGGATCCCCGGATCCACTCCCTGGTCCTCGGTTACTGGCACACGATCGTCACCCCGCCGATGGTCTTCGCCGAGCTGACGGCGCGGGTGGTGGCGGAGTTCAGGGAACGCGGCATCGAGAAGCCGGTGGTGGCGTCGCTGGCGGGCGACGTCGAGGTGGAGGCCGCGTGCCAGTACCTCTACGAACGGGGCGTCGTGGCGTACCCGTACACCACGGAGAAGCCGGTCGAGGTGCTTGGCGCGAAGTACCGGTGGGCGCGGGCGGCGGGGTTGCTGTGAGGGCCGGGTCGCGGGCCGAACACCGGCCGGGGGTCCGGGGGTTGCCCCCCGGAACAACACTGCCGGTGGGCACGGGCGGCGGGGTTGCTGTGAGGGCCGGGTCGCGGAGCCGCCGGGCCCCCGGAACGCGGGGCTCGGGATTGTGGGGAGGCGCCGGATGAGCTGACGGTGCGACCCAGGGGGCCTGTGGATTCCGCTCATCGCAGGCCCCCCGCACGAAGAGAACGGACAGGGGGCGCTGGCCTGACTTCTTCGACGCAAGGGGTTCGATCGACAATGGCGACAACTGACATCTCCGCATCTGTCCCCTACCAGGAGGTGACGGACCGGAACGGCCGTATCTACCGGATCGGGCAGTCCGACCGGCAGATCATGGGCCGGCCGCGCTGGACGATGGTGCTCTTCCCGTGGATCGGGATGATGGGCATCAGCTCCTCGGAGTACGCGTTCACCGCGGCCGAGGACACTCTCCACACGGCACACATGTGGAGCAGCGGGCACATCTTCTGGCTGATGGGTGTCTGGATCTTCTTCCAGGCGGCCGTGGCCTTCCCCGCGGGGCAGCTCCGTGAGAGCGGCAAGCTGCCCGCCCGCTACGCGATGATGCTCGGCGCGCTCGGCACGCTGCTGGGCTATCTCTCCCTGGCCTACGCGCCGCACGTGATCGTGGCGTACATCGGCTTCGGTATGTTCAGCGGTATCGGCGCGGGTCTGGTCTACGCGACCTGCGTCAACATGGTCGGCAAGTGGTATCCGGAGCGCAAGGGAGGCAAGACCGGCCTCGTCAACGGCGGTTTCGCCTACGGCTCGGTGCCCTTCGTCTTCCTGTTCACCTCATACATGGACCTCAGCAACTACCAGGGCGTTCTCGTCTTCGTGGGTGTCATCTGCTGTGTGATGGTCGCGGTCTCGGGCTGGTTCTTCAAGGACCCGCCGAAGTACTGGTGGCCCGAGGGCGCCGACCCGCTGAAGGTCTCGGACGACCCGAGGATCCGGCGCGCGCTGGAGAAGAACCCGCCGGCCGTCCGGCAGTACACACCGAAGGAAGCGGCACGGGTCCCGGTCCTGTGGATGATGTGGTTCTGCCTGCTCTGCACGGCGGGCATCAACATCTTCGGTATCGCGATGCAGGTGCCGTTCGGCAAGGAAATGGGCTTCGCCGGCGGGATCGTGGCCACGGCCATGTCGCTGAAGGCCATCGTGAACGGCACGGGACGCGGCGTCATCGGCTGGATATCCGACAAGTACGGACGCCGTCAGACACTGATCTTCGTCTGCATCGTCCTGGGCATGTCGCAGTTCGGCGTGCTGGCCTCCGGTTCGATCGGCAACATGCCGCTGTTCCTGGTCTGCTCGATGATCTCCGGCTTCGGCGGCGGCGCGATCTTCCCGCTGTTCGCGGCCATGACGGCGGACTACTTCGGCGAGAACAACAACGCGTCGAACTACGGCATGGTCTACAGCTCCAAGCTCATCTCCGGCCTGGTCGGTGCCGGTGTGGGTGGAGTCGTGGTGAGCAACTGGGGCTACAACACGGCGTTCATCATCGCCGGTGGCGTCGGGTTGTTCTCGGCGTGCCTCGCGACCTTCCTGAGGGCGCCCGGCAGGCCGGACATCAAGAAGATCCAGGCGAATCCGAACCCGATCGGCCGGGAGGACGCCTGAGCGGAACCATCGGGACAGACGGATCCTGAACACGCGTACGAGGCCCCCTGTGCGGCTCCGGAAGGAGTCGTACAGGGGGCTCCGTCATGCGGTCCTCGCATCGGACCGGCCGGCGGTGCCGTCAGCAGCGCTTCTCGCGCAGCGAGTGCAGGTGGTCGGCCGACTTCTCGGCGAACAGGATGGAGTCGACGGGGTTGTCGTGCTCCGCCTGCCAGTGGTGGTCCCTGCGGCCGTTGTGGGTCTTGTTCACGGCCGAGATGAACTTCTTGTAGTCGATGTCGCCGTCGCCGACGTCGACCATGTCGTAGCCGTCGCGTGCCTCCTCGTTCCGCACGCCGTCCTTGACGTGGAAGAGGGGGTAGCGGTCGGGCTGCTTGAGCACGTAGCTCAGCGGCTCGAACGGCGCGGGCTTGCCGTCACCGGTCTGGCTGAAGCGGTGCTTGGCGGCGAACGCCCAGTAGATGTCCATCTCCAGATAGACGAGCTTGGGGTCGGTCTCCGCGAGCAGGACGTCGTAGAGGCGGACGCCGGGCTGGTCGCTCGCGAAGGAGAACTCCTCGGCGTGGTTGTGCTGGTAGAACTTCATGCCGCGCTTGCGGGCGGCGGCGCCGTAGGTGTTGAAGTCCTCGGCCGCCCGCTTCAAGGCGTCGACGGTGTTGCCGTGCCGGAAGGGGCCCGACGCGGTGCCGATGTGGTCCAGGCCCATCGCCTGGGCGTCGTCCAGCACCTTCTCCAGGTTCTGGGCGAAGCTGTACGCGTTGGGGTTGTTGTCGTCGGCGTAGTTGACGTGGCTGCCGATCGGACGCAGACCGTGGTTCCTGGCCAGCTTCCGGAGCTGGGGGATGGTGATGGCGCCGGCGCTGCCCTGGCTGTAACCCGCGAACTCGATCTCGTCGTAGCCGAAGCGCTCCAGCTCCGCGAAGACCTTCGCGAAGCCGAGCGAGTTGACCTTGTCACGCAGCGAGTAGAGCTGGATGCCGAGGTGGCCCGGAGTGAGGACGGGCTCGGTGCCGTGGCCGCGATCGTGCTGACGGTCCGCCGCGGCGGCGGGGGTGGCCGCCGCCGAGAGGCCGAGTATGGCGGCGGCGCCGGTACCGGCGGCCACCCCCAGCATGTTGCGCCTGCTGAGCTTGGCTGCGAGCTCCGGGTCGACTGACTTCTTGCGGCTCATGCGTGGAACTCCTTAGGTCAGTGCAGTCCTGCGAGAGTGAGGAGCAGGGATTTCACGTCGGTGGCCTCGGTGCGGCCGGTGACGGCTTCGGGGGTGGAGCAGAGGATGAGCGGACCTTCTTCCTCGCTCGTGGGAAGGCGGCCGTGGCTGCCGCGGATCGGTGAGGGGTCCAGGGGGACGACGGCGAGCCGGTAGCGCATGCCGAGCTTCTTGCGGGCGATGGCCTTGGCCGCCTTGAGCTTCACGTACGGGTCGAGGGGGTCCATGAACAGCTCGACGGGGTCGTAGCCCGGCTTGCGGTGGATCTCGACCAGTTGGGCGAAGTCGGGCGCCTTGTCGTCGTCCAGCCAGTAGTAGTACGTGAACCAGGCGTCCGGTTCGGCTACGGCGACGAGTTCGCCGGAGCGCGGGTGGTCCAGGCCGTGCCTCTTCTTGCCCTCGTCGTCCAGGATCTCCTCGATCCCCTTGAGGTCCTTCAGCGCCTCGCGGGCCGCGTCCAGGTCCTCGGGGCGGCGTACGTAGATGTGCGAGATCTGGTGGTCGGAGACGGCGAAGGCACGGGAGGCCATCGGGTCCAGGTACTCCATGCCGTCCTGGGTGTGGACTTCGAGCAGTCCGGCGCGGCGCAGGGCCCGGTTGATGTCGACGGGCCGGGAGACGTTGGTGATGCCGTACTCGGACAGGGCGACGACCGTTCGGCCCTCGGCGCGCGCGTCGTCCAGCAACGGGCCCATCGCCGCGTCGAGTTCGCGGGCCGCCTGGAGGGAGCGGGGGTCGTCGGGGCCGTAGCGCTGGAGGTCGTAGTCCAGGTGCGGGAGGTAGCACAGCGCCAGGTCGGGGTGGCGGGTGTCGATGATGTGGCGGGTGGCGTCGATGATCCACTGGGAGGAGACGAGGTCGGCGCCGGGGCCCCAGAAGTGGAAGAGGGGGAACGTGCCGAGTTTGTCGGTCAGTTCGTCGTGCAGGGCGGGCGGCCGGGTGTAGCAGTCGGGTTCCTTGCGGCCGTCGGCGTAGTACACCGGGCGGGGGGTGACGGTGTAGTCGGTGTCCGCGCCCATCGCGTACCACCAGCAGATGTTGGCGACGGTGTAGCCGGGGTGCACTCGGCGGGCGGCGTCCCAGAGCTTGTCGCCGGAGACCAGTCCGTTGTGCTGGCGCCACAGCAGCACGTCGCCCAGTTCGCGGAAGTACCAGCCGTTGCCGACGATGCCGTGCTCGGAGGGCAGGGCGCCGGTGAGGAAGGTGGACTGCGCGCTACAGGTGACGGCGGGCAGCACGGTGGTCAGCGGGCCCTGCGAGCCCGCGGCGGCCAGCTTCTTGAGGTTCGGCATATGGGCCAGGAGCTGGGGCGTGAGCCCGACGACGTCCAGCACCAGCAGGGGGGTGGGCTTGGGCGTGGCGGCGGCGGTGGGGTCGGGGGTCATGGCAGCTCCTTGAGACCCAGCTCGACCAGGAGGTCGCGGGCCAGCGTCAGTTCGGCGGCGATGCCCTCGGCGAGCCTGCCCCGTGAGCGGGGGCGCAGCTCGGGCGGGAGCGCCTGCCAGGTGTACGTCTCGACCTCCAGGTGGCGGGTGAGCGGTTCGGGGCCGCCGACGAGCCGGGCGAGGGTGTCCTGGAGTACGGGGAGGGTGGAGGTCAGGGGCGGGGCGGGGGGTGCGTGCAGCGGGACGTGGAAGTGGGAGCGCCAGGGGGCACCGTCGGGCAACGCCTCACCGGACAGGGCCTCTTCGAGGTCGTCGGTGCCGCGCAGACCGGCCGCCGTGCGGGTGCGGGTCTGGTGCAGGAAGCGCGGCTCGGCGAAGGCGGCCAACGCCTCGCGTACCTCGGGCAGATGGGGGTGCTCCGCGTGCAGCGCGGCGGAGAGCTGGGCCTTGGGGATGGTGACGCCGGCGTCGGCGAGGGCCTTCAGCGCGGTCGCCGGGTCCTCGAAGGAGGTGGCGAGATGGCAGGTGTCGACGCAGATACCGATGCGGGCGCTGGCGACGTCGGTGAGCGGGCCTATCGCGTCGGCGGTGGTCTCGACGGTGCAGCCGGGCTCGGGCTCCAGCGCGATCCGGATGGATTTGCCGGTCAACTCCTCCAGGGCGTCGAGCCGTTCGGCGAGGGTGGTGAGGGCGGCGTGGGCGGTGCGGGCCGCGGTGTCGTCGAAGGCGGTGCGCCAGGCGAGCGGCAGGGTCGAGACGGAGCCGTCGGTGACGTCGTCGGGCAGCAGGGAGGCGAGGAGGCGCGCGAGGTCGGTGGTGTGGGCGAGGCGCTCGGGGTCGGCCCAGTCCGGCTTGTAGACGCGGTACTTGACCTCTTCGGCGCCGAAGCCCTCGTACGGGAATCCGTTGAGGGTGACGACCTCCAGGCCCCGCCGCTCCAACTCGCCTTTCAGCCCGCGCAGTTGGACGGGATCGTTGATCAGGGAGCGGGCGGCGCCGCGGGCGAGCCAGAGGCCGATGCCGAGGCGGTCGCGGCCGAGGCGTTTGCGTACCGGCTCGCAGTGGTCACGCAGTTGGGCCAGGACGCCTTCGAGGTTCTCGGCGGGGTGGACGTTGGTGCAGTACGAGAGATGGACGGTGGAGCCGTCGGGGTGGCGGAAGCGCATGGGTCACTCACCGCCGCGGAGGATCGAGTTCCCCTCGTGCAGGGCTTCCGGTGCGGGGACGTCGAGCTGGAGTCTGCCGCTGAGGCCGTAGAACGCGACGGGGTTGCGCCACAGGACCTTGTCGACGTCGTCGTCGGAGAAGCCGGCCGCGAGCATCGCGTCGCCGACCTTGCGGGTCTTGAGCGGGTCGCTCTTGCCCCAGTCGGCGGCGGAGTTGACGAGGACGCGGTCGGTGCCGTGGGAGCGCAGCACGGCGACCATCCGGTCCTCGTCCATCTTGGTGTCGGGGTAGATGGAGAAGCCGAGCCAACTGCCCGACTCCGCCGCGTCCTTGACGGTCGTCTCGTTGAGGTGGTCGAGCAGGACGTGCTCGGGGTCGAGGTTCGACTCGGCGACGACGTCGATGGTGCGGCGCAGGCCGGTCAGCTTGTCGCGGTGCGGGGTGTGGACCATCGCCGGCAGCGCGTACTCGGCGGCGAGCTGGAGCTGGGTGGCGAGCGCGACGTCCTCGGCGGGGGTCATGGAGTCGTAGCCGATCTCGCCGACGGCGACGACGCCGTCCTTGACGAGGTAACGCGGCAGTTCTTCCAGGACGGGGGTGCAGCGCGGGTCGTTCGCCTCCTTGGGGTTGAGGGCGAGCGTGCAGTGGTGCGCGATGCCGTACTGCGCGGCGCGGAAGGGCTCCCAGCCGAGGAGCGCGTCGAAGTAGTCGTAGAAGCTGGCGGGCGACGTGCGGGGCTGGCCGAGCCAGAAGGAGGGCTCGACGAGCGCGCGGACTCCGGAGGCGTACATGGCCTGGTAGTCGTCCGTGGTGCGGGAGGTCATGTGGATGTGGGGGTCGAAGATACGCATCAGGACTCCTCGCCGGTCATGTTCAGTACGCGGTGCAGGTCCGGTGGGACCGGCCGGCCCGCCGCGGTGCGTTCGGACGCGTAGTCCGTGAGCATCCGGGCGAGTTCGGCGTCGCCGTGGGCGCGGCCTTCCGCGCCGGCGACGGCGGCGACGGGCACGCCGGTGAAGAGGCACTTCAGTACGGCGTGCCGCCAGGCGTGCGGGTCGAGATGGTCGGCGGCGTACGGGCCGACGGCCGCCTCGACGAGCCTGGTGTCGTTGGTGCGCAGGGCGTCCTCGACGAGCGGCAGGGCCTCGGGGCCGGGGACGCGGTGCGGCAGGGCGAGGAGTACGGCGCGGCGCTCGGCGGCGGCGCCCTGCTGGTAGAGGCGGGTGAGGGTGGCGACGTCGGCGGCGGCGTGCTGGAGGAGCAGGACGCGGACGTCGTCGGCGTTCTCCTGGCCGCAGTGGCGGCCGGCGGCGGCGAAGCGGAGCTCCCACTTGGGGACGGCAACGTTGTCGGTCTTCTCGGCCGTTTCGGCCGCCACGGCGAGTGCGTGGTCCAGCCAGGCGACGGCCGTGCTGTCGAGCCGTTCGGCGATCTCCTCGCGGTTCATGCCGATGCTCCCTTCGAGCGCAGGAAGTCCAGGGAGGTACGGGCCATTTCGGGGCCGGCGTGCGAGTGGCGCGGCAACTCCACGACGGTCAGGCCCTGGTAGCCGGTGGCGTCGAGGGCGGCCAGCACGGGCGGGAAGTCGATCTCGCCGTCGCCGAAGGGCAGATGCTCGTGCACGCCGCGTCGCATGTCCTCGATCTGTACGTGGCGCAGCCAGGGCCCGGCGTCCCGTACGCAGTCGGCGGGCGACGCCTCCTCCAGGCACTGGCAGTGGCCGATGTCGAGGGTCAGGCCGAGGGGTTCGGGGTCGCCGAGGAGCCCTCTGAGGTGGTGGAAGCCGGCGATGTCGGAGAGGAGATGGCCGGGTTCGGGCTCGATGGCGACGGGGATGCCGGCGGTCCGCGCGGCGTCGACGACCGGGGTGATCGACTCCTCCAGCCGCTTCCAGGCGGTGTCCGTGTCCGTGCCGTCGGGCGTGATGCCGCTGAAGCAGTGCACGGCGTGCGCGCCGAGATCGGCCGCGACCTGTACGGCGGTGACGAGCAGCCCGGTGCGGGCGGCGCGGGCGGCCGGGTCGGGGTCGAGAAGGGTGGGGCCGTGCTTACGGCGCGGGTCGAGCACGTAGCGGGCGCCGGTCTCGACGGTGACGCCGAGGCCGAGTTCGGTGAGGCGGGCGGCCACCTTGCGGGTGCGGGCGGCGAGTTCGGGGGCGAGCGGGTCGAGATGCATATGGTCGAGCGTCAGCCCGACCCCGTCGTACCCGAGGTCGGCGAGCAGCCCGAGCGCGTCGTCCAGACGCAGGTCGGTGAGCCCGTTGGTGCCGTATCCGTAGCGGATGGTCATGTCACACTCACCTTTCTCGCGAGCTTCCTGGCCAGTGGTACGAGCCCCATGACGGCGAGCCCGATCCCCGGGGCCCCACCGCGCGCCGCGAGCGCGGCCTGGAACGGGATCATGGCGCGGATCCCGCCGCCGACGGCCCGTTGGGTGAGCTGGGGTGAGGGGTTGAGCGCGGCGTGCAGGAAGGGCCGCCCGGCGGTAACGGCGTACGCGGCGGCGAGACCGCCGGTGACGAGCGCGGCGCCGCCGGGTGTACGGGGCCGCCCGACGACCCCGCCGAGCACCCCGGTGACGACGAGCGCACCGAGCGGCGCCCCGACGGACCCGCCGTACACCTCGCGGCGCGAGACGGTGGTGACGGCGACGGTATGCGCACCGAGGAGCGCGGCGGGGGCGAGGGCACTGCGCGGCACGGCGTGCTGCTCACCCGCCGGCCCGGCGCTCCGGGAGGCCAGGGGCTCCACCGGGCCGTTGGCCCACGCGGACATCCGCGCCAGCACGTCCCGCCCGGTGGGCGGAGACGAGAACCGCGCCGTCGAGACGGCAGCCTCGGACGCCCCGCGGGGAGCCGAACCGTTGAGCTTGCTCGCCGGGGCGCCCCCCGGCGTCGAACGGTCCCGAGAGACCGACGCCGTCGGTGTCCGGCCGGAGCGGGACCCCCGGCCGCGTCGTGGCGTCGAGCCGTCCGCCCACGCCGACAGGCGCGCCAGCACGCCTCGCCGCGGTGACGTCGAGGCGGCCTCCACCACCGGGCGGCCCACCGAGCCGGTGAGCCTGCTCACCAGGGTCCCAACGGAGCCGGTCGGCGAACCCTGGCGGGGCGGGGTGCGGCGGGACGCCGCGTGCGTTGCCGCCGCTCCCAGCAGGACGTCCAGCGCGCGGGCCGCGCCCATCGCCGCCGGGCCCGCCGGAGTGTGCTTCAGGCGGAGGTCGTACGCCCAGACCGTGGCCGCCAGCGCCGTACTGAGGGCCAGCGTCGGGCGGCCCGCGCGGGAGGCGAAGAGAAGGCCGGTGGCCGTCAGGGCGCCCGCCGCCGTCAGCGCCGCGTTCGGGGTGATGCGGCCCGACGGGATCGGGCGGTGCGGGCGCTCCACGGCGTCCTCGTCGCGGTCGGCCCAGTCGTTGAGCGCCATCCCCGCCTCGTACAGGCACAGGGACGACGCCACGGCCAGCGCCGTGCCGCGGTTGGGCCGGACGCCGGTGGACGCCGCGCCGGCCAGGGCGTCGCCCGGGACCGTGAACAGCGCGGACACCCGCAGGAGTTCGGCCCAGGCGCGCAAGCTCACTTGCTCTCCCTCAGGCGCTCGGCGAAGGAGAGGAGCGCGTCGAACTGTTCCGCCAGCGCGGCCGGTCCGCCGTCCGGGTCCTTGAAATAGAAGCCCAGTTCGGGCAGCGGCCCGCTCAGCCCCGCCTCGTGGGCACGGGAGACCAGTCGGGCCAGGTCCAGGACGAGCGGCGCGGCGAGCGCCGAGTCGCAGCCCTGCCAGATGGTCTGGAGGATCATGCGGGAGCCGAGGAACCCGTCGAACGCGATGTGGTCCCACGCGGTCTTCCACTCACCGAGCGCGGGCACGTCGTCGATGTGCACCTCGCCCTCGGGCGCGATCCCGAGCGTGTCGGCGAGGACCCGCTCCTTGCCCGCGTTCTTGGCCGCCGCCGCCGCCGGGTCGGCCAGCGCCGCTCCGTCCCCGCCGCCCAGCAGGTTGGTGCCCGACCAGGCCCTGACATCGAGGGCGCGCTGGACGAACATCGGGGCGAGCACGGAACGGAGCAGCGTCTGGCCTGTCTTGCCGTCGCGGCCCGCGTGGGGAAGTCCGCTGGTCTCGACGGCGTCCGCGAGGGCCGCGCTGCGCAGGCCGGTCGACGGAGTGAAGTTCACGTACGCGCAGCCCGCCTTGAGCGCGGCGGCGGCGTAGAGGGAGCTGGCCGGCAGCCGCGGGTCGTCAGCGGCGGGCTCGGGCTCGGTGGAGGAGACGTTGACGACGACGGCGCGCGCGACGCCGGTGCGCCGGACGAACGCGGTGATGTCGTCGGCGAACGCGGCTATCAGTTCGTCGTCGGTGCGCGTGTCGCCGGGCATCGGGCCGCCGACGCGGATCTCCGCGTCGGCCGCCTCCAGTTCGGTGGCGATCGTGTTCGGCAGGCCGTGCGGCAGCACTCCCGCCGCGGTGAGCGCTTCGGCCCGTTTCGGCAGGGGGCAGCTCGCGGTGTCGTGGCCGCCGAAGACCAGCGAGGACAGCGCCGGCAGGCCGGACCCGGCGAAGGGCGGGGTCTCGGCGACCATGCCGGTCGTGGGGTGCAGCCCGGCGACGACCGCCGCGCATCCCGCCACGGCTGTCGTCGCGACGGAGCCGCGTGCTCCGACGAACCAGACTCCGGTACGTCCTGCAGTCGAATCGTTGCTGGTCACGGGCTGCCTCCCTGCCGGGTGGGTGTGTTGGTGGACGGCGGGCGGGGGGTACGGCGCCTCCCCGCCCGCCGCCGGCTGACGGCCGGCCTCCTGGTCGGTGCCAGGAGGCCGGGTGGCTCTCCCGGCGGTGCTAGGAGGCCAGTTCCTTCAGTTGGATGTCGCGGAACGCGACCTGGTCGTCGGCACCGTGGTTCTGGATGCCGATGTAGCCGTTCTTCAGGCTGCGGACCGGGTCCTTGTTGGTGAAGTCGTTGATCTTGACTCCGTTGAGGAAGATCTGGACCCGTTCACCCTGGACCTTGATCTCGTAGTTGTTCCACTGGCCCGGAGGCCGCAGAACCTGGTCCCTGGCCTTGATGTCGGCCGACTTGAAGCCGTAGACCGCGCCGGTGGTGCGGTCCGCCGCGTCGGTGGCGTCGATCTGGATCTCGTAGCCGTTGTTGACGGCCGACCAGGGGTCGTCGGATGCCGGGAAGCCGATGAAGACACCTGAGTTGTCGTCTCCGTCCATCTTCCAGTCCATCTTCAGCGAGTACGCGCCGAGTTCCTTGGCCTGGTACCACAGCATGCCCATGCCGCCCTCGGTGTGCAGTTCGCCGCCGCCGATGGTGAACTTGCCCGGTCCGGCCTGCTTCCAGCCCTCCAGAGTCTTGCCGTTGAAGATCGACCGGTAGCCGGTGTTCGGCTTGCAGTCGGCCTTGACCTGGCCGGCCGCGTAGCGCAGCCCGCCCAGCAGGTGCTCACGGAAGGCCGGTTCGGCGTACGACTCCTTGGTGTGGCCGCCTCCGGTGTAGAAGGACCGGCCGCCCTCGTAGGTCTGGCACCAGGCGATCGGGTGGTCGCCCTTCATGGTGCCGCCCTGGTAGGTCGTCTCGTCGAGAGTGGCGAGGACCTTCACGTTCGAGCGGGGGTTGTCACGGTAGTTGTACCACTCGTCCGTGCGCTGCCACTCGTCGTCCAGGTGGGCGGTGGCCGGGTGGGCCTTGTCCTCGACCCGCACTGTGGCCTGCTGGATCTGCGGGTGCCCGGCGAAGTAGGCGCCGACCAGCTTGCCGTAGTAGGCCCAGTCGTACTCGGTGTCCGAGGCGGCGTGCACGCCCATGTAGGCGCCGCCGGTGGAGATGTAGTACTCGAACGCCTTCTGCTGCTCGGGGTTGAGGACGTCACCGGTGGTGGAGAGGAAGACCACCGCGTCGTACCGGGCGAGGTTGTTGGTGGTGAACTGCGCCGCGGTCTCGGTGGCGTCGATCGTGATGTTGCTGGTCTTGCCGAGTTCCTTCAGGGCCTCGATCCCGGCGGGGATGGCGTCGTGGCGGAATCCGGCCGTCTTGGAGAAGACGAGGACCCGCTTCTCGGTCCGGCCGGCGGCCTCTTCGCTGATCTCGAAGTCGTCGAGGTCGTAGAGCGAGCCCTCGCCGCCCTTGAAGACGAGGAACAGCTCCGTGGTGGCCGTGGGCACCGAACGCAGCGGCACGTCGATGTCCTGGAAGGTGTCCCAGCTGCCGGTCACCGGTATCGGCGCGGAGCCGAGGAGCTTGCCGGTGGCGGAGCCCGTACGGACTTCGAGGAATCCGCCCGCGCCGCCGGAGGAGATCCGGGCGGTGAGGGTCTTGGACCCGGTCAGGTTGTACGGCTTGAAGGAGATCCAGTCGCCGTTGTTGATGTCGCCGACGGTCTTGCCGCCGTTGGCCGACGCCTTGTCGTACGTCTTGATGCCCGACTGGCCCGTGAAGTGCTCGGCCTGCCGGTGGCGGGGCTGGAGCTGCACCTGGTCGTGCGTGGTGAGCGCGGCCTGGCCGCCGCCTCCGCCGTCGGTGTACTCGGCGTCGATGACTCCGAAGATGTCGGCGTTGGGGTCGTGCTCGCCGTCCGCCGGGGTGGTGATGGTGCCTTCGCAGCCCTTGGCCGAGGTGATCGGGTGGCCGTGGCTGTCGTGGCCGAGGATGTAGCGGACGGTGACCTTGGAGCAGTCGATCGGACCGTCTTCAGGGTCGGTGACCGTGACCTTGAAGGGCAGCTCGTCACCGAACTTGAAGAGGGCTCCGTCGGCGGGCACGGTGAGCGTCACCTTGGGCGCGGTGTTGCCGACGACGACCCGTACGGACGCGTTGCCGGTGTGACCCTTGGGGTCGGTGGCGGTGAGCGTCGCGGTGTAGGTGCCGTTCTTCTTGTACACGTAGCTGGGGTTGGCCTCGGTGGACTTGCCGCCGTCGCCGAAGTCCCAGGCGTAGGTGAGGGTGTCGCCGTCCGCGTCCGTGCTGCCCGCGGAGGAGAAGTTCGCCCGCAGCGGCGCCGTGCCGGATGTCTTGCTCGCGGTTGCCACAGCGACGGGGGCGCGGCCGTCGGCGATGTTCTCGATGCGGTAGACCGCCGAGTTCTCGTCGCCGCCGAACCAGGCGCGGCCGTAGTCCAGGACGTAGAGCGCGCCGTCGGGGCCGAACTCCATGTCCATGACCTGGGTACCGGACCACGGGAAGTCGTGGATGCCGGTGACGGTGCCGTCGGCCTCCTTCTCGACGCGCTTGATCCACTCACGGCCGAACTCGCCGGCGAAGAAGTCGCCGTCGTACTCCTCGGGGAACTTCGCCGGGGAGTCGAGGTCCGGGTCGTAGTTGTAGACCGGGCCGCCCATCGGGGACTCGGAGCCGTCTTCGAACTCCGGGACGCTGTTCCCGTCGTAAGGGATCCAGGCGGCCTGGGACGGCGGCAGGTCGGTGAGACCGGTGTTGTGCGGCGAGTCGTTCTTCGGCGCCGCGCAGTCGAACGCCGGGCCGGAGGTGCCGGTGGCGAAGTCGTAGTCGCGGTAGGCGTCGTTGTCGCCGGTGCAGAACGGCCAGCCGAAGTTGCCGGCCTCCGTCATACGGGCGAACTCGACCTGGCCGGCCGGGCCGCGGGCCTCGGACGCCGCGCCCGCGTCGGGGCCGTACTCACCGACGTAGACGACGCCGGTCTTCTGGTCGACGTTGATCCGGAAGGGGTTACGGAAACCCATCCCGTAGATCTCGGGGCGCGTCTTGGCGGTGCCGGGGGCGAAGAGATTGCCCTCGGGAACGGTGTACGAACCGTCGTCGGCAACCTTGATCCGCAGGACCTTGCCCCGCAGGTCGTTGGTGTTGCCCGAGGAACGCCGGGCGTCGAAGGCCGGGTTGCGGTCCGGGCGTTCGTCGATCGGCGTGTAGCCGTCGGAGGCGAAGGGGTTGGTGTCGTCACCCGTCGAGAGGTAGAGGTTGCCGTCCGCGTCGAAGGCGATGTCACCGCCGACATGGCAGCAGATGCCACGGGTGGCGGGGATGTCGAGGACCTTCTTCTCGCTGGCGTTGTCGAGGGTGCCGTCCTCGTTCAGCGTGAAGCGGGAGAGCCGGTTGTATCCGTCGAAGGGGGCGAAGTCGGCAGCCGTGCCCGTCTCGGGCGCGTCACCGGCGGGGGTGTCGAGTTTGGGCGCGTAGTAGAGGTAGATCGCGCGGTTCTCGGCGAAGCCGGGGTCGATACCGACGCCTTGGAGGCCTTCCTCGTCGTGCGAGTACACGTCGAGCTTGCCGGCGACCTTGGTGGCGCCCGCCGCGTCGGTGATGCGCAGTGTGCCGTCGCGGGAGGTGTGCAGGACCTGGCGGTCCGGCAGGACGGCGAGCGACATCGGCTCGCCCACCTCGTCGACACCCTTGGCGAGGGCGACCTGCTGGAACCTGTCGTCCGCCGGGTGGGGATCGTCCGGGTGCGCGGCTGCGGGGACGGCGGCGATGGTGCCGGCGATGAGGGCGCCGGCCATGAGGGCGAGGAGGGATCTGGATCTATGACGTCTTCTGGGCACGAAGTCCTCCAGGGGTGGGGCTGTTCGTACGTGCGGGTGCCGAGGGACGCCAAGCGCCGCTCCCGACCAAGCCTGAGGAACGTTCTGTTCGAGCAACGTGCCCCCTACATCTCGCTGGACGTTAGCCCGGTTGGTCCGTGCCGGAAAGACCTTGCGCAGCAATTGGGTTCAACTTTTTCCCGGTTGAGGACAAAGGCAGAAATGGCAGACCGGACGGCCCGGCGGTGGGTTGCTCGCCACCGCCGGGCACGTCCTTGTCACCTGGCCGTTCCCGCTACGTAGGCCCCTCCTTGAGCTGGATGTTCCGGTAGGAGACCTGGTCGTCGGCGCCGTGGTTCTGGAGGCCGACATAGCCGTCCTTCAGGCTGCGGACCGGGTCGGTGTTGGTGAAGTCGTTGATCGCGACCCCGTTGAGGAAGACCTGAAGGCGCTCCCCCTCGACCCTGAGTTCGTAGCTGTTCCACTCACCCGGCGGCTTGAGCGCCTTGTCCCTGGCCTCGATGTCGGCGGCCTGGAATCCGTACACCGATCCCGTGGTGCGGTCGTCGGCGTCGGTGGCGTCGATCTGGACCTCGTAGCCGTTGTTCACGGCCGAGTTGACGTCGTCGGAGGCCGGGAAGCCCACGAAGACACCGGAGTTGTCGTCACCGGCCATCTTCCAGTCGAGCTTGAGCGAGTACGAGGACAGCTCCTTCGCCTCGTACCAGAGCAGGCCCATGCCGCCCTCGGAGCGCAGTTCACCGTCGACGATCGCGAACTGACCCGGTCCGGCCTGCTTCCAGCCGTCCAGCGTCTTGCCGTCGAAGATGGGGGTGTATCCGGGGTCGGGGTCCGGGCCGGTGCCGGCCGGTGTGCAGTCGGCCTCGACCTGTCCGGTGGCGTACTTCAGTCCGCCGAGCAGGTGTTCGCGGAAGGCCGGTTCGGCGTACGACTCCTTGGTGTGGCCGCCCCCGGTGTAGAAGGACCGGCCGCCCTCGTACGTCTGGCACCAGGCGATCGGGTGGTCGCCCGCCATGTTGCCGCCCTCGTAGCTCGACTCGTCCAGCGAGGCGAGCACACGGGCCTGCTCACGGGGGTTGGTGCGGTAGTTGTACCACTCGTCGGTACGGTCCCAGGTGTCCTCCAGATGGGCCGTGGCCGGGTGCTCGCGGTCCTCGACCTTCACCGTGGCGGGCTGGATCGCCGGGTGGGAGTCGAAGTAGGCCCCTACCAGGCCTCCGTAGAACTCCCACTCGTACTCGGTGTCGGCGGCGGCGTGGATGCCCAGATAGCCGCCGCCTCCCGCGACGTACTCCTCGAACGCCGTCTGCTGCTCGGCGTTCAGCACGTCACCGGTGGTGGACAGGAACGCCACCGCGTCGTAGCCGGCCAGGTTCTCGGCCGTGAACGCGCCGGCGTCCTCGGTGGACTCGACCGTGATCTCGGCCGACTCCCCCAGCTCCTTCAGGGCCCCGGTGCCGGCCTCGATGGAGTCGTGCCGGTAGCCCGCCGTCTTGGAGAAGACCAGGACGCGCTCACCCGCCTCGACGGGTGACTCCCCGGTGATCTCGAAGTCGTCCACCTCGAAGAGGTCGCCCTCGCCGCCCTTGAAGGTCAGGACGAGATCGGTGGTCTCCGCCGGGGCGCCGGTCAGCTCCACCTCGACGTCCTCGAACGTGGTCCAGCCGCCGGTGGCGGGCACCTCGGCCGAGCCGAGGACCTTGCCGTCGGCCGCGCCCTCCCGTACCTCCAGGGTGCCTCCGGCGCCGCCGGAGGAGACGCGCGCGGTGAGCTTGGCGGCGCCCGCCAGGTAGTACGGCTCGAAGGAGATCCAGTCGCCGTTCGAGATGCCGCCGACGGTCTTGCCGCCGTTGGCCCCCTCGCGGTCGGTCACGGTGGTGCCGGACGAGTCGTTGGCGTGCTCCGCCTGACGGTGCCTCGGCTGGATCTCGGACTGGCCGTGACCGGTGAGCGAGGCCTGGCCGCCGCCCCCGCCGTCGGTGTACTCGGCGTCGATCACTCCGAAGATATTGGCGTTGGGATCGTGTTCGGCGTCGGCGGGCGCCGTGATGGTGCCCTCGCAGCCGGTCTTCGAGGTGATCGGGTGACCGTGGCTGTCATGACCGAGGATGTAACGGACGGTGACCTTCGAGCAGTCGATGTCCTCCCCGTCCTCCGGGTCCGTCACGGTGACCTTGAACGGCAGCTCGTCCCCGAAGCTGAACAGCGTGCCCGGCGCGGGCAGTTCCAGCTTCACCACGGGTGCCGTGTTGCCGACGACGACCTGCACGGACGCGGTGCCGGTGAGCCCTCCGGGGTCCTTCGCGGTGACGGTCGCCGAGTAGGTGCCGTTCTTCTCGAAGGTGTGGGTCGGGTTCGGCTCGGTGGAGGTGCCGCCGTCACCGAAGTCCCAGGCGTACGTCAGCTCGTCACCGTCCGCGTCCTCGGTGCCCTCCGACGAGAAGGCCACCTCCAGCGGTCCGGTGCCGGACGTCTTGTCCGCCGCCGCGACGGCGACCGGTGAGTATCCCTCGGTGGCGTTCTCGATGCGGTAGAGCGCCGAGTGCTCGTCGCCGCCGAAGAAGCCGGTGCCGTAGTCCAGGACGTAGAGCGCGCCGTCGGGGCCGAACTCCATGTCCATGACCTGGGTGCCGGACCAGGGGAAGTCGTTGATCGAGTTGACCGTGCCGTCGGTACCCTGGTCGATGCGCTTGATCCACTTGCGGCCGAACTCGCCGGCGAAGAAGTTCCCGTCGTACTCCTCGGGGAACTTGATCGGGGAGTCGAGGTCCGCGTCGTAGTTGTAGACCGGGCCGCCCATCGGGGACTCGGAGCCGTCGCCGAACTCCGGGACGCTGTTCCCGTCGTAAGGGATCCAGGCGGCCTGGGACGGCGGCAGATCGGTGAGACCGGTGTTGTGCGGCGAGTCGTTCTTCGGCGCCGCGCAGTCGAACGCCGCGCCGGATTCGCCGGTGCCGAAGTCGTAGTCCTTGAACGGCTCGTTGTCGCCGGTGCAGAACGGCCAGCCGAAGTTGGCCGCCTCGGTGACACGGGCGAACTCGACCTGGCCGGCCGGTCCGCGGTCCGGGTCGGCCGCGCCCGCGTC
Organism: Streptomyces sp. NPDC050433; assembly: GCF_044458565.1. NCBI lineage: Bacteria > Bacillati > Actinomycetota > Actinomycetes > Kitasatosporales > Streptomycetaceae > Streptomyces > Streptomyces sp. NPDC050433. The sequence goes on along the minus strand of NZ_JBITIB010000002.1, from coordinate 347,933 downwards.
GGGACCGTAGTCACCTACGTAGACGACGCCCGTCTCCTTGTCGACGGAGATCCGGAACGGATTGCGGAAGCCCATGGCGTAGATCTCGGGCTTCGTCTTCTCCGTACCGGGGGCGAAGAGATTGCCCTCGGGGACGGTGTACGACCCGTCGTCCGCGACCTTGATCCGCAGCACCTTGCCGCGCAGGTCGTTGGTGTTGCCCGAGGAACGCCGGGCGTCGAACGCCGGGTTGCGGTTCGGCCGGTCGTCGATCGGGGTGTAGCCGTCGGAGGCGAACGGGTTGGTGTCGTCGCCGGTCGACAGATACAGGTTGCCGTCCGCGTCGAAGGCGATGTCACCACCGACATGGCAGCAGGTGCCACGGGAAGCGGGGACGTCGAGGACCTTCTTCTCGCTCCCCTCGTCGAGGGTGCCGTCCTCGTTCAGCGTGAAGCGCGAGAGCCGGTTGACGCCCTCGAAGGGGGCGAAGTCGGCTTCCGTGCCCGTCTCGGGCGCGTCACCCGCGGGGGTGTCGAGTTCGGGCGCGTAGTAGAGGTAGATGGCCCGGTTCTGGGCGAAGCCGGGGTCGACCCCGACGCCTTGCAGTCCTTCCTCGTCGTGGCTGTAGACGTCGAGGGTGCCGGACACCTTGGTGGTGCCGCCCTCGTCGGTGATACGCAGTGTGCCGTCGCGCGAGGTGTGCAGGACCTGGCGGTCGGGCAGCACCGCCAGGGTCATCGGCTCGCCTGCTTCTTCGGCGCCCTTGGCCAGGGTCACCTGCTGAAACGTGGGGGCGGCGGCTTGTCTTCCGGGGTCGGCGGCGTTGGCCGGCACCGCGCTGAGGGTCGACCCCGCGAGCAGGGCGCCGGTCAGCAGTGCGAGAAAGGATCGGTATGTGGGACGTCGTTGACTGTGCACGAGAGTCCTCCGGTAAAGCCTTTGGTACGTGCGGGGTCCGAGGGGGGCAGCCAGCACGAGCGCTGTGCTCGCCTCGGGTGGGGGGATGGGGGGAGTGCTCGTCCAAGCACCCGTGTTCCCGCATCTGTTGCTCTCGGTCTGCTGTCTCGCCGGGGCGCGCCGTCGCACCGGAGATCAACATGTCCTGTACATCTCAGTGACCGTAACTCTGTTCGTCCGAGACGGAAAGCCCTTGCGCAGCAGTGAAGTTCAACTTTTTCCTGCCTCAGGACAAAGGGGTTCCGGGCATGCCGGACGGCCCGGCGGTGAACTTTCCACCACCGGGCTCGTGTTCAGCCGAACTACTCGCCGCCGCCGAAGGCCGCGTCGAAGGACGCGGTGGGCGGGTCGAAGTCGAACCTCTTCAGATCGGCCAGTGCCTCGGGCGCGCCGGAGAGCCGGTCCATGCCGGCGTCCTCCCACTCGACCGAGATCGGGCCCTCGTAGTTGATGGACCGCAGCATGCGGAAGACGTCCTCCCACGGCACGTCGCCGTGCCCGGCCGAGACGAAGTCCCAGCCGCGCCGCGGGTCGCCCCAGGGCAGATGCGAACCGAGCCTGCCGTTGCGGCCGTCGAGACGTTTGCGCGCCTCCTTGCAGTCGACGTGGTAGATCCGGTCCCGGAAGTCGTAGAGGAATCCGGTCGGGTCCAGGTCCTGCCAGACGAAGTGGCTCGGGTCGAAGTTCAGCCCGAACGCGGGCCGGTGGTCGACCGCTTCGAGCGCCTGCTTCGTCGTCCAGTAGTCGTACGCGATCTCGCCGGGGTGGACCTCGTGGGCGAAGCGCACACCCTCGGTGTCGAAGACGTCGAGGATCGGGTTCCACCGCTCCGCGAAGTCGTCGTAGCCCCGCTCGATCATGCCGGGCGGCACCGGCGGGAACATCGCCAGCAGATGCCAGATGGACGAACCGGTGAAGCCGATGACCGTGTTGACACCGAAGGCCGCGGCGGCCCTGGCGGTGTCCTTGATCTCGGCGGCGGCCCGTTGGCGTACGCCTTCGGCCTCCCCGTCGCCCCAGATTCGGGCCGGCAGGATGCCCTGGTGGCGCTCGTCGATGATGCTGTCGCAGACCGCCTGGCCGACCAGATGGTTGGAGATCGCCCAGCACTTGAGGCCGTACTTGTCGAGCAGCTGGTGGCGGCCCTCCAGATAGCCGGGATCGGTGAGCGCCTTGTCGACCTCGAAGTGGTCGCCCCAGCAGGCCAGTTCCAGACCGTCGTAACCGAAGTCACGGGCGAGCCGGCAGACCTCTTCCAGCGGCAGATCGGCCCACTGGCCGGTGAACAGCGTGAACGGGCGGGGCATACGGGACCTTCCTAGGACTCGGTTCCGGACGGGGCCGGCACGGGTGTGTAGATGGCGTTCTTCTCCGCGCTCTCCTCCACGGCGGCGAGCACCCGCTGCACCTGGAGGCCGTCGGCGAAGGAGGGCGCGGGATCGGTTCCGGTGGCGATCGCCTGGACCAGATCCCTCGCCTGGTGCACGAACGTGTGCTCGTAGCCGAGCCCGTGGCCCGGCGGCCACCAGGCGTCCAGATAGGGGTGTTCGGACTCGGTGACCAGGATCCGCCGGAAGCCGGCGGTGACCGCGGGCTCCGACTGGTCGTGGAACGACAGCTCGTTGAGCCGCTCCAGATCGAAGGCGAGCGAACCGCGCTCGCCGTTGATCTCCAGCCGCAGCGCGTTCTTGCGTCCGGCCGCCATCCGGGTCGCCTCGAAGGACGCCAGCGCCCCCGAGGCGAGGCGTCCGGTGAACAGCGCGGCGTCGTCCACGGTGACCGGGCCCGTCTCCGCGCCGCCCGTCGCCGTGAGACCGGCCGACGCCCCTGACAGCAGCGGCCGTTGCCGTACGAATGTCTCGGTCATCGCCGAGACCCCGGCCAGCGGCTCCCCCGCCAGGAACTGGGCGAGGTCCACGATGTGCGCGCCCAGGTCGCCGAGCGCCCCCGAGCCCGCGTGCTCACGCTTGAGCCGCCAGGTGAGGGGGAACTCGGCGTCGACCAGCCAGTCCTGGAGGTAGGTGACCCGGACGTGCCGCAGCGCGCCGAGCCGGCCCTCCTCGATCAGCTTGCGGGCGTACGCGATGGCGGGCACCCGCCGGTAGTTGAAGCCCACCATGGCCAACTGCCCACGGGACCTGGCCGCTTCGGCGGCCCTGACCATGGCCTCGGCCTCGGCGACCGAGTTGGCGAGCGGCTTCTCGCACAGGACGTGCTTGCCCGCCTCCAGCGCGGCGATGGCGATCTCCGCGTGACTGTCCCCCGGCGTGCAGATGTCGACCAGCTGCACGTCGTCACGCGCGATGAGGTCCCGCCAGTCGGTCTCCGCGGCGGCCCAGCCGAGTTTGTCGGCCGCCTGGGCGACGGCCGTCTCGTCCCGCCCGCAGATGGCGGCCATGTGCGGCCGCATCGGCAGATCGAAGACATGTCCCGCCGTGCGCCAGCCCTGCGAGTGGGCGGCACCCATGAACGAGTATCCGATCATGCCGATACCGAGTGGCGGCGGTGCGCCGGCTTCCTTCTCCGGCGCTTCCCTGCTGGTCATAAGGGAGTACTCCTCGTCTCTCGCACGTGTGGGGGTCAGGGCCTGTTCGGTGGATCAGGCCGGATCGGCGGAGCCGGTCAGCTGAATCCCTGGGGCAGGTACTCGTCGATGTTCGTCTTGTCGACGACCGCCGAGAACAGGGTGACCTGGGCCGGGATCTCCAGACCGGCCAGGCCGCTGACGCCCTTGCCCTGACCCAGCGCGCGGGCGAGGTCGATCGCCGACGAGGCCATGATCGGCGGGTAGAGCACGGTCGCCTTCAGGACGCTGTTGTCGGCCTTGATGGCGTCCATGGCCGCCTTGGCGCCGGCGCCGCCGACCATCAGGAAGTCGTCGCGGCCGGCCTGGTCGATGGCGCGCAGGGCGCCGACGCCCTGGTCGTCGTCGTGGTTCCACAGGGCGTCGAACTTGGACTGCGCCTGGAGCAGCTGGGCCATCTTGGCCTGGCCGGACTCGACGGTGAAGTCGGCCGCCTGGCGGGCGACCTTCTTGATGTTCGGGTAGTTCTTGAGCGCGTCGTCGAAGCCCTGGGTGCGCTGCTTGGTCAGCTCCAGGCTGTCGGGGCCCGACAGTTCGATGACCGTGGCGTTCGCCTTGTCCTTCAGCTTCTCGCCGATGTAGTTGCCCGCGTTGACGCCCATGCCGTAGTTGTCACCGCCGACGTAGCAGCGGAACGCCTGCGGGTCGGCGAAGATGCGGTCCAGGTTGATGACGGGGATACCCGCGCGCATCGCCTTGAGACCGGCCTGGGTGAGGGCCTTGCCGTCGGCCGGCAGGATCACCAGGACGTCGACCTTCTTGTTGATCAGGGCGTCGATCTGGCCGATCTGGGCGGCGGTGTCGTTCGAGCCCTCGGTGATGTCGAGCGTGACGTCCGAGTACTTCTTCGCCTGCGAACGGGCGTTGTCGTTGATCGCGTTGAGCCAGCCGTGGTCGGCCTGGGGGCCGGCGAAGCCGATGGTGACCGGCTTGCCGGGCTTGTCGTCGGCCGCGGGCTCGTTGTTCGCCGCGGGCTCGTCCTTCTCGTTGCTGGTGCAGGCGGTGAGCAGGGCACCCGCGGAAATGGCGGCGGTGCCGAACAGCAGGCCTCTGCGGCTCGTTTCTGGCATGACGGTTCGTCCCCTTCAGGAGAGCTGTTAGAGCGGTGCGTCTAAGGCGGTGCGTCGGGATGCGGTACGAGGTCGGGCCCCGGTGCCGGGTCCTGTCCGGCCGGACAGGACCCGGGAGTCAGGCCTCGCCGTTGCGCGCCGTGCGGCGCTGGACCAGGACGGCGGCGACGATGATCGCGCCCTTGGCGATCTGCTGGACGTCGCTCTGCAGGTTGTTGAGCGCGAAGATGTTGGTGATGGTGGTGAAGATCAGGACACCGAGCACGGAGCCGACGATCGTGCCGCGACCGCCGCTGAGCAGGGTGCCGCCGATGATCGCCGCCGCGATGGCGTCCAGCTCGTAGAGGTTTCCGTTCGTGTTCTGGCCGGAGCCGGAGAGCACGATCAGCATGAACGCCGCGATACCGCAGCACAGCCCGGAGAACAGATACAGATACAGCCGCTGCCTGCGGACGTCGATACCCGCGAGCCGCGTCGCCTCCGCGTTGCCGCCGACCGCGACGGTGCGGCGGCCGAAGGTCGTACGGTTCAGCAGCAGCCAGCCGACCACCGTCACCACCGCGAAGATGATGACGAGCGGCGGGATCCCGAGGATGTACGAGTCACGGGCACCGAGGTCGAGCACCGACTTCAGGGTGACGATCTGCGTGTTGCCGTCGGTGATCTGGAGAGCCAGACCACGGGCGGACGCCATGATCGCGAGGGTCGCGATGAACGGCGCCATGCCGCCGTACGCGATCAGCACACCGTTGACCAGACCACAGGCCAGACCCACGATGATCGCGGTGAACAGGATGCCGGCGAAGCCGTACTCCTGTGTCGCCAGGGTCGTCGCCCACACCGAGGCCAGGGCCACGATCGCGCCGACCGACAGGTCGATGCCGCCGCTGGTGATGACGAACGTCATGCCGACGGTGACGACACCGATGATCGACGCCTGGGTGAGCACCAGTTGGAGATTGCTGGTGTCCAGGAACTGATCGGGCTTGGTGAATCCGCCGACGACTATCAGGGCGGCGAGCACACCGAGCAGCGAGAGAGTCCGGAAATCGAGACGCAGCCCGAGCGGCGGCCGGCTCCTGGATCCCTCCGGTGTCTTCCCCGCGGGCTTGGTCAGCGGTACGGCGTCGGCGGGTGCGGCGTCGGGCCCGCCCTGCTGCGCCTCAGAGGCAGGCTGTTTCATGGCGTCGGACTCCCTTCCATCACAAGGTCGAGTACACGGTGCTCGTCCAGCTCCTGGGCCGGTGCCGTATGGACGACACGGCCCTCCCGGAGCACCAGCACCCGGTCCGCGAGGCCAAGGACCTCGGGGACCTCGCTGGAGACGAGAAGTACGGCGAGGCCGTCGTCGGCCAGCCGGCGGATCACGGAGTACAGCTCGGCCCGCGCCCCGACGTCCACTCCGCGGGTGGGTTCGTCGAGGAGCAGGACCCGGCAGCCGCGCAGCAGCCAGCGGGCGAGGACCGCCTTCTGCTGGTTGCCGCCCGACAGGGTGCGGATGACCGCGTCGGGGTTGTCGGGGCGCAGGGAGAGTTCCTGGGTCGCGGCCCTGGCGGCCTTGCGCTCGGCGGCGCTGTCGAGCCAGCCGCCGCGGGAGAAGCGGGACATGGAGGACACCGACACATTGCGGGTGACCGACTCGATGAGCAGCAGGGCCTGGGCCTTGCGCTCCTCGGGGGCGAGGCCGAGTCCGGCGCGGACGGCGGCGCGGACGCTGCCGGTCTTCAGCTCCTTGCCGTCGACCAGCACCCGGCCGGCGGTGGGTTTGCGGGCGCCGAAGATGGTCTCCAGGATCTCGGAGCGTCCCGAGCCGACGAGACCCGCGAGGCCGACGATCTCGCCGGGCCGCAGTTCGAGGTCGACCGGTTCGAACTCGCCTTCCCTGGTGAGGCCTTCGGTCCGCAGCACGGGCTCGCCGCGCGGGGCGTCGGCGACCTGCGGGCGGTCGGGGAAGACGTACGCGACCTCCCGGCCGGTCATCAGCGCGACGACCTCGCTGGTGGGGGTCTCCTTCGCGGGCAGTCCCACGGCGACGGTGCGGCCGTCCTTGATGACGGTCACACGGTCGCCGATGCGGCGGATCTCCTCCAGGCGGTGGGAGATGTAGATGACGGCGACGCCGTCGGCGGTGAGCGAGGCGACGATACGGAAGAGGTTGTCGACCTCGTCGGGGTCGAGCGCCGCCGACGGCTCGTCCATCACGATGAGGCGTACGTCGTGGGAGAGCGCGCGGGCCATGGAGACGATCTGCTGGTGCGCGGCGGAGAGTTCACCGACGAATCGGCCGGCCGGGATCTCGGGGTGGCCGAGCCGCGCGAGCAGTGCCGTGGCGGCGGCCCTGGCCTCGCCGCCCTTGACGATGAAGCCGGCGGAGGTCGGCTCGTGGCCGAGGAAGATGTTCTCGGCGACCGACAGGCCCTCGACGAGGTCGAGTTCCTGGTAGATGGTCGCGATACCGAGCTTCATCGCCGCGATGGGCGACCCCAGTTGGACCTCTTCGCCGCGCCAGGTGATGACACCGTCGTCGGGCTGGTGCGCGCCGGCGAGCACCTTGATGAGTGTGGACTTGCCGGCCCCGTTCTGGCCGAGCAGACAGTGGACTTCGCCTGCCTGGACCTCCAGGTCCACGCCGTCCAGGGCGCGGACGCCCGGGAACAGCTTGGTGATGCCGGACATGGTGAGCAGGTGGCCTTCGGGTGGTGCTGGTGCCATGGCGTATCCCCTCGGCGGATGCGGCCGGTGAGCGGGTGTGCGGGCGAACAGGGCAGGGCGGAGCGAGGTGCGGTGGTGCTTTTGTTCTGTCTTTTGCTGTTATTTCGGTGATGCGGGTGAAGCGTGTGCCGTACGGCCCGACGCCGGGGTGCCGGTGTCAGGCCGGGGAGAAGAGATGGTCGCTGATGAGGCGGGCCGCGCCGGTGACTCCGGCGGTCGGTCCCAACTCCCCCAGCACGATGGGGAGGTTGCCGGTGGCCAGCGGGAGTGACTGGCGGTAGACCTGGGTGCGGACGCTGGCCAGCAGGGTGTGGCCGAGTCCGGTCACCCCGCCGCCGATCACGACGAGGCCCGGATTGAAGAAGCTGACGAGTCCGGCGATGACCTGGCCGACCCGGTTGCCGCCCTCGCGGATGAGGTGGAGGGCGGTGGGGTCGCCGGCCGCGGCGGCGACGGCGACGTCGGCGGCGGTGAGCCGGCCGGCCGCTTCGAGGCGCGAGGCGAGTTCGGCGGAACGGCCCGTACGGGCGGCGTCCTCGGCGTCCCTGGCCAGCGCGGCACCGCTGAAGTGGGCTTCCAGGCAGCCCCTGTTGCCACAGACGCAGGCGCGTCCGTCGGGTTCGACGCGGATATGGCCGATGTCGCCCGCGCTGCCCGTCGTACCCCGGTAGACCTCGCCGCCGACCACGATGCCGCAGCCGATACCGGTGCCGATCTTGACGCAGAGGAAGTCGCCCACGGAGCGTGCGACGCCCGCGTGCTGCTCGCCCATGGCCATCAGGTTCACGTCGTTGTCGACCATGACGGGGCAGCCGAGGTCCTGGCTCAGTGCCTCGCGTACGGGGAAACCGTCCCAGCCGGGCATGATCGGCGGCGCGACCGGTACGCCTTCGGGGAAGCGGACGGGGCCGGGGACGCCGATGCCGGCGCCGTCGAAGCCGTCGGCGAGCCCGGAGGCCTTGAGCTTGGCGGCCATCGCGAGCACCTGCTCGAAGACGGCGACCGGGCCCTCACGGACGTCCATGGGGTGGTTGACATGGCCGAGGACTTCGAGCTCGGCGTTGGTGACGGCGACGTCGATGGACGTGGCGCCGATGTCGACGCCGAGGAAGCGCAGGGCGGGCGCGAGCCGGATGTTGTGGGAGCGACGGCCGCCGCGCGACGCTGCGAGTCCGTCGGCGACGACGAGCCCGGTCTCCAGGAGCCGGTCGACCTCCACGGCGAGCTTGGAGCGGGACAGGTCGACCTGATCGCCGAGCTGGGCGCGGGAGTTGGGCCCACCGTCACGCAAGAGCCGGAGCAGTCGCGCCTGATGGGCGTTCGCGGGTCGTGCGGTCATTCGTCTCACGCGCCCCTCCCCGCCTCTCGGCTGTGTGTGCGTCGCTACGTCGGGTGTCGTTTCGACGGGCTTTCGAGGGGAACGTAGCAGCGCTTTCCCCGAGTGGGAAGAAGTTGCGCAGGAATCCTCCCCAACTTTCTCCACAGTCAGGACAAAGCCGTTTGGCTGGCCGTCGATACAGAGTGCCCGTACGGACAGGGCGGCCCGGTCGCTCGGCCGGACGACCCCGTTCGCGCCACTCGTGGCGGCAGCCGTTTCCGGGCATACGAAAGGCGCCTCCGCGATGTGCCGGAGGCGCCTCACTGTTCACTCGCACACGTGCGAATCGGTCAGACGCGGGTGTCCCCGCGGTGGTGGTACGTGGTGCGCGTCTGCTCCGTGTGGGCGCGCATGACCTCCGTCGCGGCCCGCTCGTCCCGCGCGGAGATCGCCGCGATCAGGGCCCGGTGCTCAATCCAGGACTGCTTGCCCCGCTGCCGCGCCACGGGCGCGTAGTACCAGCGCACCCGGCGGTCCACCTGCGCCGCCAGCTCCGCCAGGACGACGTTGCCCGCCAGCTCCATCACCTTCGCGTGGAAGGCCGCGTTCGTCGCGACCGTCAGCTCCACGTCGTCGTCGGCCACCGACTGCTCGCCCCTGGCGCAGAGCGCTTCCAACGCCGCGATACCCGCCGAGCCCGAATTCGCTGCCGCAAGCCTCGCCGCCTCGGCCTCCAGGAGCGTACGGACCGAGAGCAGCTGGTCCGCCTCCGCCTCGGTCGGCTCATGGACGAACGCACCCTGGGCGGGCCGCAGATCGACCCAGCCCTCGGTGTTCAGACGCTGCAGCGCCTCGCGTACGGGCTGCCGCGAGACCCCGAGATGCCCGGCGAGTTCGCTCTCCACCAGATGCTGTCCGGGCCGGAGCTGACGGACGGTGATGAGTTCGAGCAAGGCCTCGTAGACGCGCTCGCGGAGCGGGCCAGGGCGTTCGAGTTTGGGCACTGAGCCCTGCGGCAGTCCTGCGGACAACATGCGGTCCCCCATCCTGGCTGATCTACGGCTAAGACCTCGGCAGCTGAAAGCAACGATTGGCTATCGTCTACAGTCTACCGAGAACCGTAGCGGTCAGGGGCAGCGGATGACCTGTCCGGCGTAAGAGAGGTTTCCGCCAAAGCCGAAGAGCAGCGCCGGAGCGCCGGAATCGACCTCGCCGCGCTCCACCAGTTTGGACAGCGCCATCGGAATGGAGGCGGCCGAGGTGTTGCCGGAGTCCACGACATCGCGCGCGACGACCGCGTTGACGGCACCGATCTTCTGGGCGACGGGTTCGATGATCCGCAGATTGGCCTGGTGCAGCACGACGGCGGCCAGGTCCTCGGGCGCGATGCCCGCGCGCTCGCACACCTTGCGGGCGATCGGCGGCAGCTGGGTGGTGGCCCAGCGGTAGACGGACTGGCCCTCCTGCGCGAAGCGCGGCGGGGTGCCCTCGATCCGTACGGCGTTGCCCATCTCGGGCACCGAGCCCCACAGCACCGGGCCGATGCCGGGCTCCTCGCCCGGCCGGACCGCCTCGACGACCGCCGCGCCGGCGCCGTCGCCGAGCAGGACGCAGGTGGAGCGGTCGGTCCAGTCGGCGATGTCGGCCATCTTGTCGGCGCCGATGACCAGCGCGCGGGTCGCCGCCCCGGCGCGTACGGCGTGGTCGGCCGTGGCGAGCGCGTGGGTGAAGCCGGCGCAGACCACATTGAGGTCCATCACGGCCGGTGAGCCCATGGAGAGCCGGGCGGCGACACGCGCGGCCATGTTCGGCGACCGGTCGATCGCCGTGGACGTGGCGACCAGGACGAGGTCGATGTCCTCGGGGGTCAGCCCGGCCGCGGCGAGCGCCTTGGCGGCGGCGTGCGCCGCCAGCTCGTCCACCTGCTCGTCGGGCCCGCCCACGTGCCGTGTCTTGATGCCGACGCGGCTCGTGATCCACTCATCACTGGTGTCGACCATGCCCGCCAGGTCGTCGTTGGTGAGCACCTTGGCGGGCTGGTAGTGCCCGAGCGCGGCGATACGAGTGCCGGTCATGCCCGGGGGCCTCCTCTGCTGTCGACGTCAGAAGATCCCCAGTCTCGTCAGCGACTCACGAGTAATGGGGCAGGTGACCCGACAGGATTCCACCTCTCCTCTTGGAGACTCCGGATCATCCGGTGAACAGTTGTGTCGCCTTGCGGACCAGTTCGTACAGACCGTACGTGAGCGGGACCCCCACCCAGACCCAGGCGAAGACGATCAGCGCGGTACGACGGGACTCAGGCACTGCGCTCCCGCTCTCCGGTGCTGTGGTCATCGGCGGTCTCCTCCTGTTCGGCCGACTTCGGTCCGGTCGGCACGGCTGCTTCCGGCAGATGGTGGCGCGGATGTACGGGGCGTACCAGCTCGTTGGCCACGAATCCAACGACGAGCAGCCCGATCATGATGGTCAGCGAGAGTCCGTACAGACCGGGGCCGCTCTTGCCCGCCTCCTCCTGGCTGTCGGCGACCCGGTTGACGATGAGCGGGCCGAGGACGCCGGCCGCCGACCAGGCGGTGAGCAGCCGCCCGTGGATCGCGCCGACCTGGTAGGTGCCGAACAGGTCCTTCAGATACGCGGGGACGGTCGCGAAGCCGCCTCCGTAGAAGGAGAGGATCACCAGCGCGCAGAGGATGAACAGCGGCTTGGACGTGTCGCCGAACAGCGCGATCAGCAGATACATCAGGGCGCCGACGCCCAGGTAGAGGCGGTAGGTGTTCTTCCGGCCGATCACGTCGGAGGTGGACGACCAGCCGATCCGGCCCGCCATGTTGGCGGCGGACAGGAGCGCGACGAAGCCGGCCGCGGCGGAGACGGAGACCGGTGTGTCGGTCTCGGCGAAGAAGTCGGTGATCATCGGGGCGGCCTTCTCCAGGATGCCGATGCCCGCGGTGACGTTCATACAGAGGACGATCCACAGCAGCCAGAACTGCGGTGTGCGGACAGCCGACTTGGCGGAGACCTGGGCGGTGGTGATCAGTGCCGACGCGGGCGCCGCCACCGCCTTCGGTGCCGAGTCCGGACGCGGTACGCGGATCAGCAGGACACCGAGCAGCATGAAGACCGCGTAGACCAGGCCGTGCACGAGGAAGGCCTTGGCGATGCCGTCGCTGGTGGAGCCGAACGACTCCAGCATCTGCGCCGACCACGGCGACGCGATGAGCGCGCCGCCGCCGAAGCCCATGATCGCGATGCCGGTCGCCATGCCCGGCCGGTCGGGGAACCACTTGATCAGCGTCGAGACGGGCGAGATGTAGCCGATGCCGAGTCCGATGCCGCCGACGAAGCCGTAGCCGAGGACTATCAGCCAGAACTGTTCGGTCGCGGCGCCGAGCGCGGACAGCAGGAAGCCGGAGGAGAAGCAGACGAGGGCGACGGTCATCGCCCAGCGTGGGCCGTTGCGTTCGACGAGTGTGCCGCCGAAGGCGGCGGACAGGCCGAGCATCACGATGCCCAACTGGAAGGGGAGGGCGCTCTGGGTGCCGGAGAGGCCGAGAGCGGATTCCAGCGGCGGCTTGAACACGCTCCAGGCGTAGGCCTGGCCGATCGAGAGATGGACCGAGAGGGCTGCGGGGGGTACCAGCCAGCGGCTCCAGCCGACCGGGGCGAGAGGTGGGGTCATGGTCGCGAACTCTAGGAAGCGTCCCGGCCGTTTGGGAAGATCTTTGACCTGCTGTTCACGTCGACAGTATGCCGACGACCGAGGTCTTGTCGGCGGTATTTCCATACTGTAGACAGTATACCGTCGGCAACATGTGTCTCTTCGCTGATTCCCACGCTTCTCTCAACACCCTCAAAGCGAACGGAGAGCCCCACGGTGAAAGTCGCAGTCGTCGGCGCCGGTGCTATCGGCGCCTATGTCGGAGCCGCGCTTGATCGCGCAGGCGCCGAAGTCCATCTCATCGCCCGTGGACCGCACTTGGCGGCCATGAGGCAGCACGGAGTCCGGGTGTACAGCCCTCGCGGCGATTGGACCGCGCGGGTGCACGCCACCGACAAGCCGGCCGACATCGGTCCGGTCGACCATGTGTTCCTGGGTCTCAAGGCGAATTCGTACGCGGCGTGCGGGCCGCTCATCGCGCCTCTGCTCCAGGACCACACGGCGGTCATCGCCGCCCAGAACGGTATTCCCTGGTGGTACTTCCACCGGCACGGCGGCCCGCACGACGGCCGCCGTATCGAGAGCGTCGACCCCGGCGGCTCGGTCAGCGCCGTCCTGCCGCCGGAGCGCGCCATCGGCTGTGTGGTCTACGCGGCGACGGAGCTGGAAGGGCCGGGAGTCGTACGGCACTTGGAAGGCACCCGGTTCTCCATCGGGGAGCCGGACCGGTCGCTCTCGCCACGCACCCAGGAGTTCAGCGAGGCCATGCGGGCGGGCGGGCTCAAGTGTCCGGTCGAGGCCGAACTGCGCGACGAGATCTGGATCAAGCTCCTCGGCAACATCTCCTTCAACCCGATCAGCGCGCTGACCCGCGCGACGATGCGGGAGATGTGCCAACACCGCACCACACGCGAGGTCATCGAGCTGATGATGACCGAGACGCTCCGGGTGGCCGAGGCACTCGGCTGCCACCCCGACATCTCGGTCGAACGCCGGCTGGCCGGCGCCGAACGGGTCGGGGACCACCGGACCTCCACGCTCCAGGACTTGGAGAAGGGGAAGCCGATGGAGCTGGACGTACTGCTCGCGGCCGTCGTCGAACTCGCCGCGATGTGCGACGTCGACGTACCGACGCTGCGCACGGTCGACGCCATCTCGGACCTGCTGGCCCGCGGCGCCGCCGCATAGCGGTCCGACCTCCGACCGCGGGACGGGCTCTGTCGCGCCCGTCCCGCGGTCATGGACGAACTGACCCGCCGGGCTGATCCGGCGCGCCCCGTCCCGACACAAAACCCCTGCGCAAGGCTTCCGCATCCCACGAACCATCGGGATACTGTATGCAATGGCGCGGCCACAAGCCATGACTCATGAGGGAGCGCAGCGTGAAAAGCAGCGCAAGAAGGCGAGATCGCACACCGAAGACCTACGCCAGGCTCGAACACCCACTGGTGCGGGACGAGAAGGGCGGCCCGTTCCGGCAGGCGACCTGGGAAGAAGCACTGGACCGGGCCGCCGAGGGGCTGGGTGCCGCGCGCGGGGCGTTCGGCATGTTCTCCTGCGCACGGGCCACGAACGAGATGAACTACGTCGCGCAGAAGTTCGCGCGCGTGGTGATGGGCACCAACAACGTCGATTCCTGCAACCGGACTTGTCACGCCCCGAGCGTCGCCGGTCTCTCCGCGGCGTTCGGATCCGGCGGCGGCACCTCCTCGTACGGGGAGGTCGAGCACACGGACCTGATCGTGATGTGGGGCTCCAACGCCCGCTTCGCACACCCGATCTTCTTCCAGCATGTCCTCAAGGGCATCAGGAACGGCGCGCGGATGTACGCCGTCGACCCCCGCCGCACCAGCACGGCCGAGTGGGCCGAGAGCTGGATGGGGCTCAACGTCGGGACGGACATCCCGCTCGCCCACGCCGTGGGCCGCGAGATCATCCATGCCGGCCTGCACAACAAGGCGTTCATCGAACAGGCCACCACCGGATTCGAGGAGTACGCGGCCGAGGTCGAGCCGTGGACCCTCTCGGTGGCCGAGCAGGTGACGGGCGTCCCCGCCGCGGCGATCCGCGACCTCGCCCACGCCTACGCCCGCGCCGAGCGGGCCCAGTTGTGCTGGACGCTCGGCATCACCGAGCACCACAACGGCACGGACAACGTCCGGGCGCTGATCAATCTGTCGCTGCTCACCGGGCACGTCGGACGGTACGGCTCCGGGGTGCAGCCCCTGCGCGGGCAGAACAACGTGCAGGGCGGCGGCGACATGGGGGCCATCCCCAACCGGCTGCCCGGCTTCCAGGACATCCTGGAGCCGGAGGTACGGCAGAAGTTCGAGACCGCGTGGGACACCGTGATCCAGCCCCACTACGGCCTCAACCTGACCGACATGTTCGAGGCGATGGAGACCGGCGACCTCAGGGCCGTCTACTGCATCGGTGAGAACCCGGCGCAGTCCGAGGCCGACAGCGAGCAGGCCGTCACCCGGATGAAGGCGCTCGACTTCCTGGTGGTGCAGGACATCTTCCTCACCAAGACGGCGGAGTTGGCGGACGTGGTCCTGCCCGCGACGGCCGCCTGGTGCGAGACCGACGGCACCAGCACCAACAGCGAGCGCCGGGTCCAGCGCGTACGCAAGGCCCTCGACCCGCCCGGCGAGGCCCGCGAGGACATCGACATCATCTGCGACCTGGCGCAGCGGCTGGGGCACCCGTGGAAGTTCGCGGACGCGGAGACCGTCTGGAACGAGCTGCGCGCGCTGTCCCCCGACCACTTCGGGATGACGTACGACCGGCTGGAGGAGCACCAGGGCATCCAGTGGCCGTGCCCCGACACCGAGCGGCTCGAACCCACCTATCTGCACGGCAGGTTGTGGGACGCGGACCCCGAGAAGCGCGGCAGGCTCGCCCCGTTCGGCATCGTGAAGCACGACCCGCCGGTGGATCTGACGGACGATCAGTATCCGATCAGGCTCACCACGGGACGGCGGCTCGACTCGTACAACACCGGTGTGCAGAGCGGGAGTTTCGCCTCCCCGCTGCGCCGCGGCGAGTACCTGGAGCTGTGCCCGGAGGACGCGCAGTTGTACGGCGTCGAGGTCGGCGAGGAGGTCCAGATCTCCTCACGGCGCGGCACGGTGCGGGCCCCGGTGTGGATCGACCCCGGACTGCGTCCCGGACTCGCCTTCATGACCATGCATTTCCCGGACGAGGTGGACACCAACCAGCTGACGATCGAGGCGAACTGCCCGATCGCCGGCACCGCCGAGTTCAAGGCCTCGGCCATCCGGATCGAGAAGTTGCCCGGATACGTGACAGAGATGTCCGCGACAGCGGCGAGGAGCTGAGAATCAGTGGACCTGCACTTCGGTGACAGCGAACCGACGGACGAGGAACGGGCGGCGGTCGACTCGCTGCTGGGCCCCGCGACGTCGGCGTGGGAAGGCGCGGCGGACCGCTCGGACACGGATCTGCGCTGGGCCCGCGGTGGTCGCGAGGCACGCGAACGGCGCGACCTGCTGTTGCCGGGGCTGCACGCCGTCAACGACCGCGTCGGCTGGATCAGCGAGGGCGCGCTCGCCTACCTCTGCCGGCGGCTCACGGTGCCGCCGGCGGAGGCGTACGGCGTGGCCACGTTCTACTCGATGTTCGCCGTCAAGCCCCGGCCCGCCAAGGTGCTGCACGTCTGCACCGACCTGGCGTGCGCGGGGAACGGGTCCGCGAAGCTCTGCGCGGACCTGGAGGAGCGGATCGGCGCGGCGGGCTCGGCGGCGGACGGTGTCGTCTGGCAGTCGAGCCCGTGCCTGGGCCTGTGCGAACGGGCCCCAGCGGCACTGGTGTTGCAGGCGGGCACCCCGTCCGACACCGTGCCCGCCCACCGGGACCCCCGGCTCAGGGACGCCGGTACGGCGGCGTGGGCGTCCGCCAACGGCTCGTCCGCCGAACCCGCCCCCCGGCGGCAGGCGTTCGCCGTCATCGCGCCGGCCACCGTCGACGCGCTGGTCGACGCCGCCGCGGCCCCGGAGGACGCCCCCGGCGAACCGTCCGCCGCCATGGCCGTACCGCAGGCCGGGCAGGAGGGCCTGATACTGCTGCGCCGGGTCGGCGTCGTCGACCCGTACAGCATCGACGACTACCGGACGCACGGCGGATACAGCGCCCTGCGGCGGGCGTTCGACATCGGACCGGCGGAAGTGATCCGGGAGGTCACCGACTCCGGACTGCTCGGCCGCGGCGGCGCGGCCTTCCCCACCGGGCGCAAGTGGCAGGCCACCGCCTCGCAGCCCGACCGGCCGCACTATCTGGTCTGCAACGCCGACGAGTCGGAGCCCGGCACCTTCAAGGACCGGGTGATCATGGAGGGCGACCCGTTCGCCCTGATCGAGGCCATGACGATCGCCGGTTACGCCACCGGCGCCCATGTCGGCTACCTCTATCTGCGCGGCGAGTACCCGCGCGCACTGCACCGTCTTGAGAACGCCCTCACCCAGGCGCGGCTGCGCGGATTCCTCGGTGACGACGTCCTCGGCCAGGGGTACGCCTTCGACATCGAGATCCGCCGGGGCGCCGGCGCGTACATCTGCGGCGAGGAGACGGCCCTCTTCAACTCGATCGAGGGCTTCCGCGGCGAACCGCGCTCCAAGCCGCCGTTCCCGGTGGAGAAGGGGCTGTTCGGCAAGCCGACCGCCGCCAACAACGTCGAGACGCTGATCAACGTGCTGCCCATCCTGACGATGGGCGCCGAGGCGTACGCGGCGATCGGCACCGGGAACTCCACCGGGCCCAAGCTGTTCTGCGTCTCGGGCAATGTCGAGCGGCCCGGCATCTACGAGCTGCCGTTCGGCGCCACCCTCGGTGATCTGCTGGACCTCGCGGGCACGCCGACCGAGATCAGGGCGATCCTGCTCGGCGGCGCGGCGGGCGGTTTCGTAAGGCCCGACGAGCGGGACATCCCGCTCACCTTCGAGGGGACCAGGGCCGCCGGGACCACCCTCGGCTCCGGCGTGATCCTGGTCATGGACGACACCGTCGGCCTGCCCCGGACGCTGCTGCGCATCGCCGAGTTCTTCCGCGACGAGTCCTGCGGACAGTGCGTGCCCTGCCGGGTCGGCACCGTCCGCCAGGAGGAGGCGCTGCACCGCCTCAAGGACCGCACGGGCGCCGCGGCGTCCGACGACATCGCGCTTCTGCGCGAGGTCGGACAGACCATGCGCGACGCCTCCATCTGCGGTCTGGGACAGACCGCGTGGAACGCCGTCGAGTCCGCCATCGACCGTCTGGGGGCTTTCAAGTGACCGTTGTACCGCTCCAACTGCCGCGCCGTCTGCTTGAGTTCACACTCGACGGCGAGCCCACCCGAGTCCCCGAGGGCTCCACCATCCTGGACGCCTGCCGGGCGGCGGGCAAGGACATCCCGACGCTCTGCGAGGGCGACACGCTCACGCCGAAGAACGCGTGCCGGGTCTGCGTCGTGGAGGTCGAGGGCGCCCGTACGCTCGCCCCGGCGTGCTCACGCCGAGCCGAGGCCGGCATGGAGGTGAAGACGGACTCCGAGCGTGCCCGGACCAGCCGCAAGGTGGTCCTCGAACTGCTCGCCTCGTCCACCGACCTCTCCACCACGCCCCGCGCGGCCGAGTGGATCAAGGAGTACGAGGCGAAGCCCGACCGCTTCGGGCCCGACGCCGCACGGGTCAACGAGACGCCGAAGATCGACAACGATCTCTACGTCCGGGACCTCGACAAATGCATCCTCTGCTACAAGTGCGTCGACGCGTGCGGCGACCAGTGGCAGAACACCTTCGCCATCTCCGTCGCCGGGCGCGGCTTCGACGCCAGGATCTCCACCGAGCACGCCGTGGCGCTCCCCGAATCGGCGTGCGTCTACTGCGGCAACTGCATCGAGGTCTGCCCGACCGGCGCGCTCAGCTTCAAGTCGGAGTTCGACATGCGCGCGGCCGGGACCTGGGACGAGTCGGCGCAGACGGAGACCACGACGGTCTGCGCGTACTGCGGAGTGGGCTGCAACCTCACTCTGCACGTGCAGGAGAATGAGATCGTCAAGGTCACCTCACCGCACGACAACCCGGTGACCCACGGCAACCTGTGCATCAAGGGCCGCTTCGGATACCAGCACGCGCAGCAGCGATAGAGCCGGCGGTCCGGCAAGCCAGGGACCAGCGAACAGGAAACAGCGAACAGGGAGGATCACCATGGGACGGGTCACCGAGCGCCGCCGCACCATCCGCATCAGGGACGGTGCCGTCACCACCCGCCCCGACACCCTGGTCGCCGAGGAGCCCATGGAGATCAGGCTGAACGGCAAGCCGCTCGCCATCACCATGCGCACCCCCGGCGACGACTTCGCGCTCGCCGCCGGATTCCTGGTCAGCGAGGGCGTCCTCGGCTCGGCCGAGGACGTCCGCTCGATCGTGTACTGCGCCGGGGCGACGGACGACGGCAGCAACACGTACAACGTGGTGGACGTCCAGCTCGCGCCCGGCGTCCCGATGCCGGACATCACGCTGGAGCGCAACGTCTACACCACGTCCTCGTGCGGCCTGTGCGGCAAGGCCAGCCTCGACGCCGTTCGCACCACGGCCCGCTTCCCGATCTCCGACACTCCCCCGGTCCGGGTCGAACCTGCTGTGCTCTCCGGCCTCCCCGACCGGCTGCGGGCAGCACAGCAGGTCTTCGACCGGACCGGGGGTCTGCACGCGGCGGCCCTGTTCTCCGAGGACGGTGAACTGCTCGACATCCGGGAGGACGTGGGCCGCCACAACGCCGTCGACAAGCTCGTCGGACGGGCGCTCCAGCAAGGTCTGCTGCCACTGTCACGGGTGATCCTGCTGGTGTCGGGGCGGGCGTCCTTCGAGCTGGCCCAGAAGGCGGTGATGGCCGGAATCCCGGTCCTGGCGGCGGTCTCGGCACCGTCGTCGCTCGCCGTCGACCTCGCCGCGGAGGCCGGGCTGACGCTCGTCGGCTTCCTCCGCGGCCCCTCCATGAACGTGTATGCCGGCGACGACCGCATCGCCCTCCACAGCGAGGTGTGACGCGCTGCCGCCGCACGGGATACACGGGATAGGGACCCGGCCGGCGGGGAGCGCCCCCTGCGCCGGCCGGGTCTTGCCTGCTTTACTTTTTTGGGGCTCGGTTCGCCTCTGACCAGCGGCTCGGCAGGTGGGGTCAGTCCCAGACCAGATTGAGGGAGCGTTCGAAGTTGACGTATCCGGCTCGGGCAAAGGCTTTTGCCATGGGGACGTTGCCGAGGTCCGTCGATGCCCTGATCCGGTCGACGCCCTCGGCGGCCAGGATACGGGTGCCCTCGGCGAGGATTTCGTCGATGTAGCCGTTGCCGCGGTGTGCGGGCAGGACACCGATGTACGCGATGATCGGGTGGTAGCTGTTGCGGGCCGGGATCACGAAGCCCACCGGGCCGCCGCCGTCGGGCAGTTCAGCGATGCGCCACCATTCGTGCGGGCTCTTGAACCTGGCGAACTCTCCGTCGTAGTGCCGTTCCGCCGCCTCGCGCGAGGTCAGTCCGGATGCCAGGTCCGCCTGGCCGTGGGCGTCGAGGGTGCCCTCCATGACCGGGGTCATCAGGGCGAGGAGGTCCTCGCGGTCGGCGACCGGGCGGAAGACGAGACGCCCCTTGGACTCCGGGAGCAGGGACGACGGGGTCCATTGCAGCCGCAGCCGCTCGACCAGCAGCCGTGCGCCCGTGCTCTCCAGCAGGCGCGTGCGGGACTCGACCACCTCGCGGGCTGCGGGGTCCTCACGCCAGTCGGGCGGGACGAAACGACCGTACTCCGGCAGTTTGGCGCCCGCAGGGAAGACGGCCGCCGTCGCTGTCTCGAACAGTCGCCGGCCGATCTCGTCGCGGTCGGCTGTGGGCAGCGTGTCGTCGATGTCGAAGAAGTCGAACTGCAGCGGGATGTCACCGCCCGGGGTTGTCCACCAGGCGAGCCGGGCGAGGAGGCGGTCGCCGTCCAGGGCCACCCAGGTCCACTCGGGGCGGCGGCATCCGTTGGCGAAGTCGTCGGTCAGTTCGTGGTCCAGGACGTAGGAGAGCCGGCAGAAGAGTTCGATCTCCTCGGGGCCGGTCAGAGGTCGGTAACTCACCGATGTCAGTGTCAAGTCAACTCCTGTGAAGGGGTACAGCGCTCGGGACCCGGCAGGACGTGCCGGTCAGGCGCGCCGGATGTCCGGGCAGATGGCGGCGCGGGCCATCTGCCGCTCAGGCCGATTCGAGGACCGGGCGGATTTCGAGCGCCTCCGGGGTGGGGAAGCCGCGGGCCAGCTCGATGGCCTCGGCGTGGTCGGCCACCTCCAGCACGAACCAGCCGCCGAGGGTCTCCTCCCCGCTGTGCACCGGTCCCTCGGTCACCGCTGCGGATCCGTCCGCCGTCTTGCGCACGGTGACAGGGCCCTGGTGCTCGGTGTCGAGGGCGTCGCCGCCCGCCAGCTTGCCCGCTGCCGCGAGCTCGCCGATCCACGTCTCGTACGCATTGCGGTAGGCATCGCGGTCGGCCTGGATCCGGGCGCGTGACGCCTGCGTCTCGAAGATCACGAGGGCGTATTTCATGAGCCATTCTCCTGTTCGGTGTTCCTGGTGGTGATGTTGGTTCTGGTGGTGGGTGGGATACGGGCCAGTGCGCCTGTCTCCAGGGCCGTCCACAGGGCGCCGTCCGGGCCCACCGTGATCCCGTGCGGTTCGGAGGCCGGGGTGGGCAGGTCGTGGGCGGTGACCGTGCCGTCGGAGGTGATCGAGCCGACGCGGTTGCCGGCCCACTCGGTGAACCACGCGGTACCGTCGGTGTCGGTGGTGACGGCGTGCGGCCGGGCCGAGCGGTCGGGCAGCGGGTACTCGGTGATCCGGCCGTCGGGCGCCCTGCGACCGATCTGACCGGCGGCGATCTCGGTGAACCAGACGCCACCGTCATGGCTCGCGGCGATACCCACCGGGGCGGCGGCCTCGGTGGGAAGCTCGTGGATCGTGATGCGGCCGTCCATGCCGATGCGGCCGATGGCGTTGGCCTGGTTCATCGTGAACCACATTGCCTCCCCGTCCGCGGCGATCGCGGAGGGGAACGCGCCGGTGCACGGCAGCGGGTACTCCGTGACCGATCCGTCGGTGGTGAGGCGGCCGATGCGGTCGGCGGCGGTTTCGGTGAACCACAGCGCGCCGTCCGGGCCCGCGGCGATACCGAAGGGACCGCACCGCGCGGTCGGCAGCGCGAACTCCGTCATGTGGCCGGCCGTCGTGATCCTGCCGATTCGGTGCGCCCGGTACTGGGTGAACCACAGGGCGCCGTCCGGCCCGGTGGTGATGACCGTCGGACCGCTGTCCGTGGCGAGCTGATGGCTGGTCGGCTTCTGTCCCGGGACGAGTCGGCCGATCTGGCCGCTGTGCACCATGGTGAACCACAGCGCGCCGTCCGATCCGGTGGTTATCGCGTACGGGCCGCTGTCGCGACCGGACACCGCGTACTCTTCGACGGTCCGCGTCGTCACTGCTGCTCCAGACCTTCGGCGGCGGCGATGCGTTCGATGTCCTGCGGGGAACCGGCCATGATGGTGCGCGCGTGCGCGGTCACCAGCTCGACGGGCCAGTCCCACCAGGCGGCGCGCACGAGCCGTTCGATGTCGTTGTCGTCGAAGCGCTGTCTGATTGTTCTGGCCGGGTTCCCGCCCACGATGGTGTACGGCGGCACATCGGCGGTGACCATCGCGCCGGCCGCGATCACGGCACCGTCGCCGATCCGTATTCCCGGCATCACGGTGGCTCCGTATCCGAACCACACGTCGTTGCCGACCACCGTGTCCCCGCGGCTGGGCATGCCGGTGACGATGTCGAGGGTCTGCTCGGCCCACTCCCCACCGAACATGGTGAAAGGGAAGGTGGACACCCCCATCGACGGGTGGTCGGCGCCCGCCATCAGGAATCGAGTGCCCGTGGCGATCGCGCAGTACTTGCCGATGATCAGCCGTTCCGGACCGTAGGCGTAGAGCACATTGCGCTGCACGAAGTCGGTCGCGCCGTCGGGGTCGTCGTAGTAGGTGAAGTCACCTGCCACGACGTTGGTTCCGGCGACCAGTGGCTTGAGGAAGACGACCCGCTCGTGGGCAGGCAGTGGGTGGAGCGAGGCCGGGTCAGGTGTCCGGGCGGCTCTCGGGTCGGATGTCACGTGGGAATCGCTCCGTGGGGGTTCGTGCGCGGCGGCCGGGGCCCGGGGCGTGAGGCCCAGGACCGGTGAGGTACGCGACTTCCGCGCGGTCCGGGTTTTGGGGGCCGTCGGCTGGATCGAGCGAGCCGATCCTGCTGTCTTGTGCCGGTTCATGCTGTCACCTGTGGGGGGCTGACCGGCTCGGCACCCAGCATGCGGAGCGAGCAACCTGGGAACAACGGCCGATCTTGTTATGGTCGTTAACCCAGAGGTTCATGAATGCGGGGGCATGAGGGAGCAGGGGCGGAATGGAACTGCGGGACATAGAGATCTTCCTGATACTCGCGGAGGAACTCCACTTCGGCCGCAGCGCCGAACGCCTGCATGTCTCCCCAGCCCGTGTCAGCCAGGCGATCAAGAAGCAGGAACGCGTCATCGGCGCTCAGCTCTTCGAGCGGACCAGCCGCCACGTGCGGATGACCCCTGTCGGAGAGGTGCTGCTCCAGCGGCTTAAGCCGGCATACGAGGGCATCCAGGAAGCCATAGCCGAGGTGACCACCATCGCCCGCCATCCGTCCGGCACGCTGACGCTGGGGGTCATGGGTGCACAGATGCATGACATGCGCCCGGTCCTGACCCATTTCCGGGCCGGGCACCCGTCCGTCGGACTCCGGTTCAAAGAGGTGTTCTTCAGCGATCCGTTCGGAGCCTTGCGGGCCGGTGAGGTCGACGCGGTGACCACGTGGCTGCCCGTTCGCGAGCCGGACCTGACCGTCGGGGTGGTGCTGCGCGAGGAACCGCTCCACTTGATGGTGGCCACCGACCACCCGCTCGCCCGGCAGGAGTCGGTGAGCGTGGAGGTGCTCGGTGACCACATCGTGCCGCGCCTGAACGGCCCTCTTCCCGCCTACTGGGAGAGCGCCGTCCTGCCGGCCCGCACACCGGCCGGACGCCCCGTCCGCCGCGGCCCGGCCGTCTCGACGTTCTACGAGATCCTTGCCCTCGTCGCGGCAGGCGACGTGGTGTGCACGGTCCCCGACGAGGGACGGCGCTACAACGCGCAGCCCGACGTCGCCTTCCTTCCCCTCCACGATGCCCCGCCCGTCCAGTGGGCCCTGATCTGGCGCACCAACAGCGCGAACCCACTGGTACGCGCACTCGCCGAGGCGGCGACGGACTGCGGGGACGCAACCAGAATGACCATGTAATCCGCGTGACCGCGGGTGCGTGGCCAAGTGAGCCTGCCTGGGACTCCAGTCGTAGATCGCTATCTCGGTTCACTCGCCGGAGACGTGGGCCGGGGCTCAGACATGGGCCGGCGTTCAACCGGTCGTGGCTCAACGGACTGGGGTTCATGTGGCTCATCCGGGAGGGGGTCGCGGGAGCGGCGTTTGGCCAGCAGCGCGCAGACCACCAGTTGCAGCATGTGGAACAGCATCAGCGGCATGACCGCCAGGCTGGCCTGCGCGCCGAACAGCACGCTCGCCATCGGCAGTCCGGCCGCGAGGCTCTTCTTCGACCCGGCGAACTGGATCGCCACCCGGTCCGCCCGGTCGAAGCCCAGCCGCCGCGCCCCGTACCAGCTGATCGTCAGCATCGCCGCGAGCAGCACCACCTCGACCGCGAACAGCGCTCCGAGCCGCCCCGGAGTCACCTGGTGCCAGACGCCCGCGACCATGCCCTGGCTGAAGGCCGTGTAGACGACCAGCAGGATCGATCCGCGGTCCACCCGGCCAAGCAGCGTGCGGTGCCGGGTGAGGAAGCCGGCGACCCAGCGGCGCAGCAACTGGCCGGCGACGAAAGGCAGCAGCAGCTGCGCCACGATCCGCAGGAGCGAGTCGGGCGAGAAGCCGTTCGCGCCGCCGCCGAGCAGGAGGGCGGCGAGCAGGGGTGTCGCCACGATGCCCGCGATGCTGGAGAAGGACCCGGCGCAGATCGCCGCCGCCACGTTGCCGCGTGCGATGGACGTGTACGCGATGGACGACTGGATCGTCGAGGGCACCAGGCACAGGAAGAGCAGCCCGCTGTACAGCTCCGGTGTCAGGACGAAGGGCACGAGGCCTCGCGCGGCCAGTCCCAGCAGCGGGAAGACCAGGAACGTGCAGGCCAGGACGGTCAGATGGAGCCGCCAGCTCTTGAGTCCGTCCAGCGCCTCGCGGGTCGAGAGCCGGGCGCCGTAGAGGAAGAAAAGAAGCGCGACGGCGCCGGTCGACGCCCCGCCGGCGACGTCCGCCGCGGTGCCGGAGGCGGGCAGCAGTGCCGCGAGGGCGACGGTGCCGAGGAGGGCGAGGATGTACGGGTCGACGCGCGGCCAGGACGGCATGCGCCGGGACGAGCGCGGACGGGGAGACGGGGAGGGGGACGAGGTACGGCGGCGGTTCATGTGCTCCACTGGCTCTTGCTCGGACGCGTTACTGATCATGTCCGTGTTCGGGACGGATCGCGCGCTCTCCATCGTCCAGGTTCCGAGCTTGATCGGGAATCCCGTATACGGCTCTGACTGTCATCACGTTCCACGATGACGGCGGACTACCCTGTTCCGCATGTACGACGTGTACGACCCCGCACAGCTCCGCACCTTCCTGGCCGTGGCGCAGACCCTCAGCTTCACCCAGGCCGCGCGGCGGCTGGGGGTGCGGCAGTCGACGGTCAGCCAGCACGTACGACGGCTGGAGGCCGCGGCCGGTGACCGGCAGCTGTTCACCCGGGACACGCACAGCGTGGAGCTGACGGAGGACGGCGAGGCCATGCTGGGCTTCGCCCGTACGATCCTGGCGGCCCACGAGCGGGCTGCGGCGTACTTCTCCGGGACCCGGCTGCGCGGCAGGCTCCGCTTCGGTGCCTCCGAGGACTTCGTCCTGACGCGGCTGCCCGAGATCCTGGAGTCGTTCCGTACGGATCACCCCGAGGTCGATCTGGAACTGACCGTCGAGCTGTCCGGCACGCTGCACGAGCGGCTGGCGGCCGGTGAGCTGGATCTGGTGCTGGCCAAGCGCGGGGGCGACGACACGCGTGGCGAGCTGGTCTGGCAGTCCACGCTGACCTGGATCGGGGCCCCGCATGTGCGGGTCGACCCCGAGCGCCCGGTGCCGCTGATCCTGTTCCCGGCGCCCGGTATCACCCGTGCCCGTGCGCTGGAGGCGCTTTCGGCAGAGGGCAGGGCGTGGCGCATCGCCTGTACGAGCGCGAGTCTGAACGGGCTGATCGCGGCGGCCCGCGCGGGGCTCGGCGTGATGGCGCACGCCCGTGGCCTGATCCCGCCGGGCCTGGTGCCGGTGCCGGCGCGTGCGGGGCTGCCGGAGCTGGGCGGTGTGGACTTCGTCCTGCTGCACGGACGGCGGGACGGAAGACGGGACGGACGCGGTCGTCGTGGGGGCGCGTCGGACCGCGGTCCCGCGGACGCGCTCGCCGACGCGATCCTGGCCGGCGGCGACCGGCTGCACCGCCCCGCCGACGCGCGGTGAGGGTCGGCACCGACGAGAACACGCCAGACCGGGACGCTGGTACAGGCCAAGCCCCTCACCACCAGCGGAGGGGCGTAATCGCGCCGTACAGATTCGGTGGAGATTCCCTCCAAGCGCACTTACTCTACGGTCAGAAGACCGCCCCCACCCCCTCTCCGGGACTCTCTTCCGGGCTCTGACCTGGAGCGATACAGCAAGGCGCCACTTCCGTCCGCTCCCTGCCGCCGGACTGCCCCTTGGGGTACCGTCACGGCGCCGTGCGGAGCGCCACAAGGAGCAGGTCATTGCGCGAGTTCACTGTCCGTCCCATGGCGTCCGCGCCCCATGCGGGTGGGCTGGCGGATGTCGTATTCGATCATGCGCTGGATGATCCCGACCGTGTCGCGCTCGGCCGCAAGGGCGCGGACGGTCTGTGGCGGAACGTGAGTTCGGCCGAATTCCGCGACGAGGTGCTGGCCCTGGCGAAGGGGCTGCTGGCGCAGGGTGTGCGGTTCGGTGACCGGGTCGCGATCATGTCCCGTACCCGGTACGAGTGGACGGTCTTCGACTTCGCGCTCTGGTCGATCGGCGCCCAGTCTGTGCCGGTCTATCCGACGTCCTCCGCCGAGCAGGTCTTCTGGATGCTGTACGACGCCGAGGTGTCGGCGTGCATGGTCGAGCACGAGGACCACGCGATGACCGTCGGCTCGGTGATCGACCGGCTCCCGCGCCTCAAGCGGCTGTGGCAACTGGACGCCGGAGCCGTCGCCGAACTGACGGGCGCGGGCGCCGAGATCGACGACGATGTGGTGCACCGGCACTGCCGGGCGGTGACACCCGACTCCACGGCCACGGTCATCTACACCTCGGGCACCACCGGCCGCCCCAAGGGCTGCGTCATCACGCACGCGAACTTCATGTTCGAGACGGACACGATGATCTCCCGCTGGGAGCCGGTCTTCCACTCCAAGCGCGGCGACGAGGCGTCGACGCTGCTCTTCCTGCCGCTGGCGCACGTCTTCGGCCGGATGGTCGAGATCGCCGCGATCCGGGGACGGGTGAAGCTCGGCCACCAGCCGGTGATGCGGGCGAGCGAACTCCTGCCGGATCTGGCCGCGTTCCGGCCGAGCTTCATCCTGGCCGTGCCGTACATCTTCGAGAAGATCTTCCACGCCGCGCGCCGCAAGGCGGAGCGCGAGGGGAGGACGGGGGCCTTCGACAAGGCCGTGGAGGTGGCGGTGAAGCACGCGGAGGCCATGGAGCACAAGGCGTTCGGGCTCGGCCCAGGACCGTCGACGGGGCTGCGGATCCAGCACCAGTTCTTCGAGAAGGCCGTGTACTCGAAGGTGCGCGCCGCCATGGGCGGCCGGGTGCGGCACGCGATGTCGGGCGGTTCGGGGATGGACCGGCGGCTCGGCCTGTTCTTCGAGGGCGCCGGTGTCACGGTCTTCGAGGGGTACGGCCTGACGGAGTCGAGCGCGGCGGCGACGGCCAACCCGCCGGAGCGCACCCGGTACGGGACGGTCGGCCAGCCCATTCCCGGCACCACGGTGCACATCGCGAAGGACGGCGAGGTGTGGCTGCACGGCGCGCACATCTTCGGCGGCTATCTGAACGACCCGAAGGCCACCGACGCCGTCCTGCGCGACGGCTGGCTCGCCACGGGCGACCTCGGCGCGCTCGACGAGGACGGCTATCTGACCATCACCGGGCGGAAGAAGGAGATCCTGGTGACGTCGGGCGGCAAGAGCGTGTCGCCGGCCGGTCTCGAGGAGCGCGTACGGGCCCATCCGCTGGTCGCCCAGTGCATCGTGGTCGGCAACGACCGCCCGTACATCGCGGCGCTGGTGACCGTCGACCAGGAGGCGGTGGACCACTGGCTCTCGATGCAGGGCAAGCCGCCGCTGCGGCCGGTGGACCTGGTGCGCGACCCTGATCTGGAGATGGAGATCCGGCGCGCGGTGGTGGCGGCCAACACGCTGGTGTCGCAGGCCGAGTCGATCCGTACGTTCCGGATCCTGGCGCATCCCTTCAGCGAGGAGCACGGGCTGCTGACGCCGTCGCTGAAGCTCAAGCGCAAGGCGATCGAGACGGCGTACACGGTCGAGGTGAACGCGCTGTACCGCTGACGGAATGCCTGCGCGCCCTCGTTCGTTGAGGCCCTGAGAATCAGCCGACGACATAAGGATCGACCGCACGTGAGCAAGGTCCCCTCCCTGACCCTCAACAACGGCGTCGAAATGCCCCAACTGGGGTTCGGTGTCTGGCAGGTCCCCGACGACGAGGCGGCGCGGGCGGTGAGTACGGCCCTGGAGGTCGGCTACCGCAGCATCGACACGGCAGCGATTTACCGGAACGAGGAGGGCACGGGCAGGGCCATCGGCGCGTCCGGGATCGCGCGCGAAGAACTGTTCGTCACCACCAAGTTGTGGAACTCCAGGAAGGTGACATGGACGCGGGACAGCGTCCTGAGCGCGTTCGACACGTCACTGTCGAAGCTCGGTCTCGACCACGTCGACCTGTATCTGATCCACTGGCCACGTGCCGCGCGTGACGACTACCTCACGATCTGGCGCGCGTTCGAGGAGATCGCGGAGAGCGGCCGGGCCAGGGCCATCGGTGTCTCCAACTTCCAGCCGGCGCATCTGCGCCGGCTGCTGGACGAGACGTCGGTCGTGCCCGCGGTCAACCAGGTGGAGCTGCACCCTCAGTTCCAGCAGGCCGAGGTGCGTGCCGTCCACGCCGAGCACGGCATCGTGACGGAGGCCTGGTCACCGCTGGGCTCCGGCAAGGGGCTCCTGGAGGTCCCCACGGTGCTCGCGATCGCCCGCAAGCACGGCAGGACGGCCGCGCAGACGGTGCTGCGCTGGCACCTTCAGCTCGGGAACGTGGCGATCCCGAAGTCCGTCACGCCGTCGCGGATCAAGGAGAACTTCGACCCGTTCGGCTTCGAACTGGACGCCGAGGACCTGGCGGCGCTGGCCGCGCTGGACTCCGACACCCGGCTGGGAGACGACCCGGACACGTTCGGCAACTAGGGAGTGCCTTGTCGATCGGGCCGGATCAGGCGCGGGACGGGACCGGTCCCGTCCCGTGCCCGGCGGCGTCGAGTTCGCGGCCGAGCAGTGCCAGGCCCGCGAGGAGGCAGACCATGCCGACGGGCACGGTCCAGTGGTTGCGGCCGAAGCCCATGCCGACGGCCATCACCATGGTTCCGGCGGTCACCAGCGCGGCCGATCCGGGTGTCCCGCGCCGTACGACGGCGGCCAGGACCGCGAAGACGATCAGCCCGACGAAGACCACCTGGGCGCCGATGCCGTAGATGACCGCCTCGGCGCCGGGGATGTCCTTCACCCCGGCGAAGGCGTCTTTCAGTTCGGCGCTGTTGGCCGAGGTGAAGCCGCCGACGAGGTCGATGGAGAGCTGGACGACGTTCGCCAGCGAGCTGAACAGGACGATCACGACGCTCGCGGTCACCGCGACCCGCTGCCCCGTGGTCCGTGCTCCGGCTATACGGCGGAAGCGCAGGCCCATGACGGCGAACAGGACGAATCCCGCGAGCCACACCGCGTGTGCGGCGGTCCACCAGCCGCCGGGTTCGGACTGCCCGTCGATCGGCCGCATCAGCAGCCAGCCGCCGAGGAAGAGCGCGGGCGCCGCCGCGAAGAGCGCGCGGGTGCTCAGGCCGCCGGGCGCGGGCCGCGATGCGGGGACGCCGGTGTCGATACCGGTACGGGCGGGGCGCGTTGAGCTGGTCAGGTTCATGCTCGAACTGTCCCAGCGGCCGGGTGACAGATCACTCAGGTCGGCACCCGGAAACCACCTGGGGTTTTCCCCCGGTCACCAACTCCGGTTTCCCCGCACGGTGTTCCTGCGGGCTGATGCCCCGTACCCGCTTGAACGCCACGCTCAGCGCGAACGAGCCACCGTAGCCGACCTGCCGGGCGATCGACTCGACCGTCGCGTCCGTCTGCCTCAACCGGTCGGCGGCCAGCGAGAGCCGCCAGTCGGCGAGATACGCCATCGGCGACTCCCCCACCAGCGCGGTGAAACGGCGGGCGGGCGCCGCGCGCGAGACCCCGCACTTACCCGCCGGATTAGTGCCGTGACCGGCGTCCAGGTCTCAGGGACGACCGCCTCCGTCTCAGCTCGCGCCGTGTGTGGGCGCGATCTCCTCGACGCGTGCGGCCAGATCGAAGTCGCGCTCGGTGATCCCGCCCACGTCGTGGGAGTTCACCGCCACGTCGACGGTGTTGTAGCCGAGGGTGAGATCGGAGTGGTGGTTCAGCTCCTGCTGGATGCGCGCGACGTGCACGACCATCGCCGTCGCGGCGAAGTGGTCGGCGAGCCGGTAGCTCCGGGTGAGCTTCCCGTCCTCCACGGACCACTCGGGCAGCGCCACCAGCCGGTCCTCGATCTCCTGCGGTGTCAGCGATTCCTTCGCCATGGCTCACTCCTTACGGGGCCCGCCGGGGACCCTCGCCAGTTCGGGAGACGCGGTGTCGAGCGGCACCGTGTAGGAGCGTACGAGCCCGAGCTGCACGGACTGCCGGGTCTGTACGGCGTCGAGCAGCCAGTCCGCCGCGACACGCACCCGGTTCCCCGGCATGGCCGCCAGGTGGTAGCCGCGCGTGACGGCACCGGCGAGCGCGCCGGAGAGCGGTACCCCGAGGGGGTTGGCCGCCGCCTTGACCCCGCCGAGGTCGACGAGGAAGCCGAGATCGTGGTGCACGTACGTCTCGCCGTCCCCGTACCCGAGGGACGCCGCGACGTTGCGGCCGGCGACCTTGCCCTGACGGGCCGCGTGCTGCGCGGTCATCGGTGTGCACTGTCCGGGCCTGGTCAGATCGGGTACGGCGGCGGCGTCGCCGCACGCGAAGA
This sequence comes from Streptomyces sp. NPDC050433, assembly GCF_044458565.1. Classification (NCBI taxonomy): domain Bacteria; kingdom Bacillati; phylum Actinomycetota; class Actinomycetes; order Kitasatosporales; family Streptomycetaceae; genus Streptomyces; species Streptomyces sp. NPDC050433. Next base: position 317,171 of record NZ_JBITIB010000002.1, on the reverse strand, counting down.
CCTCGGGGTGGCCGGGTACACGCAGCTGTGGGTCGACCAGCAGCCTGCCCTTCTCCACGGGCAGTCCGACCTCGGCGACCAGCGGGTCGGGCCGTACGCCGACGCACCAGACGAGGGTCCGGGTCTCGATGAATTCCCCGTCGTCCAGCTGGACGCCCCTCGGGGTGGCCTCCTGGACGGACGTGCCGGTGCGGACGTCGACGCCGCGCCCGCGCAGGACGCGGTCGGCGGTGTCGGAGAGCCTGCGGTCCAGCGCGGGCAGAACCCTGGGCGCGATGTCGATGAGCAGCCAGCGCGGGGCGAGGGTGTGTCCCCAGCCGGGCTGCTTGCGGATCAGGGCGTCGGTGAACAGCTTGCCCTGGGCGGCGACCTCGGTGCCGGTGTAGCCCGCGCCGACCACCACGAAGGTGGTGCGCGTCGCGCTTTTCGCGGGGTCGCCGGCGGCGGCGAGTTCGATCTGGCGGGTGACGTGGTCGCGCAGGTAAAGGGCCTCGGGCAGGCCCCGGAAGCCGTGCGCGTACTCGGCGACGCCCGGGATCGGCAGCAGTTTGTTGACGCTGCCGACGGCGAGGACGAGCCGGTCGTAGGTCAGCTCGCCCCGCTCGCCCTCGGGGCCGGTGTACCGCACGAGCCGCTTCTTGAGGTCGATGTGCCCGGCCTCTCCGAGTACGACGCGTACGCGCGGCAGCGAGCCGGGAAGGGAGACGGTCACCCGGCGCGGCTCCAGGACTCCGGCCGCGACCTGGGGCAGGAGCGGAAGGTAGAGGAAATAGTCGGTGGGGTTGAGCAGGACGATTTCGGCCTTGTCCCGTACGCGCCGGGAGAGCGTACGGGCGGCCTCGAAGCCGGCGAATCCGGCTCCGACGACGACGATGCGGGAACGGCTCACGTTCGACTCCGGACGGTTACGTATCGGGTCGTACGGACAGTTGCCCCCTACGCCATTATCCTCGCGTGCGCCGGTACTGCGACATGATCTCGGTGGGTGTGAGCGCCCGGTCGAAGAACGTCAGGTCGTCCATCCGGCAGTCGCAGGGATTGCCCTCCTGGGTGTTCTGCGGATAACTGCCGCCGATCTTGATGCCACGCGGATCGGTGGGCGACGCCGCGTCGGGCTCCGGCGGTCCGTCCACCGCCCACGGGTCGCCGGGCACGACGTACCGGCCGGGCAGCGGGCGGCCGTCGCGGTACAGCGCCATGGCGCCGGTGTCGAAGTCGAACGTCGCGGCGAGGGAGACCCAGGTGTCCGGCGGCAGGATCCGCCGCCAGTCGGCGTCGGCGGCGAACGTCTGCGAACTCCCGCCGTCCACCCGGCGGCCGAGGGCCACGACCTTCATCTCCCCGTTGACCGTGATGAGTTCGAGCAGGGCGCGTACGTCGTGGCCCTGCGAGGTGCCGGAGAGGATCCCGGCGAGGCCGATCGCGTTGTAACGGTCGTCCGGGTCGGGGGTGTTGGAGTTCGGCGCGGGGTTGTCGGCGGTCATCTTGAACCAGCCCATGACGGTCGTCTGCCGCGCTCCGTTGAAGGCGCGCAGGGTCGGCACCCCCTGCGGGCCGTACACGCCGGCCTTCCAGTCGTCGGTGCTCGCGGTCGCGGGCGAGACCTGGCGGGTACGCAGGACATGCCCGCGCCGCTCGTCGTCCCTCACCCGTGCCCGCTCGCCGCCGTTGACGAGTTCGAGCGTGGTGCCCGAGCGGCCCCGGTCCCGCTCGCGGGCCGGGTCTCCGGGGACGGGGTGCTCGAAGTCGTACGCGGCGACGGGGCGCGGCAGGTGTCGCGGCGACGGCTGCGGCTCACCCGCCGGGGCGAACGCCGTGACCAGCAGCGTCGTGGCCAGAGCCAGGGTCAGTGCGAGTCTGCGTCGTCCCGCTGTGTCAGCGCGCATCGGTCACCTTCCAGATCTTGCCGTTGGCCTTCGCCAGGACGTACAGCTCACCCGCGCGGTCGGTGCCGAACCGCAGGTCGACCCTCTTGTCCCCGGCCAGCGCCGCCATCGAGGTCGTCGTGCCCGCCGCGTCGAGGACCTTGAACTGGTGGACCTCGGCGAGCGGCCCGCCGCGGCGCATGTCCGCCACGTCGGAGTAGAAGATCCGGCCGCCGACGCCCTCGCCGTAGACGTACTTGCCCCGCAACTCGGGGATCTCCGCGCCCCGGTAGACGAAGCCGCCGATCACCGCGTTGCCGCTGTCGGCGCACGGTGTCTCCGGCGGCGGGACGTGGTCGAAGGCCGCGACCGGATAGGTGTAGCCGTACTGCTCGTCGTTCTCGGGGAGTTGGTAGACACCGCAGGTCGGGTTCCCCTCCTTGCGGTACTCGAAGGGTCCCTCGCGGTCGCTCCAGCCCAGGTTGTCGCCGGCCCTGACGTCGTACACGGACTCGATGCGGTGCTCCCCGATGCTGCCGACGAACATCTGGCCGCTGCCCCCGGAGTCCCAGCTGAACCGGTGCGGGTCACGGAAGCCGTACGCGTAGATCTCGCCGAGCACGTACTTCCGGTGGACGAAGGGGTTGGACGGCGGGATGCCGTACTTGCCGCCGGGGCCGTTGTGACCGCGCGGATCGATGCGCAGGATCTTGCCCTGCGGGACATACAGATCCTGCGGCACCGAACTGCGCCAGCCCGCCCCGCCGTCCCCGGCCGCGATGTAGAGCAGCCCGTAATCCTCGTCTCCGGGGCGGGCGTTGGGGTTGAAGTTGATCTCCTGGATGTCGTGGATGGTGCTCTGGAAGCCCAGCCGCATCACCTCGCGGCGCTTGCCGCTGAACGTAGCGGCGGCCGGGTCGTCGGCGGTCCATTCCGTGACCACGCTGTGGACGACCGTGACTCCGCCGGAGGGCAGGTCGGGGCGCTTCTTCAGCGCGTCCCTGGCTTCGGTGTGGACGGTGTAGAAGCGGCCGTTCTCCGCGAACTCGGGGTGGAACGCGACGAATCCGAACCCGCTGCCGAGGCCCTGGTGGGACCAGAAGTCGGCGCCGAAGGCCGCACCGACGTCCAGATACTCGGTGGGCTTGCCCGCGCTGTCCAGCAGGTGCAGCTTGCCGTTGAGGTCGGGGACGTACAACCGGCCCGATCCGTCGGGGACTTCACCGACGAAGTTGATCCGGGCCCAGCGCTTGAGCCGGTCGTCGGTCGGCGGAGGCACCGGCGCCGACTTGGGGAGCGTCGAGAACTCGTCAAGAACCAGGCCAATTTCGGAGAGTGTCGGATCGGGCAGTGGATCGGCGATCGGCCCGTCCTCACGCGCGGACGCGGGTGGCACGAGCAGTGTCATCAGCAGCACCCCCGCCGCGACGGCCAGTCGTTTTCTCGCTGTTCTTCCTGTTGTTCCGGGCTTGTTCATCCCGCTCACCTCGTCGGCTCGGACGGTTACAGCACGGACCTACGGCTTTTCAACCGGATAGAAAGCGCTTCCAACGAAGCGTCCGCGCCAAGCTACAAACGAGACAACGGCGCGGCAAGAGGCCCGGAGCGAGCAATGTGGCCCGTGCATCGTTTTCGGGCACGACCGCCCCATGAGACGGTCAAGTCCCCAGGGGTGCGTGGGGAGTCGGCCTCGAATGGCGGTACTGTGCGCGCGCGCCGTCATCCTGGACGGCGCGGTCAACGCGGAGGATTCAGTGACTGTATTCAACAGATCGTGGCGACGCCCGGGGGCGCTCGTGACGGTCGCGGCGGCGGGTGCGCTCGGTGTCGGTCTCTTCGTCGCCCCGGCGGTGGCGCACACCCCGGCCTGGGCCGTGACCTGCTCGGAGGTGAGCGTCGATCTCGTCAACTACACCGCCGACAAAGAGAACACGGTGACCCTGACGGTCGACGGCAAGGACCTGCTGCCCACCGAGAAGTTCGGCGGGGAGTTCCACAGGAAGATCGAACTGCCCGAGCACGACAAGAAACTGACGCTCCACATCGTGGTGAAGGACGGTTCGGGCAACGACGGTTCGCTCGACGAGACCAAGACCGCGCCGGTCTGCGAGGGCAACGAGCCGGAGCCCACGCCGTCCACGACGCCGCCGACGGACGAGCCCGAGCCCACGCCGACCGAGGCGACGCCCGAGCCGAGCACGTCGAGCCCTGCCGCCGAGGTTCCCTCGTCGCAGCCGAGCCCCGCCGGTGACGACCTCGCCGAGACGGGTTCCTCCAGCACGACACCGCTGATCGCGGCCGCCGCCGCCGTCATACTCGTGGCCGGTGCGGGCATCACGTGGGCCGCGCGCAAGCGCCGCACCGTGGGGAACTGACCCCCGCGCGACCACCGCTGACAACCGCCGACGGACGGCGGGCACCACCGCCGACGGACGCGGAGACGCCGCCGGCCGGCGGACACTCGCGTGTCCGCCGGCCGGCGGCGGTGCTGTTTCGCGGGGCCCGTCAGGGGCTCAGGACTTCGCGGCGGCCGGCAGCCGGTCCAGCAGTCCCCGCAGGTCGTCCGCGTGCTCCTCCTCCTGCGCGAGCAGGTCCTCGAAGATCCGGCGCGTGGTGGGGTCACCGGTGCCCAGCCACTGCGCGATCTCCGTGTACGCCGCGATGGCCACCCGCTCGGCCACCAGATCCTCCTTGATCATCTCGATCAGGTCCATGCTCGCGTCGTACTCCGCGTGCGAGCGCTTGGTCAGCGTGTCCGGATTGAAGTCCGGCTCGCCGCCGAGCTGCACGATCCGCTGCGCCAGCCTCTCCGCGTGCTGCTCCTCCTCACCCGCGTGCTCCAGGAATTCCGCGGCGACCGGCTCCGCATAGAGTCCCGTCGCCGTGTGGTAGTGCCTCTTGTAGCGCAGGGTGCAGACGATCTCGGTGGCCAGCGCCTCGTTCAGCACCTGGATGACGCGCCCGACATCCGCCCCGTAGGCGTCCGTCACCGGACCCTTCTCGATCTCCCTGCGCGCGCGGTCGCGAATCGTCTCGATGTCGGTGAGGAATTCGGCCATGGTCGTTTACATCCTTTCTTTCCTGCTGCTGTTGTGCCGACGGGCCCGCAGAATTCCCTGGCCCTCCGCTTTCCGGTCGACCCGCGGACCTCTGCCGAGATACGACTCCGCCGCGAGAATCGCCTCTTGGGCGGTGCGGTGTCCCATCAGCACGCACAGGGTGTACGCGACGTCGTCCAGCCGTCGCCGTCGCACCGGGTTGTGCGGCTCTTGCAGGACCAGCTGCTCCCAGGTCCGGTAGCGGCGCAGCAGCTGGGCGAGCCCGGCCTTGTCCGGCAGAAGCATGCTCTTCTCCCGATTCCCGAAGTCGGCCCGGCTGACCGGGCAGCGGAAAACCCACAGTTGTCCGGTCCGTCCACAGTGCGCCGATCACCCGGTGTACGCAAATGGACGCGTTCGGCGATCGCCGCTCCGCCGCCGTCCTGTCAGCGCACCACAGCCGTTCCGGTGAGGAGCTTCACGGCGGCGGCGATCGAATCGGCGTCGATACCGGCGGCGCGCAGCTGCTCGTCGGGGGTCGCGGACCCCGGCATGTTCCGTACGCCGAGCCGCACCAGCCGGGGCGCGGGGCGGCCGTCGGAGAAGACCTCGGCGACGGCGTCGCCCAGTCCGCCCTGCGGGTGGTGGTCCTCCACCGTGATCAGACAGCCCGTGTCGGCGGCGGCGGCCTGGAGGGTGACCTCGTCGGCCGGCTTGATCGAGTACATGTCGATGACCCGCACCGTGATGCCCTCGGCGGACAGCAGCTCCGCCGCCTGGAGGCACTGGTGGACGGTGATCCCGGAGCCGATCAGTGTCATCCGGTCGTCGATCGTGTGACGGAGCACCTTGCTGCCGCCGACCGGGAACTGCTCGTCGGGGCCGTAGATGACCGGCGTCTTCCCGCGCAGCGTGCGCAGATAGCTGACGCCCTCCAGCTCGGCCATCGCGGCGACGAGCCGGGTCGTCTGGTTCGCGTCGCAGGGCTGGAGCACCGTACTGCCGTGCAGGGCACGGAACATGGCGAGGTCTTCCAGGCCCATCTGGGAGGGCCCGTCCTGGCCGATGGAGACACCGGCGTGCGAGCCGACGACGCTGATCGACGCACGGCTGACCGTGGCCATCCGAAGGAAGTCATGGGCGCGGGTCAGGAAGGCCGAGAAGGTGGCCGCGTACGGGATCTGCCCGCAGGCCTGCATGCCGACGGCGGCGGCCACCAGCTGCTGCTCGGCGATGTACATCTCGAAGTACCGCTCCGGGTGCTCCTTCGAGAAGTACTCGGTACGGGTCGAGTCACCCACCTCGCCGTCGAGCGCCACGATGTCGCCGCGCGCGGTACCGAGCGCGGTCAGGGCCTGCCCGTACGCGTCACGGGTGGCGATCTCGTCGCCCACGGAGAAGCGCGGCAGGTTCAGATGGCCGACCTCGGGCCGGGCGTCTGCCACCGCCGAGGTGGGCTTGCGCACCTCGACCCGCATGGACCGCCGGCCGCCCAGCTCCTCGATGGCGCCCGCCGCGTCCGGGAGGGGCTTGCCGTGCATGCCCTCCTTGTCCTCGACGGAGGCGACACCCCGGCCCTTCTTGGTGGCGGCGATGATCGCCGTCGGCTCCCCAAGGGTGGAGCGCGCCTCCTCGCAGGCCGCCTCGATGGCCTCGATGTCATGGCCGTCGACCTCGATGGTGTGCCAGCCGAAGGCGTGCAGCCTGCGGGCGTACGCGCCGAGGTCACGCCCGTGGCGGGTGGGGCCGCGCTGGCCGAGCCGGTTCACGTCGACGATCAGCGTCAGCGAGTCGAGATGCTGGTATCCGGCGTGTTCGGCGGCCTCCCAGACCGATCCCTCGGCCATCTCGCTGTCGCCGCAGAGCACCCACACCCGGTACGGGGCCTTGCCGAGCCGCTGCCCGGCGAGCGCCATCCCGACGCCCACCGGCAGGCCCTGCCCGAGCGATCCGGTCGCGACGTCCACCCAGGGAAGCCGGGGCGTGGGGTGGCCTTCGAGCCGGCTGCCTTCCCGGCGGTAGGTGCGGAACTCCGACTCCTCGATGGCACCGGCCGCCAGATACATGGAGTAGAGCAGGGGCGACGCGTGGCCCTTGGAGAAGACCAGCCGGTCGTTGCCCGGATGGTCGGGCCGGTCGAAGTCGTATGTGAGGTGGTTGGCCAGCAGGACGGCGCCGAGATCGGCGGCGGACATCGACGAGGTCGGATGTCCGGAGCCCGCCAGGTCCGCGACGCGGACCGAGTCGACCCTGAGCTGCTGCGCCAGTTCTGCCAGAAGTTCGCTACGCATGTCACTCCTCGTCCTCACGGGATACGACCGGGTACGGCCGGACGGGGGGACGGCGGACTTCCCTTGGTGTTCGGGCGCCCGGGTGTCCGAACACCCAGGCAAGTCCGCCGGCGGCGGCATGCGGGAGTCACGCCAGGTTCTACCCCTTATCCACCAGATTGCCCCACTGGAGAGAAGCTCGCAGAACACCGGGCCCGCGGGGTGGACTCCGCACCGGCCCGGTCACCGTCCACGGAGCGCGGAGCGCCCCGCCCGGTCAGGAGGGAATGATCAGATGACGCAGCGCCGAGTCGAGATGACCGTCGATCGCCGCGAGCAGCCGCCGCTCGGACCCCGTACGCAGCAGGTCGATCAGCTGACGGTGTTCCTTGACGAGGGAGTGGTCGACCGGGGTGCCGCCGACCGTGCCGGTCAGGAAGATCCGGGTCTCCGCGACGAGCGTCGCGTACATCCGTGAGAGCCGCGGGCTCTCGGCCGATTCCACCAACAGCTCGTGGAACGCCAGGTCCTGGGCCACCACGTCGGACAGCTCCTTGCCGGGAAGCGCTTCGGCCAGCTCGTCGACGGCCTTCTCCAGCCGGGTCAGAATCCGCTCATCCTTGCTTCTCCAGAGCAGGGTGGCCGCTTTGCGCTCGATCAGACGCCGGGTCAGAAAGACGTCGCCCATGTCCTCGGGGCCCAGCTCGACGACGAACACACCACGGTTCTTGACGTTGCGGAGCAACCCCTCCTGGATCAGCCGCTGAAGTGCCTCGCGCACCGGACCCCGGCTGATTCCGAAGGTCACCGCCAGCTGCGCCTCGGCCATCTGGCTCCCTGGCGGGAACGTGCCGTCCACGATGCGCTGCCTGAGCTGGTCGATGATCAGGCTTGACGTGGTGCGACTGGTGATCGGGACAAGTCCCTGAATCACTTGGGTCACGGCTCTCCCCGCTGGGCAAAAGATCGTTTGACTTCGCACGAGCGTGGGCCCGGCTGTACGGCCGGAGGGGCCGGCTCGCACCGACCCCTGCTCGACTATTGTCTACAATACACTGCCCGCCATCGGTGAGGGTCGGAACTCCGCCATCGGCGCCCAACCTGGCTGGAAAGTCAGCCCCGGTACACGGCGACGATCTTGGGTTCGGTCATGGCTTCCACCGCGTACCGCACCCCCTCCCGGCCGACGCCCGATCGTTTGGGTCCGCCGAACGGCATGGCGTCGATCCTGAAGTCACTGGTGTCGTTGATCATCACCGCTCCTACCCGGAGCCGTCCGGCGATCGCGAGCGCGGCGTCGAAGCCGCCCGTGAAGACACCGGCCTGCAAGCCGAACTCGGTGCTGTTCGCGCGGGCGACCGCCTCGTCCACCGTCCCGACGGCCTCGACGGCCAGCACGGGCCCGAAGACCTCGTCGGTCATGAGACGGCTGTCCGCGGGCACCCCGGTGAGGACCGTCGGCCAGTGGTACGTGCCGTCCCGCCGGCCGCCGGCCCGGATCTCGGCGCCGCCCGCCCTCGCCTCCGCGACCCACTCGGCCACCCGGATCGCCTCCCGCTCCTCGATCAGCGGGCCGATGTCCGTCAGCGGATCGCGTTTGCTGCCGACCCTCAACCGCCGGGTCGCGGCCACCACTTCGTCGGTGAACGGCTCGGCGAGTTCCGCGGCGACGAAGACCCGCTGCACGGACAGACAGTTCTGCCCGGCCACTCCGAACGCGCCGGCCACCACGGCCTGGGCGGCACGCCGTACATCGGCGTCCGCGAGAACGATCACGCAGTTGTTGCCACCCAGCTCCATCAGGGTCTTCTTGGCCCCGGCGGCCCTCGCCACCGCGTTCCCCGTACGGTGCCCTCCGGTGAAGGACACCAGGTCGACCAGCGGATGGCTCACCAGGGCCTGCCCTGCCGTGCTGCCCTTCCCCGGCACGACCGCGACGCGTTCGGCGGGGACGCCCGCGTCCAGCAGGACACGGACGAAGGCCAGTGCCGTGAAGGGGGTCGCCTCGGCCGGTTTCAGGACGACGCCGTTGCCTGCCGCGAGTGCGGGGCCCAGTTTGTGCGCGACCAGATTGAGCGGGTCGTTGAACGGGGTGATGGCGGCGACCACACCGACCGGTTCGCGGGTGTACCAGCCGAGTCGGCCCTGGCCGCGCGGCGTGTCGTCGAAGGGCAGCGTCTCGCCGGTGAGCCGTCCGGCCTGCTCCGCGGAGAGCCGGAGCGTATCCGCGGCGCGGTCCACCTCGGCCCTCGCCTCCCGTACGGTCTTGCACCCTTCCCGCGAGATCACCTCACTCAGCAGCGCCCGGCGCTCCCGGACCAGGGCGGCGGCGGCCCCCAGCGCCTCGCGCCGACGCCAGGCGGGCCAGGGCGGCCCCTCGTGCACCGCGGCGGCCACATGGGTGACGGCCGTGTCGATGTCCTCGGCGGTCGCGTCCGCGACGTACCCGAGCAGGGCGCCGTCCTCCGGGTCGTACACGGGAAAGGAGGCCCGGCCGTCGCGCCAGGCGCCCGACCAGAACGCGCCCGCGGGAGGCCGCCAGTCCGACGGCGTCGTCCCCGGAGCCACCGTGGCGGCGGCTCCGACGGCGGCGGTCATCACGTCACCTTCGTGAAGGGGCGGGCGGGCAGCTGGTGATCGTGCTCACGCGCCGTCCCGGACTCGTCTGCAGACATGGCGGCATCCTCATTTCTCGGTGGTTCACTGATCCCAGAAGTGGCAGGAGACGGTGTGGCCCGTACCGGCCTGGTACGACTGAGGCGCCTCGGTCGCACAGCGCGCGCGGGCCTTGGGACATCGCTCGTGGAACCGGCACCCGTCGGGAGGGTTCACCGGGCTGGGCGGCTCGCCGCGCAACGTGCCGAAATCGGTCTCCACGCCCGGCTCCTCCGGCAGCGACGCCGCCAGCAGCGCCTGCGTGTAGGGATGGGCAGGCCGTTCGAACAGCTGGTCTCGGGGGGCCACCTCGACGATCTTGCCGAGATACATGACGGCCACCCGGTCGCAGACATGACGGACCACGCGGAGGTCGTGCGAGATCATCAGCACCGTCAGTCCCAGCCGGTCCTTCAGCTCCATCAGCAGATTGAGGATCTGGGCCCGGATCGAGGCGTCGAGCGCCGACGTCGGCTCGTCGCAGATCAGGAACCGAGGTTCGAGCAGCAGAGCCCGCGCCACCACCACACGCTGCAACTGACCGCCGGAGCACTCCGCGGGACGGCGGTCGAGGAACGACTCGTCGAGCCCGACCTGCCGCAGCATGTCGGCGATCCGGACGCCGCGTTCCTCGCGGGAACCCACGCCGTGCTGGGCCAGCGGCGCTTCCAGGCTGGTACCGAGCCGCATCCGGGGATCGAGCGCGGCGTACGGGTCCTGGAACACGAGCTGCATCGCCCGGCGCAGGGCCTTGCGGTCCGCGCCCCTGCTCCCGGCGACCTCGGCGCCGTCGAACAGCACCCGGCCCTCGTCGAGCGCCGTGAGTCCGAGGACCGCTCGGGCCAGTGTGCTCTTGCCGCAGCCCGACTCCCCCACCAGGCCGAGTACTTCACCGACTCCGACGCTGAACGACACGCCGTCGACGGAGAGCACCCGCCGGCGCCGCCCGGTGAGCGAACGCGCGCCCGTCGGGAAGGTCTTGACCAGGTTCTCCACCCGTACGAGCACGGGAGCCTCGGGTTTCACGCGCTTGCCTCCTCACGTACCGGCGCCCAACATCGGGAACGGTGACCGGTACCGCAGGCGTGCAGCGTCGGCTCGGAGTCCTCGCAGCTCTTGGCGATACCGAGCCCCTCGGCGACCGAGCAGCGCGGGCGGAATCTGCACCCGTGGTCGAGCGCGCGGGACTGGGCGGCGCTGCCCGGTATGGAGTAGAGGCTGCCGTGGTCCGAGTGGAGCAGGGAGGCACGCATCAGGGCCTGGGTGTACGGGTGTTGGGGCCTGGCGAAGATGTCGGTGGTGGTGCCGTCCTCGACGATGCGCCCGGCGTACATGACGGCGACCCGGTCGGCGATCGAGGCCACAATGCCGAGGTCATGGGTGATGAGCAGGACGGACAGCCCCGCCTCGCGCTGTTTGTGGCGCAGCAGCCGCAGAATCTGGGCCTGGACGGTGACGTCCAGCGCGGTCGTGGGCTCGTCGGCGATGAGCAGTCCCGGCTCACCGCTGAGTGCGGCGGCGATCATGACGCGCTGGGCCATTCCACCGGAGAGCTGGTGGGCGTAGCCGGCCGCCCGGCGCTCGGGCTCGGGAATCCCGACGTCCTTCAGCAGCGCGGCCACCCGTGTCCTGGCCTGTCGACGGGTCAGCCCCCGGTGCAGCCACAGTGGTTCCGCGACCTGGTCGCGCACCGTGGCCGTGGGGTCGAGCATCGCCTTCGGCTGCTGGAAGAGCATCGCCACCTGGCTGCCGCGCATCCGGTTCATCCGGCGCGGGGACAGCCCCACCACCTCCTGTCCTTCGAGGACGATGGAGCCGGCGGTGATCCGTGCCTCGGAGGGCAGCAGTCCCATGACGGAGCGCGCGGTCACGCTCTTGCCCGAGCCCGACTCGCCGACGAGCGCGACGATCTCACCGCGCCCGACCGTCAGATCGAGGCCGTCGACGGCGTGGGTGTGGGCGGCGTCGTTGAACTCCACACGCAGGCCCTCGACCCGCAGAACGGTGTCGCCCCGCTCAGGGGTTTCGTCGCGTTGTCGGCGCATGTCCGGTCTCCTTTCCCTGGACTGAGTGGTACAGACGGCGCCGGACGGTCACCACGGCGTCGGCAAGGTGCTGATGAAGGGTGGCGAGCGCGGCGTCCAGATCGTCGCCCGCGATCAGCCGGGCCAGTTCCTCGTGCTCCGGCACGAGATCGTGATGCGCGGGGTCCGCTCCGGCCATCATGTGGAGGCAGAGCCGGGTCTCGGACATCAGGGTGGAGAACATCCGGCTGAGACGGTGGCTGCCGACCGCGTCGACCACCAACCGGTGGAAGCGCACGTCGAGTTCGCCGACCGCCGACCAGTCGTCCTCGGCCGCGGCGGCGTCCATCTCGTCCACCGTCTCGCGGAGCGCGTCGAGGAGTTCCGGGGAGGCGGACCGCCGCATGACGCGGCGGAAGGCCGCGGCCTCCACCGCCTCCCGGGCGAAGAAGACATCGATGATGTCCTCCTCGCTGAGCACCGGGACGAAGACGCCCCGGTGCGGCTGGCTCGCCAACAGCCCTTCCTGGATAAGCCGTTGCAGGCTCTCGCGGATCGGCCCCCTGCTGACGCCCAGCCGTTCGGCCAGTTCGGCCTCCTGCAACTGGCTGCCCGGCAGCAGGGTGCCCCGGTGGATTCCGTCGCGGAGCTGCTCGGTCACCAGCGCGGTCAGCGTCTTGCGGGAGACCGGGGTCATGGGTGAGGTGTCTTTGGTCGTGGGATCGCCTGTGGTCATCGGACCGCTTCTCTCCTTCGTCTGGGTGATACGCGCCCCATTCACCGGCTCTTCTCCGCCGGTTCCACCCCCTGGCCGATCAGGGAGACACTCAGCGCGGTGAGGAAGATCGCCAGACCGGGCACCATCACCAGGAGGGGCATCTGCTCCATGTAGGGCTGGGCGTCGACGAGCATGGCGCCCCAGTCCGAGTCCGGCGGCTGTACTCCGAGCCCGATGAAGGACAGTCCGCCGACGGTGATCAGCTTGTGTCCGAACCGCAGGAAGCTGAGTGCGGTCATCGGGCGCATGGCGTTGGGAATGACATGCCGGACGATGATGAAGGTGCGGGAGCATCCCAGCGCTTCGGCGGCCTCGATGAAGTCGCGGCTGTTGATCTCCAGGGCCAGACCTCGCATGAGGCGGGCGAAGGGGGTCCAGCCCACGATGGTGAGGGCCGCGATCAGCGTCCCGTAACCCGTTCCGAACACGGCGATGAGGAAGAGGGCGACGACGACGTCGGGGATGGAGATCAGCAGGTCGACGACGCGCATCAGGAATTCGTCGACCATGCCGCCCACCCGGGCGCTGAACGCTCCGATCAGTGTGCCGAAGGCCGCCGAGAGCACCAGGGTGATGGCGGCGATGGAGACCGAGAACCGCCCGCCGTACATCAGTCTGCTGAGCACGTCCCGGCCCAACTGATCGGTTCCGAGCCAGTGTTGACCGCTCGGACCGACCAGCCGCTGGGACAGGTCCTGTGCGGCCGGGTCGTACGGGGCGATCCACGGCGTCAGTGCCAGGACGGCTATCACGAGGACGAAGACGGCGGCTCCCACGCGTACCGTCCACGGCCAGCCCCGTACCGTCGCGGTGGAGGACACCGCCGCTTTCCGCACCCCCGAGGCCGGCGGGCGTGTGTCGCCCGACCGGATGCCGGGAGCTTGTTCAGTGAGTGCCATGGCGGGCCCCCGCGGTTGGGTTGATCACTTCGCTGAGCAGGTCGGCGGCGGTGCTGACGACGATCGCCAGGGCGACGAGGCAGAGCAGTCCGCCCTGGATGACGGGCATGTCGTGGTTGACCACCGCCTTGTAGACGAGTTGCCCCATGCCGGGGATGGCGAACATCACCTCGACGACGACGGAGCCCCCCAGCAGGCCGGCGAACCAGAGCGAGGCCAGGTTCAGCACGGGCAGCAGCCCGTTGCGCAGACCGTGTCTGACGAGCGCCTCGCCGGAGCTGAGCCCCCGGCCGCGGGCCGCGACGATGTACGGCGCCGCCAGGACGTCGATCATCGAGGCTCTGGTCACGCGGGCGAAGTAGGCCAGGGGCCGTAGCGTCAGCGTGAGCACCGGCAGGATCAGGGACTCCGGTGAATTCCAGCCCGCCGAGGGCAGCCAGCCCAGATAGCGGGAGAAGAGCAGGACCAGCACGGGTGCCAGCCAGTACTCGGGCAGGGCGACGAACCCCTGCGTCAGAAAGGTCACGCCCGTGTCGATCTTCTTGCCCGGCCGGGTCGCGGCCAGTGTCCCCAGAGGCACCGCGAGCAGGATCGCGGTGCTCAGGGCGATGACGGCGAGGGTCAGGGAGACACCGAGCGCGCCGCCGAGCAGTTCCTCCACGGGGGTTCTGCTGGTGAAGGAGAGGCCGAAGTCCCCTTGTACCGCCCGGCCGAGCCAGCTCAGATACTGCACGAGAAGCGACTGGTCGAGTCCCAGTTCGCGCTTCATGGCCTCGACCGCGGCGGGGTCGGCCCCGCCCTCCGACACCTGCGAGCGCAGGATCGTCCGTACCGGGTCACCGCCGCTCAGATACGGAATGAGGAAGGTGAGCACGGAGACGACGAACAGTGTGGCGACCATGACCGCGCCGCGCCGAAGGGCGAATCGGACCATCTCCCCACCTCCTTGATCCAGCCGTCGCCGGCTATTTGATGGCGTCGAGCGCGCGGTAGTACGCGCCGGCGAAGGGCAGGAACCACGGCGGGCCGAAGTGGCCGGGAACGCGCGGGAATTTCAGCCCGCGCCAGGGGTTGGCCTCCGGCTTGCCGTTCAGCACCTCGGCCATCAGGCTGCCCATGTGGGTGGCCATCTGGACGCCGTGGCCCGAGTAGCAGGCGGAGTAGAAGAGCCCTTCGCGCTCTCCCGCGTGCACCATCTGATCCAGACTCAGATCCACCAGGCCGCCCCAGCAGTAGTCGATGCGGGCGTCCGCGAGTTGGGGGAAGACCGAGAGCATGCCCTTGCGCAGGATCCGGCCGCTCTTGAGGTCGGACTGCGGACTGGAGATGGCGAACCGGGCGCGGCCACCGAAGAGAAGCCTGTTGTCCGGTGTGATGCGGAAGTAGTAGAGGAGGTTCTTGGAGTCGGACGCCATCCTGCGGGTTGGCATCAACTGGTCGACGACGTCCTGGTCGAGCGGTTCGGTGACGATGATGAAGCTGCCGACCGGCACGATGCGGTTGCGCAGCCAGCGGTACGACGACCCGGTGTAGGCGCCGCTGGCGAAGAGCACCTGGTCGGCGCGGAGCGTGCCGACCGGGGTGGTCAGGTCGTGGACCTGACCGTTGAGCCGGCGGACCTTGGTCACCGGGGCCTTCTCCAGGATCCGCACGCCGAGCCGTTCGGCGGTGTCGGCGAGTCCGCGGACGAACTTCCCCACGTGCAGGCCGGCACCCTGCGGGTCGACCATGCCGCCGTGGTAGAAGTCGGACCCGATCTCCGCGCGGATGTCCTTCTTGGAGATCAGCTCCGTCTTGTAGCCGATCAGGTCGTGCAGCGCCTCGTGGGTGCGCTGCATCCGCTCGTAATGGGTGGGCCGGCACGCGAGGTTGAGCTTGCCGCTGCGCTGGAAGTCGCAGTCGATCCCCTCGTCGGTGACCAGTTTCTCGACGGTGTCGATGGCGTCGTTGTAGGCGAGATAGAGGTTCTTGGCGGTGGGGACCCCGTAGCGGGCCACGGCGGTGAGAAAGCCGATGGCCAGCCCGGGGGTCGCCATTCCGCCGTTACGGCCGGAGGCACCCCAGCCGACGGCGTCCTGTTCCAGCACCGTGACCTGGGCGCCCTTGCGGGCCAGATGCACGGCGGCGGACAGGCCGGTCAGTCCGGCGCCGACGATCGCGACGTCCGTACGCCCGTCGAGCGCGAGGGCCGTGCGGTCCGGGGCGGCCGGGGCGGTGTCCAGCCAGTAGGGAATGGGCTTCACGGAGTGCTTCTTCCTCTCGACGCGCTGCTGCGCGGGCACGGATCGGCCGGGGTGCGGGACGTCAGAGGCCGAGCAGTCCGGGCAGCTCGGTCAGGGTCGGGATCTCGCTGTAGCCGTAGTACGGGGTGCTGGGCTCGTAACCGCGGTTGATGTAGACCTTGTTGGTGATCCGCAGGTCATGGGCGGGGATGAGGTCGTAGCGCAGGCTGGACGAGACATGGAGTATGTCGCCGGGGCCGCAGTCCAGTTGGCCGAGCATGTACTCGAACGCCTGGAGGCGCGGCTTGTAGGCCTGGGCCTGCTCCGCCGTGAGCACGGCGTGGAACGGGGCGCCGAGCTTCTCGACGTTGGAGCCGATCTGACTGTCGGCCGCGTTGGAGAGGATGACCAGCGGGTACGCCTCGGCCAGCTTGGCCAGGGCTTCCGGGACGTCCGGGTGGGGGCCCCAGGTCGGGACCGCGGCGACGATGGCGTCGGCGTCGGATTCGCGGTACTCCAGCTTCCACAGCGCGGTCGCGCGCTGGAGGGCGTTCTCGATGACCTCGGGGTAGGGCTGGTACGCCCCGATGACCTCGTCGATCCGGTACGCCTCGAAGTCGTCGAGGAAGTCCTCCATCCGGTCGGCGGTGACCCGGTCCGCGTACAACTCGCGGGTGAGGGCGGACATCTGGAAGAGGGTGAGGGTGCCGTAGCAGTCGAAGGTGATGTACTTGGGCCGGAAGTCGATCACGATGGGCTCCTTCTGGGGCTGTTGTGCTGTCATTTCGAGGCGACGGCTGTTTCGAGGTGAGGGCTATTTCGAGCTGACGGCGAGTTTCGCGGTCAGGGTGTAGTAGGGGTGGATGGTGTAGCCCGTCACCTGGTCGGCGCGTGCGACGGACTCCGTCTCGTGGACCAGGAAGACGTTCACGGCGCGGCTTTCGAGCTGGGCGGCGGCCTGTGACTCGACGGCGTAGCGCACTCCCCTGTTGGTGGTGGTGCCGGCCTTCTTGATGAGGAAGTCCATCTCCTTGTCGCAGAAGTGCGAGATGTTGAACTTGCCGTCGCAGCCGTAGTCCGCTTCGAGGAAGCCGACGGGGTCGGGCATGTCGCCCAGGTGGTTGCGTGACATGAGGGTCATGTCGAAGTCGCCGGAGAGCATGTCGGGTTCCAGCGAGGCGTAGTCGGCGGTCTTGATGGTCACCTTGACGCCGATGGCTTTGAGCTGGTCCTGGATGACGGCCGCGAGGTCGGCGAAGCCGGCACCCTCGGTGTACGTGAGCAGCCGTACGTTGATTGACGAGGGCTTGACTCCGGCCTCGGCCAGCAGTTGTTCGGCCTTGGCGGGGTCGGCCTTCACGGGCTTCGCGCCGCTCGGGGCGAAGGGTTCGTTGGGGGCGAACGGCCCCACGGCCGGGCGGGCCGTGCCGAGGTAGACGGCCTGGTTGATCTTCGTGGTGTCGATGGCGGCCTGGATCGCCCGGCGGACCTTCTCGTTGTCGAAGGGGGCCTTCTTGTTGTTCAGGATCAGACTGGTGGTCCTGGACGTTTCGGCGGTGTCGACGTGCGTTCCGCTGGTGCCCTTCAGGCTGTTGGTGCTCGTGGCCGGCAGTTTCCTGACGAGCTGGGCCTCACCGGTCTGGATCTGGGTGGTCCGCTTCGCTCCGTCGGCGATGAACCGCACCTCGGCGGAGGCGAGTTTCGGGCGCCCGCCCCAGTAGTCGTCGTTGCGCTTCATGTGGACGGACTGCTGGGGAACCTCTTTGGCGAGGGCGAAGGGCCCGGTACAGGTGGACTTGGGATTCGTCTGGGCCGTCTTGTAGGCCCCGGGCGCGAGGATGCCCGTGTTCGGGGTGGCCATCCGCTCCGGCACCAGCGGGTCGGGCTCGGGTGTCGTGATGACGACAGTCTTCTTGTCGAGGGCTTTCACGCCGGATATCGCGGCGGGCGAGAAGCCAGCCGAAGGGGCCTTCGCCTTCAGCGCGTGCTGGAGCGCGCCGACCACGGCCTGGGCGTCGAGCGGATCGCCGTTCTGGAAGGTGACGCCGTCACGAAGGACGAACTTCCAGTTCATCGGGGTGGTTTGCTTCCAGGACGTGGCGAGCATCGGGTCGAGTTCGCCTTTGGCCGTACGGGAGACGAGCGTCTCCAGACAGCCGGCCTTGGACAGAACGAAAGCGTCGTCGGTCTCCAGGGCCCAGCTCCCGGCCGGGGCGAAGGGCTCATCGATCACGATGCTGCCCTCACCACCACCGGCGCTGTCCTGGGTGGCTCCGTTCATGCCACAGGCTCCGAGTGCGAGGCTCATCACCGCTGCCCCGCAGGTCACACGCGTTCTCTTCATAGCTACTCACTTGTTCGATGAAGGTCAGGGACGCGCCCCGGCTCCAGTTGCCCCAGTGCCCGTGGACGATGACAAATCGCTGCGAGTGCCTTGCTGATGAACAGGGAACGTACGACCTGGACGGTCTGTTGTCTACAATCTTTCGTAAACAGTAAGTTGCCAACCTCCACCATGCTGACTTCCCACCTAGCCGTCGCGGACGCCTCGCACCCACCACCACCTGGGGTTTCACCCCGACGACAGCTCGCCGCGACGGTGTAACAGCGGGCGAGCTTTTTTCAACCGGGGCGAACGTGGGGCCTGATCGGGTGCCTGCCGAAGGGTGCCTCGGCTCGGCTACCGTCCACGTATGACAACGCGTACGCCGGGAAACGGGGTCGGGCCGCTACTCAGGGGCTGGCGTGAACAACGCCGGATCAGCCAGCTGGAGTTGGCCCTGCGCGCCGACTCGTCCGCCCGTCACATCAGCTTCGTCGAGACGGGCAGGTCCCGGCCGAGCGAGGCGATGATCCTGCGGCTCTCGGAGCATCTGGACGTCCCCGTGCGCGAGCGCAACACCCTGCTGCTGGCGGCCGGATACGCGCCCCGCTTCACCGAGACCGCGATGGACGACCCGTCGATGGCGGTGGTGCGGGAAGCGCTGGAGCGGCTGCTGCGGGGGTACGAGCCGTATCCGGCGCTCGTGGTCGACGGGACGTACACGCTGGTGGCCGCCAATCGGGGACTCGCCCTGATCATGGAGGGCGTGCCCGAGCATCTGCTGGTTGCACCGGTGAACGCGATGAGGGTCATCCTGCATCCGGAAGGGGCCTCGCGGCGTATCCGCAATTTCCGGCAGTGGCGCGGGCATCTGCTCGACCAGATGGAGCGGCAGCTCGCGCTCGACCGCTCCGACGCGCTGCGGGCGGTGTACGAGGAGGTCGCCGCGTACCCGCCGCCGGAGGGCGGCGACGGCGACCCGGACGAGGCTGCGGACACCGGTGAGGACGCCGATGAGACGGCAGCGTTCGCAGTCGGGAACTTCGCCCTGCCGCTGCGGATCGAGCACGGAGGCCAGGTCCTGACCTTCCTGTCGTCGATCTCGACGTTCAACACACCGATGGACGTGACGGTCGCCGAGCTGGCGATCGAGACGTTCCTGCCCGCAGATCCGGCGACGGCGAAGTACCTCATGTCGGCGCTGGGCTGAGCGCGGGGCACGGGCAGGGGCGGGGGCAGGGGCAGGGGCAGTCCGATCGGACCACCGGGTCCGCACAGTGGACCCGGTGGTCCGATCCGATCACGCCGTTATGACCCGTCGGGTTCCTCCCGGCGGGTCTCCGGCGTCCGTGACGGGGTGGAGCCGGGCGCGGGCGCGGCTGCGGCGGCGGTCGTCGGGCTCTTGGTCTCGTGCTCGTTGCTGCGCGCCGCCTCGGCGCGCAGCAGAGCGTTGAGTACGGCGAAGGGGTCGATGGGCATGGCTGTGTCCTCGCGGTGCGATGGGAGTTGACCGGCCGGTGGGGTCGGGGCCCGACAGGGCCTACGGGCACGCGGGCGTGCCGCGTGCCGGACCTCTCAGCAGCGCAGCACCACACGGCGGGCCGTCGGCGGCGCGGCCGATCCGTTCCGCGAACGCGCGGCGTCTCCTCCGTACGGAGGGCGGGGCGCCCGGCGCTCCGCCCCGGCACGCGGGCCCGTGGCCCCGCGTCCGGCCCCGGCCGAGGCGGACTGGGCGGCCATCGCCGTGTCGTGGTGCCCCTCCCCGGTGGGCTCGGGCGCCGTCGAGACGGCCGGGCGGGGTTCCGTGCCGCGCGCGGGCGACGCGGAGGGGTCGAGCAACATCCCAAGGAGGGTGCACAGCACCAGCAGCGTGACGACGCGCACGGCGGGCCGGCCCGCCGTGGCGGGCCGTGCGCTACGCGGTTCCGGGGCGCTGTTCACTCGGCACGACCTCCTGATCGTGCATCCTGTGCTCGCGGAGGCCAACCTGCTCGCCGGGAGGCCGATATCCGCTCTCCCGAGGGACACGCGTTACGCCGACCCGTGCAGGGCCGCCCTCGTCCGGCCGCCGTGCGCCCGACCGGTCACCGCGTGAGCCTCAGGCGCCCTCGGGGTCGGGCTCCGTCTCCTGCGGAGGAACGGTCGTGGTGGCCGAGGTCAGGCCGAGCGGGATCTGCGGCCCCAGGCCGTCGTACAGCCAGCGTTTGAGCAGCGTGTGGACCTGCTCCGCGCCCACCAGCTCCCCGTCGCCGGGCACCGGCGCGGGCAGGGTCAGGGGTGACAGCAGGAAGGCGTTCGACTGCTCCCCGCCGAGTCCGCCGTGGGAGCCGATCTGCTCCTCGAACGCGTGCACCCGGCCCGTCGCCGGGTCGTACATCGAGTTGACCATGATGTCCGCGACATGCGGGAAGGTGTCGGTGCGCCGGACCGCGTCGGCGGCACCCGGCCCCATCGTGGCCAGCAGCCCCGTGTCGTCCAGCTTGGCGACGGGGATCTCCGCCCCGGCCGGGCCGAGCACCACGGAGCCGTTCTCCTCGCTCCGTACGAGGAGGAAGCCGATGCCCGGATGGTTGGCGAGGGTCCGCAGCAGCGCCGGGTGGCGTTCGTCGATCTGCTCGCGGCTCATCCGCTCCGGGACGTCCGGGAAGGAGATCAGCCCCAGGTTCCCCGAGGCGAGCACGATCGGGTCGGAGCCGCGCACCGGCCGTCTCTCGCCGCCGGCCTCGCCCTCGTCACCCTCGACGGGGCGGTGGAGGGCTATCCGCACGGCGTCACGCGCCGCGTCGCGGGCCTCGGCACCGCTCTTGGTACGCACCGCGCGGCGCGGTACGGGCAGGCCGCAGCCGGCCCGTACGAGATCCCGGAGCGTGAGCCCGTACACGCCCAGGAAGGTCTCGCCGGGGCTCTGGCCGTGGTCGGAGAGAAGCACCAGGCGGTACGGGCGGGGCGCGTGGTCGGCGACCTTGGCCAGCAGCGCGATCGAGCGGTCGAGCCGCTGAAGGACATGCATGGCGTCACGGCTGTGCGGCCCGGAGTGGTGGGCGACCTCGTCGTACGCGACGAGGTCGGCGTAGACGGCGGCGCGCCCGGCCAGCATGTCCCCTATCACGGCCGCGACCACGACGTCCCGCTCGACGACGGTCGCGAACGCGCGGATGAACGGGTAGAGCCCGCCCCGGCTCACCCTGGGCCGGTCGCCCCGCACGCGCGCCCGCGTGGACTGGCCGATCTCGCGGCCGACCTCGGCGACGAAGGAGACGGCCGTACGGACGGCGTTGGCCGGGTCGGTGAAGTACGCGAAGTAGCCGGCCCGTGAGCGGGTGGCCCGCCCGCGCCGAGCGGCCATCGACAGGACGAGGGCGAGCTGGTCGGCGCCGCCGCTGAACAGGTTGCCCCGGCTCGCGCCGTCGAGGGTGAGGAGCCCGGCGTCGCGGGTGTGCTCGACGGCGCGGCGCTGGAGTTCGGCGGCGCTGGCGGGCCGGTTGCTGACCATGATCCGCCCGCTGTCCTTCTCGTACCAACGGAAGGCCGGGACATCGTGGTTGCTCCCGTGCAGGATGCCGAGCTGGCTGGCGCCCGTCTGGCTGGACCAGTCGGTACGCCACGGGGTGAGGCGGTGCGTGGGGCGCTCACCGAGCCAGCCGGCCACGGTGGGCATGTGGCCGTCCGCGACGGCGTCGAGCAGCACCTGGTGTCCGACGCCGTCGAGTTGGAGGAAGAGCGTGCCGGGCGACGCCGGTTGGCCGAGGTGGGCGCTGTCCTCGCCGCGACGGCGCCGGCGGCGCTGGGCGAGGCGCGAGAGCCTGCGCCGGTAGGCGTTGTCGTCGCGGACGGCGAGCGCGGTGGAGGTCGCCGAGGCGACGGCGGACATGACGGCGGCGACCACGACGGCGTTCTCGGGGTTGGCGCTGCCGCCGCCGTCGGGGGTGAGTTTGAGCGCGACCAGCAGCAGCGAGCCGTTGAGGAAAAAGACCAGCAGACCGAGCACCAAGGCCGGTACGAGCAGCAGGGCGCGGACCAGGAAGGGCCAGACGAGCGCGCTGAGCAGGCCGAAGGCGCCCGCTCCCCAGGCGGCCGTGATGGCCGTCCTGGTGAGGCTGTCGTCGGCGCCCTGGAGCTGGAAGTCAGGCAGGATGCCGGCCAGCACCAGCATGGTCAGCGTGGAGACCGCCCAGACGACGACCACCCGCACGAGGGCCCTGCCGGCCGTCCGCCATCGACCCTTGAACACCGCGTCTTCACCTCACGTCCCCGGCCCGCACACCTCCGCGGGCTCGATGAACAGCCTGACACAGCGCGCGGCGGGGCCGGTCTTCTTAAAGAGGCCGGGCCGGGCAAGGGCTGGCGGCTGGCGGGTTCAGCAGCCGTCGTAGCCCGCCGTCGGCATGGAGAGCCTGCGGTGGACCTTGGCCTTGGACGTCGCGTCGTACGCCGGTTCGTCCGTGCCCACGGTCTCCAGGGGGATGCCACGGCGTTCGCACTCGGCGGTGAAGGCGGGGACGGACGCGAACGCCCGGTCGAGCACCCGCTCGTTGGGGACGACGAAGGCGTCGATCAGACCGGCGTCGACGTCGACCCAGAGGCCGCAGTGGTCGGAGCGCATCCCGTAGAGGAGCAGTTGCCGTGTGACGACGTACCCCTTGTCGGCGGCCCAGCGCGCGCACATCGCCTGCTGGCCGCGGATGTCGACCAGGAACGGCTCGCGGTCGAGCTCTTCGAGCGGGGTGAGGCTGGCTATGGCCGCCACTCGTAAATCGCCCATGTCGCCGGCCCCCCGCTTCGCTTCGCACGACCGCTCCCCCCGAAGCCGCCCCCTGCCCCCCGGTGTTCATCCCCCGGTGTTCGACGACCCTACTCCGAACAGGCCCTTACAAGGAGGCGCGTATCGGGCACGGGCAGGCGCACGGAGGTGCCACAGGCGCACGCCCTCAGGCGCGCGGATCACGGGGACGCGAGCCGTGGGCCGTACGCCGGCCGCCCCGCCGCCGTACGCTGAGAGCTGGATACGGACGGAGCTGAGGTCCCGCTTTGGGAAATGTCATCACCTGGTGGGGTCATGCCACCTGCACGGTCGAGGACTCCGGTGTCCGGGTGCTGACCGATCCGCTCTTCGCACGGCGCCTGGCGCATCTGCGCCGCAGGCGCGGTGACGTGCCGCCGCCGGAGGCCGCGGTCGCGGACGCCGTCCTGGTCTCGCATCTGCACTCCGACCATCTCCATCTGCCGTCCCTGGCGAAGCTCGCGCCGGGCACCCGGCTGATCGTGCCGCGCGGCGCGCTGCGGGCCGTGCCCGGACTGCGGCGGCTCGACGCCGTCAGACGCCGGGGCGGTCTGCGGATCACCGAGGTCGAGGCGGGCGACGAGGTGGAGATCGGGCCGGTGTGGGTACGGGCGGTGCCCGCCTGCCACGACGGGCGGCGGCTGCCCGTGGGACCGCAGCGCTCCCCCGCGCTCGGCTATGTGATCACCGGTGAGCGCCGGACGTACTTCGCGGGCGACACCGGGCTGTTCGACGAGATGGCGGACGTCGTGGGCACCGTCGATGTGGCGCTGCTGCCGGTGGGCGGCTGGGGGCCGCATCTGGGCCACGGGCATCTGAACGCCGACCGGGCGGCCGAGGCGCTGGCCCGGATCGCTCCGGGCGCCGCGGTGCCGGTGCACTACGGCACGTTCTGGCCGATCGGCCTGGACGGCGTCAGACCGCACGAATTCCATTCGCCCGGCGACGAGTTCGTCCGCCAGGCGGCCCGGCGCGCGCCCGGAGTCGCCGTGCACCGGCTGCGGCACGGCGAGAGTGTGCGGCCGGGGGCCGCGCCGTGATCGACCAGCTCATGAGCCAGCTGCCGTCGGAGCCGGCGCAGCAGGCCGTCACGTATCCGTCGCTGTTCCTGCTGGTGGCGCTCGGCGCGCTGGTGCCGGTGGTGCCGACGGGCGCCCTGGTGAGTTCGGCGGCCGTGGTCGCCTTCCACCAGACGGCGCCGCTCGCCCTGTTTTACATATTCGTGGTGGCGTCGTTCGCGGCGTTCCTCGGCGACATCTCGCTCTACTGGCTGGGACGGCGGGGGGTCAACTCGAAGAACGGCTCGCGCTGGCTGGCGGCGCTGGAGCAGCGGGTCTCCGAGGACACTCTCGAACAGACGCAGCGCAAGCTGCGGGAGCACGGCGTGACGGTGCTGGTGCTGTCCCGGCTGGTGCCCGCGGGGCGGATTCCGGTGATGCTGGCGTGCCTGCTCACCAGGTGGCCGACATCGCGCTTCATCAAGGGCGCGCTGCCTGCCTGTCTGGCGTGGGCGGCGACGTACCAGCTGATCGGGATCCTCGGCGGTTCGCTCTTCGACGAGGCGTGGGAGGGCGTGGTCGCGGCGGTGGGGCTGACGGTGCTGATCAGCTCCGCCCCGGCCCTCTGGCGCAGGCTGCGAGGGCACGGCAAGGGGACGGACGGTCAGCGGGCGTGAGGGTTCGGCGGCCGTCCGGCGGTGGTCCGGCCGCACGCGTGCGGAGCCGACGGGCAGGTCCCAGGCGGCCCTGACCTCCGCTCCAGCGGCTCTGTCACGGAGCCGGACGCCGTCCGGCGGCCTGGCGGTCGCCTGCGACGCTCTCGGCCCTCTCAGCGCTCTCAGCGCTCTCAGCGCAGTTCCCCCAGAGCCGCCGTCAAAATGCCGAGCGCTCGGGCAACATGAGGCAGCTCCAGCGGCTCCACCGCGGTGAGGGACTCCGTCCGCTCCTCCGGGGTCGACCCGAGCAGCGGTCCGGTGGCCAGCCGCACGCGCAGCGCGCCCAGTTCGTCCCCGAACCGGTGCCCGCCGGGCACCGGCGTACCCAGCCGTTCGCCCAGGAACTCTTCGAGTTCCATGGAGTCGCCGACGCCCCGCGCGCCGAGCCCGCGGCGCAACGGCCCGAGGTCCGCGTACAGATGACGCCCCGCCCGCGGCGGCCTGGCCAGCGCCCCCGCGGTGTGTACGGCGTGGTGCAGGGCGGCGGCCACGCGCGCGTGGAGCGCGCTCGCCGCGGCGGCCCGCGCCGTCACGGCCGCCGGCTCGTCCAGCGCGTAGGCGCCGGCGGCGGCGACCGGCCCCGCGACGAGCGCGCCCAGCGCGGTGAGATGGTCCACCGTCCTGGCCCGGCGGTCGGCGCCACCGGGCGTGGAGGGGAAGCGCGCGACGGCGGCGGGCCACGCCGCGGGGGCGAACGCGCCCGCCAGGTCGAAGAAGACGGTGACATCGTCGGGCCACATCTCGGCGGGGCTGAGCGGCACCGTCTCGTGCGGCCGGTGCAGGGTGTCGCGCCAGGTCTCGTCGCTGATGATGTGCAGGCCCTCGCCGACCGCGGCCTCGCACGCCTCCCGGAGAAGCTCGGGCGGGGCCACGGTGCCGGTCGGGTCGTCGGCGATCGAGAGCAGCAGCAGCCGTGGTGTGCCGCCCTCCGCGCGTACCCGGCGCACCGTCTCCAGGAGGGCGTACAGATCGGGTACGCCGCCGCACTCGGCCGGGGTCGGCACCTGGAAGACGGGCCGGCCCAGGAGTCTGGCCTGCGGCGCCCACGACGCCGGGTGCGGGCGGGGCATCAGGACGTCGCCGCCGTGCGCGGCGAGCAGCGCGAGCAGCAGCGGCTGTGCCCCGGCCGCCGCGGCGACCTCCTGGGGATGTGCCGGCAGACCGCGCCTCGACCAGTAGCCGCAGGCCGCCTCACGCAGGACGGGTCCGCCGCCGGGCGGCTCGGGCTCGGTACGTCCGGCGGCGTCGGCGAGTACGGCGACCAGCTCGGGCAGGGCGGGCAGGCCCGCGTCCGGGGCCAGGGGCCCGTACCGTACGGGACCGCGCCCTTCGTGAGCAGTACCGGCCGTACTCGTGGTCCCCGTCGTCCCCATGCGCGCCACCTCCCGCTCTCACCGGCCCGCGAGATCCCGCCCGGACGGGCGCCTACGCCTCGCGGCCCACCATCGCCAGCAGCCGGGTCTGGGCGTCGGCGCCCCGTGGCGGATCCAGCGGGGGGTCGAACAGGCCGCTCTGCGACAGGCTCTCCGCGTACGGCTTGATCTCCTCCAGCGCGAAGTCGACCAGCGGTCCGGGCAGCCGCTCGTTCGCGCCGATCCCGCGCGACAGGTCCCAGGTGTGCACCACGGCGTCGAGCACCATCTGCGAGCAGTACGCGTCGGCCTTGGTCGCGCCGTACGAGAGCGGCACCGGGCGTTGCAGCGCGCCGCGCCCGGCGAACGCGGCTCGCGACGCCGCCGCGGCGCGGTCCCAGGCCGCGACCGGATCGTCGCCGAGCACGTCGCCGTCGAAGGCGTCGCCGACCTCGGCCATGGTCCGGCCGTCGGTCACCAGCGGGGGCACCCACAGCTGCTCGGCCGTCAGGTGGTTCACCAGATCGCGTACGGACCACGCGGCGCAGGGCGTCGACGTGCCCCACTGGTCCGCGCCGACGGCGTGCACCCGGTCCGTGAACAGGTCGAGCGCCTCGCCGTGCCGGACCAGCAGTGGATTGTCCATGTCTCCCACTCTCCCCGGCCGCTCGGCCGGGCGCGAGTCAGGCCGGTCACGGCCGGTTCCGGCCCCTGCTTGGGGCCCCGGGGTACGGGGTACCCGCGTCCCATGTCTGACATCCACGCGGGCCGTACCCCGGCCGATCCCGGCACCCGGAGCAGGGTCGCCGCACTGCTCTCCGGCTGGGACCAGGCGGTCTTCCGGTCGGCGGCGGACCGGCACTGGCCGGGCGCCGAGCCCGTGCTGCCCCGGCTCAGCCGGTCGGCCAACCACGGCCTCCTCTGGTTCGGCGCCGCCGCCGGAATCGCCCTCCTCGGGCGCGGGCAGCGCTCACGGCGTGCCGCCCTGCGCGGGGTGGCCTCGCTGGCGGTGGCGTCGGCGGCCATCAACACCGTCGGCAAGCGGTCGGTACGGCGCCGGCGGCCCGTCCTGGAGACCGTTCCGGTGATCAGGCAGCTGAAGCGGCAGCCGATCACGACCTCGTTCCCGTCCGGGCACGCGGCGTCGGCCGCCGCGTTCGCCACGGGTGTCGCGCTGGAGTCGAAGGGCTGGGGCGCGGTGGTGGCGCCGATCGCGTTCTCCGTCGCCGCGTCCCGCGTCTACACCGGCGTGCACTACCCGAGCGACGTGCTGGTGGGCGCCGCGCTGGGGGCGGGCGCGGCGTACGCGGTACGCGGCATCGTGCCGACCCGCTCCCAGCTGCCCTCGCCCGGCCGACCGCACACCCAGGCGCCGGCCCTGCCGGGCGGCGAGGGCATGGTGGTCGTCGTCAATCGCGCGTCGGGCTCGTCGGACGCCGCCGCGGGTGCCCTGCGCGACTCGCTGCCGCTGGCGGAGTTCGTGGAGTGCGATCCGGAGTCGGTGAACGCGCAGTTGGAGAAGGCGGCGGAGCGATGTGTCGCGCTCGGCATCGTCGGCGGTGACGGCACGGTCAACCGGGCGGCGGTGGTCGCCGCCCGGCACGGGCTGCCGCTGGCGGTGTTCCCCGGCGGCACCCTGAACCACTTCGCGTACGACCTCGGGATCGAGGACTTCCACGACACGTGCCGCGCGATGGCCGAGGGTGACGCGGTCCGCGTCGACCTCGGGCGGTTCACCGGGCCCGACGGGGTGAGCGGCCACTTCCTCAACACCTTCAGCCTGGGCGTCTATCCGGAGCTGGTGCGTGTCCGGGAGCACTGGTCGCCGCGGATCGGCGGCTGGCCCGCCGGGGTGGTGGCGGCCGTGAAGGTGCTGCGCGGCCGGCATCAGGTGGATGCGGAGTTCCAGGGCCGGCGGCGGTCGCTGTGGATGCTGTTCGCCGGGAACGGCATCTACCAGCGCTTCGGGTTCACCCCCGGCCACCGGCACGACCTCGCGGACGGTCTGCTCGACGTCCGGGTCGTGCACGGCGGGAGCTTCCCCGGCCTGCGGCTGCTGGCCGCGGCGGCGGCCGGGCCGCTGAGCAGGTCGCCGGTGCACGCGGCGGAGCGGATGCGGCGCGTACGGGTCAAGGGGATCGCGCCCGGTACGCCGCTGGCCTTCGACGGCGAAGTCGCCGAGTCACCGGTCGAGTTGACCATCGACAAGGGGAACGAGGCGCTGACGGTGTACCGCCCGCGCACGCTCCAGTGACGGTCGGCCACGCGTACGTCAAGATCGTGGACATGAAATCCGTACCACCGCCCTTCCTCGAAACGCCGCGGCTGCGGCTGCGTGACTGCGTCGAGGCCGACCTCGACCGGCTCCTCGCGCTGGACAACGACCCCGGCGTGAAGCGCTTCATCGACGGCGGCGTGCCCGCCGTGCCCGAGGCGTTCCGGGCCGAGGCCCTGCCCCGGCTCCTCGGGCGCGGCTTCTGGGCGGCCGAGGAGCGGTCCACCGGTGAGTGGCTGGGCTGGTTCGAGCTGAGGCCGCTGAACGACGCCGGCTGGCAGGTGGTGGAGCTGGGCTACCGGCTGCACCGGGGCGCCTGGGGCCGGGGGTACGCCACGGAGGGCGCCCGCGCGCTGGTGCGCAAGGCCTTCACGGAGCTGGGCACCGAGCGGGTGACGGCGAACACGATGACGGTCAACGTGGGCTCCCGGCGAGTGATGGAGAAGGCCGGGCTGACCTTCGTGCGTACGTACTTCGAGGAGTGGCCGGAGACCATCGAGGGCTCGGAGGAGGGGGATGTGGAGTACGCGCTCACCCGTGAGGAGTGGCGGCGAGCAGCGCTCGACTGAGACGAGAGGACCACATCGCAAGACGCGGGTCTCATATTCCGACATCGCGCGTACGGTGAGGGGACCGCTTCAGGAGAGGGAGTCCGCCCGTGCCGAGAGAGACCGCCGTCTACACCCACGGCCACCACGAGTCGGTCCTGCGCTCGCACCGCTGGCGCACGGCGGCGAACTCCGCGGCGTATCTGCTCCCCGAACTCCGGTCCGGTCTCGACGTGTTGGACGTGGGCTGCGGTCCGGGCACCATCACGGCCGACCTGGCCGCGCTGGTGTCGCCCGGCACGGTGACGGCGGTGGACGCGGCGGCGGACGTGCTGGAGCGCGCCGAGGAGGCGGCCCTGGCGCGGGGCGTGGACAACGTCCGCTTCGCGGTCGCCGACGTCCACGCGCTGGACTTCCCGGACGACTCCTTCGACGTCGTCCACGCCCACCAAGTGCTCCAGCACGTCGGGGACCCCGTGCAGGCGCTGCGCGAGATGCGCCGGGTGTGCAGGCCCGGCGGCACGGTCGCGGCACGCGACAGCGACTACGGCGCGTTCACCTGGTACCCGTCGTCACCCGCGCTGGACGGCTGGCAGGAGCTGTACCGCCGGGTCGCCCGCGCCAACGGCGGCGAACCCGACGCGGGCCGCAGGCTCCGCGCCTGGGCCCGGAACGCGGGCTTCACGGACGTCACGTCCACGGCAGCGGCGTGGTGCTTCGCCACCCCGGAGGAACGCGCGTGGTGGAGCGGCCTGTGGGCGGAGCGGACGACCGCTTCGGTGTACGCGGAACTGGCCGTGCGCGGCGGCCACACGGACGAGAAACGGCTCACGGAGATCGCGGCGGCGTGGCACGCGTGGGGCGAGGACCCCGACGCGTGGTTCATGGTCCCGCACGGTGAAATCCTGTGCCGGGTCTGAGGGTTGGTTCCCCGTGGTTCATGGTCACGGAGAACGGTGCTTCGATACCCTCACCGGTATGGAAATCCTGGGAACCACGCTGCGTATCTGCGTCGACGACCTGGAGACCTCGGTCGCGTTCTACGAACGCCTGACCGGCAGCCCCGCGCTCCGTTTCGAGCGCGGCGGGGTCTCCGTCGCCGCCGTCAGTTGCTTCCTGTTGATGAGCGGTCCCGCGGAGGAGATCGACGTACTGCGCAAGGTCACCGCCACGATCGCCGTCAAGGACGTCGACGAGGCCTACGCCGCGCTCACCTCGGTCGGCGCCCAGGTCCTGGCGGGCCCGGTCCCCACCCCGGCGGGCCGCAACCTGATCGCGGTCCACCCGGACGGCTCGGTCTTCGAGTACGTGGACCGCAACCCGGTCCAGACCGGCTGACGGAGCATCGGGCCTGGGCCGGCCGGGGACGAACCGGCCCCCGGCCGGGCCCCGTTCAGTCCCCCGGCCGCATTCGGTAGTCGTACTCCTCCGGCAGCGGGTCGTCCGTCAGGGAGGACCAGACCTCGTTCAGTGTCTCCGCGCCCTCCCGTAGGTCCGCGACCTCGAAGCCCGCGTCGAACACGGCGCGGGCCGCGGGCTTCTCGCCCTCGGCCAGCAGCAGTTGGGCCTCGATCAGACGGAAGGCGCCGCGTCGGCGGATCTCGATCGAGAGCCGGTCGAAGATGCGGCGGGCGTCGCGTGCGCGGTCGACGGGCAGCAGTGCGGCGATCGCCTCGCGGGCCAGTGCCGCCGTGGCCGCCGTCCAGGACTCGCCGTCGTCGGCCCGCTCGCGGCAGAGGTCGTCGAAGGCCTCCGCGTACTGGTCGGCCGCCCGCTCCGGGTTGCCGCCCGCCAGGTCGGCGACGGCCAGGCAGCGTAGCAACGGCCAGCGGGACGTGGCGAGTTTGAGGCCGCGTTCCCAACTCCGTACCGCCTGGGCCAGATCGCCCGCGTGCCACTGCGTGATGCCGAGGTGATACTCCGTCAGCGGCTCGGCGGGCGCCGTCTCCAGCATGTCGCGCCAGTGCGGGGCGACGAGCGTGGGGCCCGGCGGCTCGGCCTCCCGAGCCTTCGGGAACGTGCCCTGGGTGTACAGCTCGACCCACGGCGCCTGCTGCCCGCCCAGCATGGACTCGTCGAACGGCGTACCGGGCAGCTCGTACCCGCCTCTCATCGCGCCGCGCATGACTTCGAGCGCGCCCCAGCCCGAGCCGGTGGCGAGCCGTTCGCCGGGCTCGGTGTCCGCGTGCGGCAGCCATGCCTCGTACGCGGCGTCGACGTCCGCGCGGGGCAGGGCGTGTTCGAGCCGGTCGGCGACCTCCGCGCGGGCCGCGTCCCAGTCGGAGCCGTGGACGGTCGCCGGGTCGGCCGCGAGCGGGCCGTACGACTCCAGCCAGCTGAAGTCCTCGTGGCCGTCGAGCTTGACGTGTTCGAGCTGCGTACGGGCGAGCCCGGCCTGGATCTCGGCGTAGCCGGGGGTGCCCGGTTCGGTGAGCCACTGCTGCCAGCGCCGGCCGCCGCGCCCCGCACCCCACGTGAAGAGTTTGCGTCCGCTCAGCGTGTCCGTGGAGGTCTGGACGAGGCCGTGGCCGTCCGCGTCGAGCGAGGTGATCCACTTCCGGGCGCCGCGGGGGACCTCGTAGAAGTAGTCCGCCGGGTACTCGCCGCGCAGCGGGTACGTACGGTCGACGCCGTCGTAATCGGGCACCGGGACCCGGCGCAGGCTCCGTTCGTACCCGAAGTGCCACGCCTCCTCGGCGGGCGCGAGCACACGGGTGTGCTCGTCCTCGGGAACGGCGATGTTGGACCACCAGTAGACGGGCGCGGGCCCCTGGTGCGGATTGCGTATCCGGACGCCGACATGGAGGAAGTCGGAGCCGTCCGGCAGCCAGAGGTCGACCTGGAACGGCAGGCCGCGCAGCGGCTCCCACTCCCAGAGCCGCACCATCTCGCCGCCGTCGGGCGCGGGGACGAGGGCGGCGTTCAGCGGCGCGCAGGAGAGCGTGGTGTGGCCGGTGGCGCCGATGTTCCACTCGATGCCGCCGGAGAACCAGGCGCCGTTGAGCGCGAAGTCGGCGGGCTGGAACACCGGGTTGCGGTACAGCAGTTCACGGCCGGTGGGCTTGTGGTGCAGGGAGTGGACGCGCCCGCCGAGGCCGGGCAGGACGGTGGCCCGCAGCCGGTCGTTCTCGATGACGATCGCGTCGAAGTCGGTGGCCACGCGGTCGCGTCCGTAGCCGTCCAGGATCCGGACGGGCAGCAGGGTGCGCAGGGGTTCGTACCCGATCTGCCGCGCCATGTCTCGGGGCAGGTCCCGCTTGGCGCGTTCGTCGATCGAGTGCGTCTCGTCGAGCGGCCGGAGCGCGGGCAGGGGGTTCTCCGGCCCCAACGGGGCGGCAGGCAGGGTCAGTACGGCACGACGCACGCTCGTGGCCACAGGCAAACCTCGCTTCGCTCGCGGGGGCCGCCGACGGCTCGGTTGGCCGGCGCGCACCCGATGACCATGGAACACGGTCGCGTGCGCGCCGAACAGAGCACCTTGAGATCAGTCTTGGGTGAAGGCCGCCACAACGATGTCCGCGAGCAGCGCCCCGGCGGTGCCGTCGGGGTCGAGATCGGGGTCGTAGATGGTCAGGTTGAGACCGACGCAGCGGTCCGAGCGCACCAGGACCCGCAGCAGCGCCTCCAGCTCGTCGGGGAGCAGTCCTCCGGCGTCCGGCGCGTCGACGGCCGGCATCACCTCGGGGTCGAGGACGTCCGCGTCGAGATGCACCCAGAAGCCGTCGGTGACGGGCGCCTCCAGAGTCTGGAGTACGGCGCCGGCGAGGTCGGCGGCGCCCCGTTCGCGGAACTCGCCGACGGTCACGGTGGGAATCCGCAGCCCGGCCAGCTCCTCGCGGTCCTCGTCGTAGTCGCGGATGCCGAACAGCCGTACGTCCTCGTCGCGGATGTACGGGCGCAGCCCCTCGATGTCGCTGAGGTCGCTCTGCCCGCGCCCGGTGGCGATGGCCAGTTCCTCGCCGCCCGCGGCGCCGACGGACGGGGAGTTCCCGAGGTGCCGGAAGTCGGCGGAGCCGTCGATCGCGGCGATGCCGTACCGCCCGAGCCGCCGCAGCGCGAGCGAGGCGCCGAGCTGGATGGAGCAGTCGCCGCCGAGGACGAGCGGGAATTCACCGGCTCGCACATGCCGCTCGATCCGGTCGGCGAGCCGGGGGGTGTACGCGGCGATGGCGGCGGCGTTGAACACGCCGTCGCCTTCCTTCCAGTCGCCCCGGTCGTAACGGGGCGGGACGACGACGCCGCCCTCGAACGCGCCGAGCCGCCGCACGATCCCCTGCTCGCGCATGGCGCCGGCGAGCTTGTAGCAGCCGGGCACGGTGCCGGGGGCGGGCGGGCGCAGGCCGAGGTTGGAGGGGGCGTCGATCACCACGATATTCCGCATGCGATCCATCCTCGGCGTCGTACGCTCGTTCTTCAATCAGGATCTTCGGGACTTCGGAACCTCGGGGCCTCGGGACTTCGGGAAGAAGGCGGCACGACCATGACCACGCAGCACACGTACCGGGTGATCGTGCGCGGGACCTTCTCGGAGCAGACGGACGCGGCGCGTGCGTGGCTGCTGGCCGAGGTCGACGAACACGGGCTGAGCCAGATGCGGTTCACGCCGGAGGGCTCGCTCACCTACGACCGGGTGCTCAAGCACTTCTCGTACCGCTTCGTGGTCGTGTCCGACGCGGCGGACGGGGAGGAGATGGCCGCGGCGCTGGCCGAGGACCGGGCGGAGGCGTCACTCAAGGCGCTCGGCGGGGAGGGTGTCGCTGTCGGTTTCGGGGAGCTTCGGTCGACCGTGACGGACATGGACACGATGAAGATCAACCGGAAGGGCCGCTGAGCCCTCCCGGCCGGGTGTCGCGGATCATGTCCGCGGTGATCGCCCAGCGTTCGTGGTCGCGCCAGGCCCCGTCGATGCGCAGGAAGTCCGGCGAGAAGCCCTCGTGGCGGAAGCCCGCGCGGCGGACGAGGGCGAGGGAGGCGGTGTTCGCGGGCTGGACGTTGGCCTCCAGCCGGTGCAGTCCGAGCGGGCCGAACGCGTGGCGCAGGACATGGCCGAGCCCTTCGCCCATCAGGCCCCGGCCGGCGGCGTGGGCGAACGCGCCGTATCCGACGGCTCCGCTGAGGAAGCCGCCGCGGACGATGTTGTTGATGTTGATGAACCCCGCGATCCGGCCGTCGGCCAGGTCGCAGACGAGGAAGCCGGCCCTGGTGGGGTCCTCGATGACGCCGGTGGCGTAGGCGGTGTACTCGTCGGGGGTCTGGGGTGGGAAAAGCCAGGGCCGGTGCAGTTCCCTGCTGTCGCGGGCGAGCGAGGCGAACTCGTTGGCGTCCTCGTACCGGTAGGGGCGTACGCGCGTGCGTGGCCCCTCGCCCACGGGGTCGGTGCTGTCGTGCATCGGGCCAGCGTAATCCGCCGAAAAGCCCTGGGGGGTGTCCGCGAAGTGGCGTCGTCCGCCCCGTAGGGCGGGGCGGACGCCGGCCGCGGAGCGGCTGATGGCACGTTGATACGTGCGATCGCAAGGCGGAGGACCGGCGTTGTCGATGGCCGGCCGTACTCGGGTGACCGGACAACGCAGCCGACGTGCGTGCCGGACGCCGTGAGCCGGACGGGACTCTGCGGACACGCCCTAGCTCAGGGCCGGTACCTCCGGCGTGAGTGTCGCCGTGTCGGCCGTCGCCTCCAGGATCGCCGGGACGCCCAGTGGGACCGTCAGGTTCGTCGGGCCGTGGCCGAAGCCCAGTTCCTCCACGATCGGGACGCCCAGACCGCCGAGGCGGTCGAGCATCAGGGCGCGCACCGTCTCGTACGGGACGCAGCCCTCCCAGGAGCCGAGCACGACCCCGGCGACCCCGTCCAGCCAGCCGGAGCGCAGGAGTTGGGTGAGGATCCGGTCCAGGCGGTACGGCTCCTCATCGATGTCCTCGATCAGCAGCAGCCCGCCCGCGGCGGACGGGCGGGTGTGCGGGGTGGCGAGGTCGGCGGCGAGCAGGCTGACGCAGCCGCCGAGCGTGATGCCGTGGGCCCGGCCGGGGACCAGGGTGCGTGCCGTGTCCAGGCCGATGGCCTGGACCGTCTCGGGTTCGAGGAGCGTCGCGCGCAGTGACTCCTGGGTGGCGGGGTCCTTGAGGAAGGTCAGGGCGGCGACCATGGGGCCGTGCAGCGTGGCGACGCCCGCGCGTACGGCGAACGCCTCGTGCAGCGCGGTGATGTCGCTGTAGCCGACGAAGGCCTTGGGGGCCGCCGCGCGCACGGCGTCCCAGTCGACGAGGTCGACCATGCGCTGGACGCCATAGCCGCCGCGTGCGCACAGGACGGCGGAGACCGTCGGGTCGCACCAGGCGTCCTGGAGGTCGCGGGCCCGCGCCTCGTCCGACCCCGCGAGATAGTCGAACTCCCGGTGCCTGTCCAGGACATGGGGCGCCACGACAGGGTCGAGGCCCCAGCCCCGCAGGATCTCCAGGCCCGCTTCAAGACGTTCGGCGGGCACCGGTCCGCTGGGGGCGACGACGGCGACCTTGGCGCCGGGGCGGAGCCGGGGCGGCCTGTGAAGGGGTACGAGGGGCACAGGGGTCACGGTCACGGCGTCAGCTCCAGCGGCGGGACGTCGGGGCGGCTGATCCCGAACGTCTGGGAGTAGAGGGACAGTTCGGCCTCCAGCGCGCGGACCATCGTGTCGGCCCTGCGGAAGCCGTGGCCCTCGCCCTCGAAGGTGATGTACGCGTGCGGGACGCCGCGCCCGGCCAGCCGGTCGAGGAAGCGTTCGCACTGGACGGGCGGGCAGATCACGTCGTCCAGGCCCTGGAGCAGCAGGAACGGCGCGGTGATCTTGTCGACGTGGTTGATCGGGGAGCGTTCGCGGTAGCGGTCCGGTACATCGGCGAAGGGGCCGACCAGCGACTCCAGATACCGCGATTCGAAGTCGTGCGTCCCGTCGGTGGCCCAGGTCGACAGGTCCAGGATCGGGTAGCTGACGGTGCCGCACGCGTAGACGTCGGTGCCGGTGAGCGAGGCGGCGCTGGTCCAGCCGCCCGCGCTGCCGCCCCGGATCGCGAGCCGCGCGGGGTCGGCGATGCCGTCGTCGGCGAGGGCGCGGGCGACGGCCGCGCAGTCCTCGACGTCGACAACTCCCCATTGTTCACACAGCCGTTCGCGGTAGGCGCGTCCGTAGCCGGTGGAGCCGCCGTAGTTGACGTCGGCCACGCCGATGCCGCGTGAGGTGAAGTAGGCGATCTCCAGGTCGAGTACGAGCGGGGAGCGGCTGGTGGGCCCGCCGTGGGCCCACACGACGTACGGCGGCAGTTCGCCCTCGGGCGCGCTGTGGCCGGGGTGGTGCGGCGGGTAGATGTGGGCGTGGATCTCGCGGCCGTCCGGGCCGGTGAACGTGAGCGCCCGCGGCTCGGGGTAGTACACGGGATCGACCGGGTCGTGGTGCGCCGAGCCGACGACGCGGGCCCGTCCCGTCGCCGTGTCCAGTTCCACGACCTCGTACGCGCTGCGCGGGCTCGCGCCGACGCCGATCACGCGGGTGCCCCGTACGGCGAGGGTGGCGGCCCATTCGGTCCATGGCCCCGCCACGTCGGCGAGTTGGCCGGTCTCGGGGTCGAGTACGCCGAGCGCGGTGGCACCCTTTCCGTGGATGACGGCGACCGTGCCGTCGGCCATGGGCAGGAACCACTGGAGGCCGGTCTTCCACAGCGGCCCGCCGAACTCCTCCTCGACGGCGGGGCTCAGCCGGGTGGGCGCTCCGACACCGGCCGGCGCCGACGCGTCGAGCCGCAGCCGGTGCAGCTGCCACCAGTCGCCGGGGTCGGAGACGTACAGGAGGGAGCCGTCGAACGCCCAGTCGGCCTGGGCGACGGCTTCACGCGGGCCCCCGGCGATCGCGCGGATCTGTGCGAAGGTGCCCGTCTCCGTCACGTCGGCGAGCAGCAACTGCGTGCCGTCCCAGGGCATTCGGGGATGGTCCCAGGCGATCCACGCGGCGTGCCGGCCGTCGGGCGACACTCGGGGTCCGGTGACGAAGTGGTGCCGGTCGTCGGAGAGTTCCCGCACGGCCTTACGGTCGTCGGCGGCAGAGCCGTCCAGCGGTACGGCGGCGACGACGCGGCGTACGTCGGTGGGTGACTCGCCGGTGAACTCCTCCAGGACGCACCAGACTTCGCCGCGGTCGAGGCGCAGCTGGGGGTCGGCCCAGCGCAGGGCGCCGGTCTGCCGGCCGGCCGGGGCGGGAGCCGGGGTGAGCGCGCGCGGGGGCCCGTCGCCGTCCGGTTCGTACGCGTAGAGCCGCTGGTCCGGGAAGTGCGCGAAGACGACGAGGGTGGAGCCGTCGGCCCGTACCGCCCCGTCCCAGGGCCTGCCGCCGTACTCGATGACCCGGCTGCGGACGTTCCACGGGGCGGGCAGGACCGACTCCTCGCGGCCGTCCGGCCGGGCGCGTACGAGTGCCCGCCGGCCGCCCTCGGCGGGGCGCGGCTCCGTCCACCACACCTCGTCGCCGACGGTGGTGACGTACTCCGGCCGCCCGTCGTGCGAGGCGGCGAGCGCGGCGTCGACCGGTGACGGCCACGAGCCGTACGGGGCGATCTGCTCCATGCCCAACTCCCCTACGCGGACTGCAGATAGTGGTCGAGTACGCGGACGCCGAAGTGCAGGGCGTCGACCGGGACCCGCTCGTCCACCCCGTGGAAGAGGGCCTGGTAGTCGAAGCCGACGGGCAGCTTGAGCGGCGAGAAGCCGTAGCCGGTGATGCCGAGGCGGGAGAACTGCTTGGCGTCGGTGCCGCCCGACATGCAGTACGGCACGACGTGCCCGTCCGGGTCGAACCGCTCGACGGCCGCGCGGAGTTTGGCGTACGTCGGGGAGTCGACCGGTGCCTGGAGCGCCACTTCGCGGTGGTGGAACTCCCAGTCGACGTCGGGTCCGGTCAACTGGTCCAGGGTGGCCAGGAATTCGTCCTCGGTGCCCGGCAGCATCCGCCCGTCGACCAGGGCGGTGGCGTGACCGGGGATCACATTGACCTTGTAACCGGCGTCCAGGACCGTCGGGTTGGTGCTGTTGCGTACGGTCGCCTCGACCAGCGCGGCGGCGGGGCCGAGCTTGGCGAGCAGGACGTCGGCGTCGAAGTCCGCCGCCTCGACGTCGGCGTCGAGGCCGTGCAGCGCCGCCAGTTCCCTGAGCGCGGCGCGGACGGTCGGGGTGAGCCTGAGCGGCCACGTGTGGTCGCCGATACGGGCGACGGCCGCGGCCAGCCTGCTGACCGCGTTGGCGTGGTTGACCTTGGAGCCGTGGCCGGCCCTGCCGTGCGCGGTGAGCTTGAGCCAGCCGGTGCCGCGCTCGCCCGCCCCGATGGGGTAGAGCGCCATGCCGGGCCCGGCGTGGAAGGTGTAGGCGCCGGATTCGCTGATGCCCTCCGTACAGCCCTCGAACAGCTCCGGGTGGTGGTCGGCGAGGAAGCCGGAGCCGTCGATCGCGCTGGCCTCCTCGTCGGCCGTGTAGGCGAGCACGATGTCGCGGCGCGGCCGGACTCCGGACCGGGCCCAGGCCCGGACGACGGCGAGGACCATCGCGTCCATGTTCTTCATGTCGACGGCCCCGCGGCCCCATACGACGCCGTCCTCGACCTCGCCGGAGAAGGGGTGCACGGACCAGTCGGCGGGCTCGGCGGGCACCACGTCCAGATGGCCGTGGACCAGGAGCGCTTCGGCCGTCGGGTCGGTGCCGGGAATGCGCGCGACGACGTTGGTCCGGCCGGGGGTCCGTTCGAGGAGCGTGGGCTCCAGTCCGGCCGCCGCCAGCCGCTCGGCGACGTACTCGGCGGCGGGGCGTTCCTCGCAGTCGCCGTTGCCGCGGTTGGTCGTGTCGATGCGGATCAGCTCCGAGGTGAACGTCACCACCTCGTCCAGCGCCACGGTGTCGATGACGTCCGTGCCGATGACCTCGGCGGCCTCGGCCCGGTCCACGGGCCCCTCTGCGGGCGTCCTGTCAGCCATACTGCTCCTCCACGGCGGCCGAGACGATCGTGGTGACCGCCTTGAACGTGCGAATGCCCTCATACATCGTCTCGCTGGTGTACGCGACACGCCGTTCGCCGCCGCTCACCACTCCGGGGACGACCGTGGCCGCCGCGGAGAGATGCTCGGCGTCGAACTCCAACTCGACGGTGAACGGGCCGCCGTCGACCGGTTCGTGCCGTACGGCCAGTGCCGTCGCCTCCGTGGCCGCCGCGCGGATGTCGGCGGCGGTACGGGCGGGGGTGCGGCAGACCGCGGCGTACCGCGAGACGTAGTCCTTCACGGCGACCTTGAGGGCCTCGGGCGCGTAACCGTCGGCGTCCAGGCAGGTCAGGTCGTCGCCGGTGACGAGGACCACGGGGACGCCGTACTCGGCGACGACATGGGCGTTGAGCAGGCCCTCGCTCGCGCGGGCGCCGTTGAGCCAGACGCCGGTGATGGAGTTGGCGAGATAGGTGTGCGCGAGAACGCCCTCGGTGCCCGCGCCCGTGTGGTAGCCGACGAAGGCGATCGCGTCGACGTCGCCGTGCTGGACCCCTTCGACCATGCTCAGCGTCTTGTGACGCCCGGTCAGCATCTGGGCCCGCTCGTCCAGCTCCTCCAGAAGCAGATTGCGCATGCTCCAGTGCGCCTCGTTGATCAGTACCTCGTCGGCGCCGCCGTCCAGGAAGCCGAGGACGGCGGCGTTCACGTCCGAGGTGAACAGGGTGCGGCAGCGCTCCCACTGCGGCGTACCCGGCAGGACGTCGCCCGGCCAGGTCACACCGGTGGCGCCCTCCATGTCGGCGCTGATGAGGATCTTCATGCAGCGAAACCGTACGCGTCGCCGGACCCGACGACCACCCCGGCCGGTGCCGGGCGCGTCAGGCGGGGGCCAGGACGAACCACCGGGCGGGCAGGTCGAGCCGGGTGCCGTCGGCCAGGTACTCCGTCTGCGGCAGCGTGGTGTCCCCGCTGTCGATGATCCGCAGGCCCGCCTCGCCCAGGACCCTGGGCACCTCGTCGTCGGCGGCCCCGGCCGGCTTCAGTCCGTGGTCGAAGACGCGCCGCAGTTTCGCGGGCGGCCCGCCGGGGGCCCCGGCGGCCTGCTGGAGCACCGTTTTCGAGCCCGAGGTCAGCTCCACGACGAACGCCCGGCCGCGCGTGCCCAGCAGCGCGGCCACCGCGCCGGCGACGGCGGACCGGTCCTTGGGTTCACTCTGGTGGATGACGGCGCGCATATAGACGTGGGCCTCGCCGACCCGCGCCGACAGCGCCCGGACCGCTACGTCGTCCACCAGACTGAGCTGTTCGAACTCGGCCACTTTGTCGGTGTCGGCGCGCTGTGCGTGCTCTATCGCCGCGTGCGAGAGGTCCACACCGACCGCGCGGGCGAAGCGGGTGGCGAGATAGCGGGTCTGGGTGCCGTTGCCGCAACCGAGGTCGATCACGGGCAGCGCGGGGTCGGCGTGCGGCAGGAGGATGTCGCAGTGCGGTACGGCGGCGAGGGAGGGGTCGGAGTCCCAGATCGCCTCGCCCGGCGCGTCGGAGGTCTCACGCCAGTAGCTTTCCCACGAGTCCCGGTAACGCTCCGACACACTCATCCGCGCCTCCCCGATTCCCGCCCGAATGGGGCGCCTTGATGATGCATCAGCTCCGCGTCACTCGCGAACCCCTTCCCACGAGAGCCTGTTCGAACCACACCGTCTTGCCGTGCGCCGAACTGCTGCTCCCCCAGCCGCGGGCCAGCCTGCTCACAACCCGCAGCCCCCGGCCGGATTCGTCGTCGGCCGTCGCGTCCAGCAGGCTCGCGGGAGCCGGCTCGTCGTCGGTGACCTCGCAGAGCAGGGCGCCGTTGCGGACCAGCCGCAGCCCGACATGGCGGATACGGGCATGCCGTACGGCGTTGGTGACCAACTCGCTGACCATCAGCTCCGCGCTCTCCACGGCCTGCGGCAGATTCCACTCGTACAGCTTGCCGCGCACCAGGCGCCGGGCCCGCGCGACCTCGCGGGGGTCGAGCGCGAGCTGCCACTCGGCGACGTCACCGTCCGGGATCCCGTTCAGCCGGGCCATCAGCAGCGCCACGTCGTCCTTGCGTCCGCCATGGGTGTTGAGTGCGCGGATGATGGTGTCGCAGGCGTGGTCCATGGACGCGGCGGGATGCGCGGCCGACTCGCAGAGCGCCGCGAGTCCGGCGCCGATGTCCTGGCCGCGCACCTCGACCAGGCCGTCGGTGCAGAGCACCAGGCGGTCGCCGGGGTCGACCCGTACCGTCGCGGTCTCGAACGGCACTCCGCCGACACCGATGGGCGCGCCGGTGGGCAGGTCGAGCAGTTCGCTGCGGCCGTCGGCGGCGCGCACCACGACGGGCGGGATATGTCCGGCGTTGGCGATCTGCAGCTCGGAGCGGATGGGGTCGTACACCGCGTAGAGGCAGGTCGCGAGATAGTTGTCGCCCAGGCGCTGTGCCAAGTCGTCGAGATTGCGGAGCAGTTGGGCGGGCGGCATCTCCATGGTCGCCATCGTCTGCACGGCCGTACGCAACTGGCCCATCATCGCGGCCGAGTTGAGGCCGTGGCCCATGACGTCGCCCACGACGAGCGCGGTGCGTGAGCCGGGCAGTTTGACGGAGTCGAACCAGTCGCCGCCGATCCGGCCGAGGCGGGTGCCGGGCAGATAGCGGGTGGCGATGTCGCAGCCCGCCATGCGCCGGGCGACCTGCGGCAGCATGCTGTCCTGGAGCGTTTCGGCGACGTTCTCCTGATACGTGTACATCCGGGCGTTGTCGAGTACGAGACCGGCCCTGGCGGCCAGTTCGGCGCCGGTGGTGCGGTCCATGTCGTCGAAGGGCTGCCGGCCCTGACGCCGCATCAGCACCATGAAGCCGAGCACGACGTCGCGCGCCTTGAGCGGCACGAGCAGCATGGACCGGTTGTTGATCAGCGGGCGCAGGTCACGCTTCTCGAACTGGGCGGAGATCCGGTCGCCGTCCTCCGCGCTGAGCTGCGGGATGAGGACGGGTTCGCCGGTGACCATGCACTGGAAGAACGGGGTGTGTTCAGGGAAGGCGATGGCCTCGCCGACCGGCACGGTGTCGTCCCAGCGGCCCGGTTCGTCGTTGTGCTCGACCCAGACGCGGTGCCAGACGGTGGTGACGTCGGGCCGCCCGTCGGGGAAGCCCTCGCCGGCCAGGACGGCGGCGCGCAGATGGGTGCCGGCGAAGTCGGCGAAGCGGGGCACGGCGGCGCTGGTGACCTCGCGGATGGTGCGCGCCAGGTCCAGGGAGGAGCCGATCAGGCCGCTGACCTCGTTCAGGAATTCCAGCCGCTCACGGACGGCCGCGTATTCCAGGTCGAGTTCCGGCGCGGGCGCGGGGTGGTGGTCGCCGAATGGGTCGGCGTGGCCCGGCGCGCCGGTCTCCGTCGTACCGTACGCGCGCCCCGCTCGTCCCGCCGGG
Source organism: Streptomyces sp. NPDC050433 (assembly GCF_044458565.1). NCBI lineage: Bacteria > Bacillati > Actinomycetota > Actinomycetes > Kitasatosporales > Streptomycetaceae > Streptomyces > Streptomyces sp. NPDC050433. Next base: position 274,984 of record NZ_JBITIB010000002.1, on the reverse strand, counting down.
CGGCGCGGCACTCCCCAGTCGGGAGTGACGGGAACCCTCTCGTGCTGGCTGAACTCCAGCACCGGATAGCCGAGTTCGAGGACCTGGTCGACGATGCGCTCCGACTCCGCGACGCTCATGTTCGGCAGGATGTACGGGAGTTGGCCCGCCAGCGACTCGGCGTCGGGAAATTCGGTGTGCAGCGAGAAACCCGGCGCTATCCGCTCCGTGTCGGCGCCGATGTCCGTCCGGAACTGCTCGACGTCCGCGGCGAGTACGAGATGGCGGCCGGGTCCCGGACCGGCCAGCGGATACGCCCACCACAGCACGTCGAGCCGGGGCCGCCCCGGCTCGGAGAGCTTCGCCCGACCCGAGGTGGGATAGGAGCTGCGCCCGTGCAGCTCCGGCCCCAGCTCGTCGTACGCCTCATACGGCTGGTACGTCTCGTAGCCGCCGTTGACCAGCCCGGTCCGGTCCTCGGTGAGCGCCCCGGAGACCGGCATCAGATCGCCCGCAGGCTGCCCGACCGCGGCTTCCTTGGAATGGCCGAAAAGCCGCCCTGCGCCGCTCGACCAGTGCGATACGAGGCCGTCTGCGTCCACGACGACCACGGCGAGCGGAATCCGGCCGGTCACGGCGTGCTGCCGTCGTGACCGAAGCGACGGAGTGCCACTGTCCATGGGTGGAAGGCTCCTTCCCCGCCGCCGGGATCTGCGGCTGTGCACCCACGGTACGGCTCCGAACACGCAATGCGCCGGGCAATGAACCAATCGGTCGTGCGCCCGCGTACGCCCCAAAGTTGACTGAAATTCAGTCAGCAGGACCGCTCAGTCCGCGTGCCCCAGCTGCAGGTCTCTCTCGGTGCGTCCGCCGCCCGCCATCCGCAGCACCGTCGCCACCGGCGGATAGCCCGCCGCGATGACCGTGTACTCCCCGGAGGACAGGTCGACGAACCGGAACGTCCCGTCCGCACCCGTCGTGAGCGTGTCGACGACATTGCCCGCCGCGTCGAGCAGGGTGACACGCGCGTCCTCGACGGGACGGCCGCCCCCGGCCCGTACGGTGCCGCGCAGCACCGCGCCGCCGGCCAGTTCGATGTCCTGCCGGGTCTCGCGGGAGGCCTGGACGCTGACGAGGAGCGCGGCGGGCCGGAAGGCGGGCGCGCTGGCGGCGAGCGTGTACTCCCCCGCCACCAACTCCGAGATGACATAGCCGCCTTCGCGCCCGCTGCGGGTCGAGGCGACGACATCGCCGCGTACGTCGGTGAGGGTGACGGCGGCGTCGCGCACGGGAGTGCCGTCGGCGGTCAGAACGGCCCCGGCGAGTCGCCCGGCGCCGCCGAGGACCACGTCCAGCTCGACAGGCCGCTCGCCCACGGTGACGGTGACGGCCTGCGGCTGGTGTCCGCCGGCCGCGGCGATCATCACGTACGAACCGGCCCCCGGCACGCTCAGCGCGTACCGCCCGTCCTCGCCGCTGGCCCCGCGCCCGATCTGGGTGCCCTGGACGTCGATGAGGGTGAGGGCGGCGCGCGGGACGGTGGTGCCGTCGTGGTGCTGCACGATGCCGCAGACGGGGACGCCCGGTGTGTAGGTGTGCGAGGGGGCGGTGCCGTTCCCGGCCGGGGAGCCGGAGGGGGCGGTGCGGGCGGCCGGGACGGCGGTGGACTCGGCGGCGGAGGCGTTCTGGGACACCAGTGGTTTCTCCTTGAGGAAGCAGGCGATGAGCAGGCCGAGCAGGAGCACCGGCACGAGGTAGAGGAAGATCCGCGGCATCGCGTCCGCGTACGCCTGGATGTAGCTGTCCCGCAGCGCGGGCGGCATCGCGTGCACCATCTGCGGCGTGATGGATTCGGCGCTCGCCGGCCCGGTGCCGGCCGGGACGCGGTCGGCGAGCGCGTCGGTGAGCCGGTCGGCGAAGAGCGTGCCGAAGATGGCGGCGCCGACGCTGCCGCCGATCTGGCGGAAGTAGGTGTTGGCGCTGGTGGCGGTGCCGAGGTCGGAGGGCTGGACGGAGTTCTGCACGGCGAGGATCAGCACCGGCATGACCAGGCCGACGCCGACGCCGAGCACGGCCTGCCAGAGGCTGTATTCGAGCCGGGAGGTGTCGGTCTCCAGTCGGGACAGCAGCCACATGCCGACGGCGGAGATCGCGGCGCCGAGGACGGGGTAGATCCGGTAGCGGCCCGTACGGCTGATGAGTTGGCCGGAGACGACCGAGGCGATGACGATGCCGCCCATCATCGGGATCATCAACAGGCCGGACTCGGTGGCCGACGCGCCGTCGACCATCTGGAGGAAGGTCGGCAGATAGCTGGCGGCGCCGAACAGCGCCACGCCGATCACCGCGCCGACGAGACCGGTGATGTTGAAGATCGAGTCGCGGAACAGCCGCAGCGGGATGATCGGTTCGGGCGCGAAGCGTTCGACGGCCACGAACAGGACGGTCGTCACCACGGAACCGGCGGCGAGTCCGAGGATGACGCGCGAGCCCCACTCGTACTCCGTACCGCCCCAACTGGTCAGCAGCACCAGGCAGGTCGACGCGGCGGCGAGCAGCACGGCTCCCATGATGTCGAGCCGGGCCTTGCGTCCGGGCTTGGGGAGCTTGAGTACGGCGGTGACGACGGCGAGTGTGACGAGGCCGAAGGGGACGTTGAAGTAGAAGCACCAGCGCCAGGAGACATGGTCGGTGAAGAAGCCGCCGAGCAGCGGTCCGGCGACCGAGGCGAGGCCGAACGCGCCGCCGATGAGGCCCATGTAGCGACCGCGTTCGCGGGGCGGCACGATGTCGGCCATGATCGCCTGGACGCCGATCATGAGTCCGCCCGCGCCGACGCCCTGGAGGGCGCGGAAGGCGATGAGTTCGTTCATCGTGCGGGACCAGCCGGCCAGGGCCGATCCGACGACGAAGACGACGATCGCGAACTGGAAGACGCCCTTGCGGCCGAAGAGGTCGCCGAGCTTGCCGTAGATCGGCAGGCCGATGGTGGAGGTCAGCAGGTACGCGGTGATCGCCCAGGACATCCGGTCGAGGCCCTGGAGTTCGCCGACGATCTTCGGCAGGGCGGTGGCGACGATCATCTGCTCCAGCGCGGCGAGAAGCAGCGCGAGCATCAGCCCGACAAAGACCAGGCGCACCTGGCGCGGGGAGAGTTCACCGCCCGGAGTGGCGGCGCCGGGGGCGGGTGGGGGCGGTCCGATCGGGGCCGGGGCGGGCACGGTGGCCTGCCCGTCGTCCTTCACCAGCGTGATCCCACCCACGAATTGCTCCCCTTCGTCGCGTCTGCGCGGCGTAATTCTTCACATTGCACGCAGAGCGGGAGCAAGCTGGGCGCTTCCCCGAACGAGGTCCGGCGCACGGAAGCATGGGGTGGTGAGGCACGCTCGGGGGCGCTCATCAGCGGCTTTCCCGTAACGCGTGGTGCGCGGGCGTACGTCACGCGTCACGGGGGAAACCACTCGAATCGGTGACCGGGGGGTCACTGCCCCTTGACCCCTGAACCGGCCCGGCCGCAAGGGACTTGACGGCGCGGAACGGCCCTCGGGGCGACCTTCGGGGCACCCCTGGGGCAGGGCCGTTCAGGACGCCTCGGAGGCCTTCTCCGTCTCGGCCGCGAGCTTCGCGAGCAGCTCGTCGTAGATACGGGCGAGCCCCTTGGGCGCGAACGTCCTCTCGAAGAAGCCGCCGATGCCGCCCGCGCCGTCCCAGACGGTGGTGACGACGGCCTTCGAGCGGCCTTCGCCGGCCGGGGTGACGACCCAGGTGGTGACCATCGAGGAGTTGCGGTCCTTCTCCACGAGCTGGCCGTCGGTGGGCTCGCTCACCTCAAGGAGACAGTCACGCACGCGCTTGCTGGTCGCCTGGAGCTTCCAGTGGACGAGCGTCCCCTCGCCGTCGCCGCCCTCGCGGACCTCGTACTCGCTGAAGTGCGCGGGCATCACCTTGGGGCGGGTGTCCTGGTAATCCGCCAGCGCGTCGAACACCGTCTCCGGGTCCGCCGCGATGATCCGCTCCGTCGTGGCTTCGACCTGCGCCATTGCTTCCTCCAGCATTCGGTTCTCCGGGCTGCCAAGCCAACCATCTCCAGAGGGCGCGCCCAAATCCGGGGTTGCATCGATCATGGGAACACATGTTCTATTCTGTGGTCAGTACAACTGAGGAGGCGCACATGCGCTGGGACAATTTGGCCGAGAACCCCACGTCGGCCCGCGACGCCGCGCTCTTCGGTACGGACGCGGTGACCACCAGGACCTTCGACACCCCCGAATTCCGCGGCATCACCTTTCACGAGATCCGCGCCCGTTCGATCGTGAACCGGGTGCCGGGTGCGTCCCGGATGCCCTTCGAGTGGACGGTCAATCCGTACCGGGGCTGCTCACACGCGTGCGTGTACTGCTTCGCCCGCAAGACCCACAGCTATCTGGACCTCGACACCGGCATCGGCTTCGACTCGCAGATCGTGGTCAAGATCAACGCGCCGGAGCTGCTGCGGCGCCAGCTCGCGTCGCGGCGCTGGCAGGGCGCGCACATCGCGATGGGCACGAACGTCGACTGCTACCAGCGGGCCGAGGGCCGCTACCGGCTGATGCCGGGCATCATCTCGGCGCTGCGCGACCACGCGAATCCCTTCTCGATCCTGACGAAGGGCACCCTGATCCTGCGCGACCTCGAACTGCTGCGGCAGGCCGCCCAGGTCACGGACGTCGGTGTGTCCGTCTCCGTCGGCTTCACCGACGAGCGCCTGTGGCGCACGGTCGAGCCGGGCACGCCCTCGCCGCAGCGCCGCCTCGACGCCGTCCGCACGCTGACGGACAACGGCATAGGCTGCGGGGTCCTGATGGCCCCCGTCATCCCCTTCCTCGGCGACAGCGCGGACCAACTGCGGGCCACGGTGCGGGCGATAGCCGCGTCCGGGGCGACGTCGGTGACCCCGCTGGTGCTGCATCTTCGGCCGGGGGCGCGCGAGTGGTTCATGCGGTGGCTGCTGGAGCACCACGCGTATCTGGTGCCGCGCTACGAGCGGCTGTACGCGGAGGGGGCGTACGCGCCGAAGTGGTACCAGCGCCGTATCACGCGCCAGGTCCACGAACTGGCGGACGAGTTCGGCATCGGCCCGGCGGGGCGGGCGGGGCGGCGCCGTGTCCTGGTCCCGGAGACGCCGGACACGGTTCCGGAGGCGGGGCCGACGCAGCTGACGCTGCTGTAGTCCGGGTGCGACAATCCGGGGCATGACTGTGATCGAGGTCGTGCGGGGTGACATCACACGCCAGGACACGGACGCCATCGTCAACGCGGCGAACGAGTCGCTGCGCGGCGGGGGCGGCGTGGACGGGGCGATCCACCGGGCCGCGGGCCCGCGACTGGCCGAGGCGGGCGCGTCGATCGCGCCGTGCGCACGGGGCGACGCGAAGGCGACGCCGGGCTTCGACCTCGATCCACCGATCCGGCACGTGATCCATACGGTGGGCCCGGTCTGGAAGGACGGCACCCACGGCGAGCCGGAGGTACTGGCCTCCTGCTACCGCCGCTGCCTGGAGGTGGCGGACGAACTGGGCGCCAGGAGCGTCGCGTTCCCGGCGATCTCCACGGGCATCTTCGGCTTCCCGCCGGACCGCGCGGCCCGCATCGCGGTCGACACGCTCCGCTCGACCCCGACGGCTGTGGAACGGGTCCGCCTGATGTCGTTCAACAGCGAGTCGCACGACGCGCTGACGGCGGCGGTCGGTAGGGAGCAGGAACTGTCCTGACCCTGCGGGTGGCACACACGCGCCCTGGGTTGCCACAGCCGCTCTGCCCGGCGCCCGGACGACGCCCGGACGACGCCGGTACGCAGCCGGGCCCTGACCGCCCCGAGGCGGTGCACCGGGCCGACGGCCCTACCGACGCGCCAACTCCGCGCCGCCGCAGGCCACAAGGCACGCCCGCCCGGCAAGGGCAGTTGGCGCGTCTCGCCCGCGGCGAAGGGGCGGTCGGTCGGTCGCTAAAAGTCCTCGATCGGCGGCGGGGGGTCCGACAGGATGGGGGAATGACTCGACTTACCCATGTGCACTCACCCGCCGGTGTCGCCCCCGGCAACGGCTACAGCCATGTCGTCTGGGGTACCGGGCGGTTCGTTGCCGTGGCCGGGCAGTGTGCGTTTGATGTGGACGGCAAGGTCGTCGGCGAGGGGGACGCCGGTGCGCAGGCGCGGCAGGTCTTCGAGAATCTGCGCCGCTGTCTCGCCGAGGCGGGCGCGTCGTTCGAGGATGTCGTGAAGCTGACGTACTTCGTGACGGACGTCGCGCACCTGCCCGCCATCCGCATCGCGCGCGACGAGGTGATCGACACCGCGCGGCCCCCGGCCAGCTCCGCCGTCCAGGTGGCCGCGCTGTTCCGGCCCGAACTGCTCGTCGAGATCGAGGCGTTCGCCGTCGTCGGCGAGGACGCCTGAGCCATGGGCGCACTCCTCGTCCGGGCGATGACCGCCGACGACTGCGACGCCGTCGCTGCTCTGCGGATCGGCGGATGGCGGTGGGCGTACGCCGGGATGATGCCGCAGGCGTACCTCGACGCGATGAGCGCCGAGGAGGACGCGGCCCGGCAGCGCCGCCGCCTCGCCGAAGGCGACGGCACGGTCGTGAACGTGGTGGCCGAGCGCGACGGCGCGGTGGTCGCATGGGGCTGCCTCGGGCCGTGCCGGGACGAGGACGTATCGGAAGGCGCCGGTGAGCTGTACGCGCTGTACGTACGGCCGGAGCAGGTCGCGACCGGTGTCGGCCGCCGCCTGCTGGACGTCGTGCTGGAGCGCGCCGCCGCCGACGGTTTCGCCCATCTCCTCCTCTGGGTCCTGAAGGAGAACGCCCGCGCCCGCCGCTTCTACGAAACGGCCGGTTTCGCACCCGACGGCGCCGAGGAGCCCTTCGACGCCGGCGGCGTCGCCGTACCCGAGGTGCGGTACGCGCGCCCCGTCACGCGCGACGTCACGCCAGCCGGCTGAGCGCCTCCGACGCCGCACCGGAGAGCCGCGGGTGCCCACGGGCCGCCCGCAGCAGGGGCAGCGCGCGCCGGTCACCGAGCCGCCCCAGGCCCTCGACGCACGCGAGCGCCACCCGCCAGTGGGCCTCGTCGGGTGCCAGCAGGCGCTCCAGGGTCGCGATCAGGGCCGGTACGGACTCCGGCGCCCGTAGCTCGGTGAGCAGCCGCACCGGCTGGAGCGCGTACGCCGTGCGCAGCACGTTCGTGGCGAGCGCGGCGGCGGCGCGCGGCGTACGGGGGTCCCGCAGCCGCGCCAGCGCGCGGGCGGCCGACACGCAGCGTTCGGGATCTCTGTGATTGAGCAGCAGTACCAGCGCCTCGAACGCCCTCCGGTCCCCGGCGCTGCCGAGCCGGAAGGCCGCGATCTCCCGTGCCCACAGGGGATGTTGGGGGGCGACGAGGACATCGGCCAGTTCCTCGTGGTTCTCGGTGACGATCAGCCGCCGGTACGTGGCCGAGTCACCGGACTCGCCGCGTACCCGGTCGGCGAGTGCGTGCAAGTCCTCGTCGGCCACGGCCCGTTCGGCGGTCACCCCGGCCGTATCCGCAGGTCCCGCCTGCCGTTCCAGGTCGCTCATGCCGGGCAGGGTATCCGCGCTGCGTGTCCGGCAAGACGCTCTCCGTGACCACCCGAAGCGGGAACGGCCGGATTCCGCCGGTGACGTACCGCACATCCTCCCAGGGCTGGCGCGCTCATTACCCACCGGTTAACCTCAAGTGAGCGGGAAATTCCCGCGGCTCCCGGTGGCCTGGTGACGCAGCCACCGTGAGTGCCCGTCGGTTCGGCACCGTACGGCGCGACTCCGGGACAGGGTCCGCCGGCTCTCACTACTGAACGCCATCGACACCGCCGCGCACTTGTGCGCGCGGCACACACAACACCCGTGCGGCCCACGCCAGTCGGCCGCCGCGTACGTGTCCCCCTCTTCAGTCGTCACTCACCCCTGGAGTCCCGTGATGGACATCCCTCTCTCCACCATCGCCGTCGTCGGTCTCGGCACGATGGGGACCGGTATCGCCGAGGTCCTCGCCCGCGCCGGCCGTGAGGTCATCGGCATCGACATCGACGAGAGCGCCACCGCGCAGGCGACCGCCGCGCTCGAAGCGTCCACCGCGCGCGCCGTGGAGCGCGGGCGGATCACCGCGGAGGAGCGGCGCGGCCTGCTCACCCGGTTCCGTACCTTCACCGACCTCCAGGCCGCCGCGGACGCCGATCTCGTCATCGAGGTGGTCCCGGAGTCGTACGAGATCAAGCAGCAGGTCTTCCGCGCGCTGGACGCGATCGTCGGGCCGACCACCATCCTGGCCACCGGCACGAACGCCCTGTCGGTGACCCGGCTCGCCGCCGACTCCGCGCACCCGGAGCGCGTGCTCGGGGTGCACTTCTTCAACCCGGCCCCGGCGATGAAGCTGGTCGAGGTCGTGTCGTCGGTGCTGACCGCGCCGGCGGCCGTCACCGCCGTCACCGCGCTGGCGCGCGAGCTGGGCAAGGAGCCCGTCGCCGTGGGCGACCGGCCGGGTTTCGTCGCCGACGGGCTCCTCTTCGGCTATCTGAACCAGGCCGCCGCGATGTACGAGGCCAAGTACGCCTCCCGCGAGGACATCGACGCCGCGATGCGGCTCGGCTGCGGACTGCCGATGGGCCCGCTGGCACTGCTCGACCTGATCGGCGTCGACACCGCCCGCACGGTCCTGGAGGCCATGTACGCGGCGTCGCGCGACCGGCTGCACGCCCCGGCGCCGGTCCTGCGCCAGCTCAGCGAGGCCGGGCTGACCGGCCGTAAGTCGGGGCGCGGCTTCTACACGTACGAGGCGCCGGGCAGTGGCACGGTGGTGCGCGACGCGCTGACCCCGCTGGACGTCAAGCCGGCCCCGGGCGAGCGGCCCGCCGTCCGCTCGGTCGGCGTCGCGGGATCGGGAACGATGGCGAGCGGTATCGCCGAGGTGTTCGCCAAGGCGGGTTACGTCGTGGTGCTCGCGGCCCGCAGCCAGGAGAAGGCGGAGGCGGCCAAGGCCCGCGTCGCCAAGTCCCTGGGCCGCTCCGTCGACAAGGGCCGGCTGACGGGTGAGGCGCGCGACGACGCCCTGGCGCGGATCACGCCGGCCGGTTCGCTCGACGCGTTCGACGACGTGGATCTCGCCGTCGAGGCCGTGGCCGAGGACCTGGAGGTCAAGCGGCAGCTGTTCGCGACGCTCGACAAGGTCTGCAAGCCGGGTGCCGTGCTGGCCACCACGACGTCGTCGCTGCCGGTCGTCGCCTGTGCCCGCGCCACGACGCGCCCGCAGGACGTCATCGGGATGCACTTCTTCAACCCGGCTCCGGCGATGAAGCTGGTGGAGGTGGTCCGTACGGTCCTGACGTCGGACGAGGTCCACGCGACGGTGCGCGAGGTGTGCGGGACGATCCGCAAGCACCCGGTGGACTGCGGCGACCGGGCGGGTTTCATCGTGAACGCGCTGCTGTTCCCGTATCTGAACAACGCCGTCAAGATGGTGCAGGAGCACTACGCGACGCTGGACGACATCGACGCGGCGATGAAGCTGGGCGGCGGCTATCCGATGGGGCCGTTCGAGCTGCTCGACGTGGTCGGTCTGGACGTCTCGCTGGCCATCGAGCGCGTGCTGCACCACGAGTTCCGCGATCCGGGGCTGGCCCCGGCACCGCTGCTGGAACACCTGGTGGCGGCGGGCTGCCTGGGCCGCAAGACGGGCCGCGGCTTCCGCGAGTACGCGGCCCGGCGCTAGAGGGTGTCCCGGGCCGGGTCAGGCGAGTGTCCCTCGGGCGCGCTCTCCTGCGGGAATGCAGTACGTTCGGGTCATGGCTCAGCCCGCTGACTCCGCCCGAACGCCCGCCCGTACGAACACGACGCCCAGCACGACGACGAGCACGACGACCAACGCGCCGGAGAGCGCGGCGGGTGGCCGTGCGGCGGCCCAACGGCTGAAGATGCGCCGGGAGCTGTCGGCGGCGGCCATGGAGTTGTTCTCGACCAAGGGGTACGAGGCGACGACCGTCGACGAGATCGCCGCGGCGGCGGGGGTCGCGCGCCGGACGTTCTTCCGGCACTTCCGTTCCAAGGAAGAGGCGATCTTCCCCGACCACGACGACACCCTGGTGCGCGCCGAGGCGGTCCTGAACGCGGCACCGGCGCACGAGCACCCGCTCGACACCGTGTGCCGTGGCATCAAGGAGGTCATGCGGATGTACGCGGCCTCACCGACCCTGTCCGTGGCGCGCTACCAGCTCACCCGCGAGGTGCCCACGCTGCGCGAGGCGGAGATCGCCTCGGTGGCCCGCTACGAACGGCTGTTCACCCGTTATCTGCTGGGCCATTTCGACGAGCACGAGCACCCCGACGGCAACGACGACCCGCTGCTCGCCGAGGTGGCAGCGTCCGCCGTCGTCACCGCGCACAACCACGTGCTGCGCCGCTGGCTGCGCGCCGACGGCCAGGGGGACGTGGAGACGCAGCTCGACCACGCCTTCGCGATCGTGCGCGACACGTTCGGCTCGGGCATCGGCGCGGGCCGGACGATGGGCACCGGCGCGGGCGGGAGGCCGGCGGCCACGGCGAGCACCAGCGGCGAGGTCCTGGTGGCGGTGGCCCGTACCGACGCGCCGCTGGACGAGGTCATGCGCACGATCAAGCAGGCGCTCAAGGACGCGTGAGCCGACCCCGGCCGCGCGACCGGCCCCGGTGGCGCCGCGCGCCCCGCGCCGGGTCGAACGGGGCGGCCAGTGCGCTGTCGGCCGCTCCGGTCACCAGCCCGGCGACGAGCCGGCCGGTGGCCGGGCCCAGCATCAGGCCGAGCATGTTGTGGCCGGTGGCCAGGACCACCCGAGGGCTGCCGGGGACGGGAGCCCGGCACGGCCATCGCCCTCTACTTGGCCTGCCTCGGGGACCTGCTCGACACCTGAGGCGACACACCTCGCCTGAGACCCATCACCGACGAGCAGCGACTTAAGCTGACATTTCATCCCACACAGCGGACCGATGGTGCTCATGCGTGCCTCACGGATGACAACTGAGAGAATTTCTTGGCACGCAGTGCCTTGTCCAATGACACGGCGTGCCATACCTTGTGAGAGTCCGGGCGGCCGGCGTACCGAGACCTCTCGTACGCCGGCTGTCCCCGCAAGCCACCCGGCCTGTGTGCCCGGACGCCTGCGTCACAGGCATTCCGCACGCCCACCCGGCGTCGCCGTGCACCACCACGCGCCGAACCGACGGCACACCTCCACCGCACCACGCGCACAGCGCGGCCCCACGTCCCATCCGCCAGGGACCTGTTCAGCGTTCCCGCAACACGCTTCGCCGGAGGCCACACCGTGAAGGACATCCTGGACGCCATCCAGTCGCCGGACAGCACGTCCGCCGACTTCGCCGCTCTGCCCCTGCCCGCTACGTATCGCGCGGTCACCGTGCACAAGGACGAGACCGAGATGTTCGCCGGTCTCGACTCCCGCGAGAAGGACCCGCGCAAATCGCTCCACCTGGACGATGTGCCGGTGCCCGAACTCGGCCCCGGCGAGGCCCTGGTGGCCGTCATGGCCAGCTCGGTCAACTACAACTCCGTCTGGACCTCGATCTTCGAGCCGATGTCGACCTTCGGCTTCCTGGAGCGCTACGGCAGGCTCAGCGAGCTGTCGAGCCGTCATGACCTGCCGTACCACGTCATCGGGTCCGACCTGGCCGGGGTCGTGCTGCGTACCGGACCCGGCGTCAACACCTGGCGGCCGGGCGACGAGGTCGTCGCGCACTGCCTCTCCGTCGAGCTGGAGAGCTCGGACGGGCACAACGACACGATGCTCGACCCCGAGCAGCGTATCTGGGGCTTCGAGACCAACTTCGGCGGCCTGGCCGAGATCGCGCTCGTCAAGTCCAACCAGCTGATGCCCAAAGCGGCGCATCTGAGCTGGGAGGAGGCGGCGGCCCCCGGTCTGGTCAACTCCACCGCCTACCGCCAGCTGGTGTCACGCAACGGCGCCGGGATGAAGCAGGGCGACAACGTGCTGATCTGGGGAGCGAGCGGCGGACTCGGCTCGTACGCCACCCAGTTCGCGCTCGCCGGCGGCGCCAACCCCGTCTGTGTCGTCTCCAGCGACCACAAGGCGGAGATCTGCCGGCGCATGGGCGCCGAGGCGATCATCGACCGCACCGCCGAGGACTACCGGTTCTGGGCGGACGAGCACCACCAGAACCCGCGCGAGTGGAAGCGGTTCGGCAAACGCATCCGCGAGCTGACCGGCGGTGAGGACGTCGACATCGTCTTCGAGCACCCCGGCCGGGAGACCTTCGGCGCCAGCGTGTACGTCACACGCAAGGGCGGCACGATCGTCACGTGCGCGTCGACGTCCGGCTACACCCACGAGTACGACAACCGCTACCTGTGGATGTCGCTGAAGCGGATCGTGGGCTCGCACTTCGCCAACTACCGCGAGGCGTGGGAGGCCAACCGCCTCGTGGCCAAGGGGAAGATCCACCCCACCCTGTCGAGGGTGTACACCCTGGAGGAGACCGGCCAGGCCGCGTACGACGTCCACAGCAACCGGCACCAGGGCAAGGTCGGGGTGCTCGCGCTGGCGCCCCGTGAGGGCCTGGGCGTCAGCGACACGGAAACACGCGCCCAGCACATCGACGCCATCAACCGCTTCCGGGACGTGTGACATGCCGGAGGAGCGATCCGGCGGCGGACGCCGGAAAGACCGGCCGTGGCTCATGCGGACGTACGCCGGCCATTCGACCGCCGAGGCGTCCAACGCGCTGTACCGCGGCAACCTCGCCAAGGGCCAGACCGGACTCTCGGTCGCCTTCGACCTGCCGACGCAGACGGGTTACGACCCCGACCATGTCCTCGCGCGCGGCGAGGTCGGCCGGGTCGGTGTGCCCGTCTCCCATCTCGGCGACATGCGGCGGCTGTTCCAGGACATCCCGCTCGACCGGATGAACACCTCGATGACCATCAACGCCACGGCCATGTGGCTGCTGGCGCTCTACCAGGTGGTCGCCGAGGAGCAGGGCGCGGACCGCGATCTGCTCCAGGGGACGACGCAGAACGACATCGTGAAGGAGTATCTGTCGCGCGGGACGCATGTCTTCCCGCCGGTGCCCTCGCTGCGGCTGACCACCGACATGATCACGTACACGGTGGCGCACATCCCCAGGTGGAACCCGATCAACATCTGCAGCTACCACCTCCAGGAGGCGGGAGCCACCCCGGTCCAGGAGATCGCGTACGCGATGTCGACGGCGATCGCCGTGCTGGACGCGGTACGGGACAGCGGGCAGGTGCCGGCGGAGCGGTTCGGCGATGTCGTCGCCCGTATCTCGTTCTTCGTGAACGCCGGGGTCCGCTTCATCGAGGAGATGTGCAAGATGCGCGCCTTCGGCCGCATCTGGGACCGGATCACCCGCGAGCGGTACGGCGTGGACGACGAGAAGCGGCGGCGCTTCCGTTACGGCGTGCAGGTCAACTCCCTCGGGCTGACCGAGGCGCAGCCGGAGAACAACGTCCAGCGGATCGTGCTGGAGATGCTGGGCGTGACGCTCTCCAAGGACGCGCGGGCCCGCGCCGTACAACTCCCAGCCTGGAACGAGGCGTTGGGGCTGCCCCGGCCGTGGGACCAGCAGTGGTCGCTGCGGATACAGCAGGTACTGGCCGTGGAGAGCGACCTGTTGGAGTACGAGGACATCTTCGCCGGGTCGCATGTCGTGGAGGCGAAGGTGGCGTCCCTCGTCGCGGACTCGCTGGCGGAGATGGACCGTATCGAGGAGATGGGCGGCGTGCTGGCGGCCGTCGAGTCCGGCTATCTGAAGTCGCGGCTGGTCTCCTCGCACGCCGAGCGCCGGGCCCGTATCGAGTCGGGCGAGGAGAAGATCGTCGGCGTCAACTGCTTCGAGCCGACCGAGCCGAGTCCGCTGACCGCCGATCTGGACGCCGCGATCATGACGGTCGATCCGGCGAACGAGGCGCGGGTGGTGGCCGCGCTGCACGAGTGGCGGGCGGGCCGGGACGAGGCACGGGCGGGCGAGTCGCTGGAAGCGCTGAAGCGGGCCGCGGGCGGTACCGACAATCTGATGACGGCGACCGTGGAGTGCGCGCGGGCCGGTGTGACGACCGGCGAGTGGGCCTGGGCGCTGCGGGACGTCTTCGGCGAGTTCCGCGCGCCGACGGGGGTGGGCGGGGCGCCGGTCGCGGTCACCGCCGAGGCGGGGACGCCGCTCGCCGCCGTACGGGAACGGGTGTCGCGTACCGCCGCCGAACTGGGCGCGGGGCGGCTGCGGCTGCTGGTGGGCAAGCCGGGTCTGGACGGGCACTCCAACGGGGCCGAGCAGATCGCCGTACGGGCGCGGGACGCCGGGTTCGAGGTGGTCTACCAGGGCATCAGACTGACGCCCGAACAGATCGTGAACGCCGCCGTCGCCGAGGACGTACACTGTGTCGGCCTGTCGATCCTGTCCGGCTCGCACGCGGCGCTGGTGCCGGACGTGCTGGGCCGGCTGCGGGAGGCGGGGGCCGGGGACATCCCGGTGATCGTCGGCGGGATCATCCCGAGCGCCGACGCCGAGACCCTGCGGGCGGCCGGAGTTGCCGCCGTCTTCACCCCGAAGGACTTCGGGATCACCGAGATCATCGGCCGTATCGTCGACGCGATCCGTCACGCGAACAAGCTCGAATCCCTGGACCCGGACTCCCTGGAGGTCTCCCCATGACCACGTCGGCCACGTCACCCGCGTCGGACACGCCCGCCGACCGGCTCCGTCCCCGTCGCTCCTGCCTCGCCGTCCCCGGCTCGAACCCGCGCTTCCTGGAGAAGGCCCAGGGGCTCCCCGCCGACCAGGTCTTCCTCGACCTGGAGGACGCCTGCGCGCCGCTCGCCAAGGAGGGCGCCCGGCACACCATCGTCGACGCGCTGAACAAGGGCGACTGGACGGGCAAGACACGGGTCGTACGCGTCAACGACTGGACGACGCACTGGACGTACCGCGACGTGATCACGGTCGTGGAGGGCGCCGGCCACAATCTGGACTGCGTCATGCTGCCCAAGGTCCAGGACGCCCAGCAGGTCGTGACGCTGGATCTGCTGCTCACCCAGATCGAGAAGACGATGGGCTTCGAGGTCGGCAGGATCGGTATCGAGGCACAGATCGAGAACGCCAAGGGCTTGGTGAACGTGGACGAGATCGCGGCCTCGTCGCCGCGTCTGGAGACCATCGTGTTCGGCCCGGCCGACTTCATGGCCTCGATCAACATGAAGACGCTGGTGGTCGGCCAACAGCCGCCCGGTTACGGCGCGGACGCCTACCACTACATCCTGATGCGGATCCTGATGGCGGCCCGTACGCACGACCTCCAGGCGATCGACGGGCCGTTCCTCCAGATCCGGGACGTGGACGCGTTCCGCGAGGTCGCCGGCCGCGCCGCGGCGCTGGGCTTCGACGGCAAGTGGGTGCTGCACCCCGGCCAGATCGACGCCGCGAACGAGATCTTCTCGCCGTCGCAGGAGGACTACGACCACGCGGAGCTGATCCTCGACGCCTACGACTACGCGACGTCCGAGGCGGGCGGCAAGAAGGGGTCGGCGATGCTCGGCGACGAGATGATCGACGAGGCGAGCCGCAAGATGGCGCTGGTCGTCTCCGGCAAGGGACGGGCGGCCGGGCTCCGGCGGACCTCGGTGTTCGAAGCTCCGGAGGCGTGAGAGATGCGATTCGGACGCACCTTTGAGGAGTTCGAGGTCGGCGACGTCTACAAGCACTGGCCGGGCAAGACGGTCACCGAGTACGACGACCATCTGTTCTGTCTGCTCACCATGAACCACCATCCGCTGCATCTCGACACGAACTACGCCGAGAAGACGACCGACTTCGGCAAGAACGTGGTGGTGGGGAATTACATCTACTCACTGCTGCTCGGTATGTCGGTCCCCGACGTCTCCGGCAAGGCGATCGCGAATCTGGAGGTCGAGTCGCTGCGGCACATCGCGCCGACCTTCCACGGCGACACGCTGTACGGCGAGACGACGGTCCTGGACAAGACGCCGTCGCGGTCCAAGGACGACCGCGGGGTGGTGTACGTGGAGACCACGGGCTACAAGCAGGACGGCACGGTCGTGTGCGTGTTCCGCCGCAAGGTGATGGTGCCGACCGCGACCTACATCGACAAGCGCGGCGGCGAACAGCCCGGCCGCCCCGAGCCGATCACCGCAAAGCCGACAAAGACGCCGAAGGAGAGCTGAGCCCCATGAGCCGTCTCGCCCAGACCGCGGACCTGACCGACATCCAGCGGGAAATCCTCTCCACCGTGAGGGACTTCGTCGACAAAGAGATCCTGCCGGTCGCCACGGAGCTGGAGCACCGCGACGAGTACCCGACCCGGATCGTCGAAGGGCTCAAGGAACTCGGCCTGTTCGGGCTGATGATCCCCGAGGAGTACGGGGGTCTGGGCGAGTCCCTGCTCACGTACGCGCTCTGCGTGGAGGAGATCGCCCGCGGCTGGATGTCCGTGTCGGGCATCATCAACACGCATTTCATCGTGGCGTACATGCTCAAGCAGCACGGCACCGAGGAGCAGAAGGACACCTTCCTGCCGCGTATGGCGGCCGGCGAGGTGCGTGGCGCGTTCTCGATGTCCGAGCCGGGGCTGGGCTCGGACGTGTCGGCCATCACGTCGAAGGGCGTGAAGGACGGCGACGACTATGTGCTGGACGGCCAGAAGATGTGGCTGACGAACGGTGGCACGGCCACGCTCGTCGCCGTCCTGTGCCGCAGTGACGAAGGCCACCCGGAGGGCACGGCCCCGCACAAGTCGATGACCACGTTCCTGGTCGAGAAGGAGCCCGGTTACGGTGAGGTACGCCCTGGTCTCACCATCCCCGGCAAGATCGACAAGATGGGCTACAAGGGCGTCGACACCACCGAGTTGATCATGGATGGGCTGCGCATTCCGGCCAATCGGGTCCTCGGCGGCACCACCGGCCGAGGGTTTTACCAAATGATGGACGGCGTGGAGGTCGGCCGCGTCAATGTCGCGGCGCGTGGCTGCGGCGTCGCACAACGCGCTTTCGAGCTGGGCGTCTCGTACGCCCAGCAGCGCCAGACATTCGGCAAACCGATTGCCCAGCACCAGGCGATTCAGTTCAAGCTGGCCGAAATGGCCACCAAGGTCGAAGCGGCGCATGCCATGATGGTGAACGCGGCACGCAAAAAGGACTCCGGGGAACGAAACGACCTGGAAGCGGGGATGGCGAAGTACCTCGCCTCCGAATACTGCAAGGAAGTCGTCGAGGACGCCTTCCGTATCCATGGCGGTTACGGCTTCTCCAAGGAGTACGAGATCGAGCGTCTCTACCGCGAGGCGCCGATGCTGCTGATCGGCGAGGGTACCGCCGAGATCCAGAAAATGATCATTGGTCGCCGACTGCTGGAGGAGTACCGATTCCAGGGTTGATCACGGCCTATGGTCCCATTTGACCGCCCACGACGTCACACCGTGTCATCGTCTTCCGGCCGCCGACTCGGCTTCTGCATTGCCCAGTTGCACCCGGCAACCGATACCATCGACGGAAAGCCGCCGTCCCCCCGTTGCCCGTGCGGCATCATCCGCTACGAAGGTCATTCATGCCCCACAGCCAAACCTCCGCATCACGCGCCCCCATTCCTAAGGGACGCCTCGCGCGCGGAGCATCGCCGTGGCTTCTGCCGACCGTCGCCACCGCGGCAGTGAGTCTTCTCCGCGCGCGCCGCTCGAAGCGCGCCGCCGTCGTCGCCGTGCCCGCCACCGCTCTCGCGGCGGGCATGCTGTGGTTCTTCCGCGACCCCGAGCGAGAGATCACACAGGGCCGGGTCATCTCACCGGCCGACGGTGTGGTGCAGAGCATCATGCCGTGGAAGGACGGGCGCACCCGCGTCGCGATCTTCATGAGCCCGCTGAATGTCCACGTCAACCGCGCCCCTCTCGCGGGCACGGTGACGTCCGTGGAGCACATCCCCGGCGGTTTCGTCCCCGCGTTCAACAAGGAGAGCGAGAACAACGAGCGCGTTGTCTGGCACTTCGACACCGAGCTGGGTGACATCGAGATGGTGCAGATCGCCGGTGCCGTGGCCCGGCGGATCGTCCCGTACGTACCGCAGGGGACCAAGCTGGAGCAAGGCGAGCGCATCGGCCTGATCCGTTTCGGCTCGCGCGTCGACATCTACCTTCCGGAAGGTGTCGACGTCGCTGTCGAGGTCGGTCAGGCCACGACCGCAGGGGTGACTCGAATTGACCGTGATTGATCCCGACACACAGGCCGGCTGGGCGACGGAGGCCGAGGAGGAAGAGGACGAAGCCGAAGACATGCCGCTGTCCATGCGGCTGTCGATAGCGGACACCCTCACCCTCGGCAACGCCACCTGCGGCTTCATGGCCGTGTACTTCACCACCACCGGCATCCTGATCCCGCATCTCACGGGCAGCGAAGAGAGCGGCATGGCGCGGCACTCCGCGGCCACCGCCGTGATCCTGATGCTCTGTGCCGCGGTCTTCGACCTCTTCGACGGACTCGTGGCGCGCAAGCTGCGCAGCTCCCCGATGGGCGCGGAGCTGGACAACCTCTCCGACCTGATCAGCTTCGGTCTGGCTCCCGCGTACTTCGTGCTCGTCTACGGCATGGTCGCCGACGACGCGCATCAGCGGGTGTCGGCGCTGGCGGCGATCGTCGTGCTTCTGGCGGTGGTCCTGCGGCTCGCGAGATTCTCCTGCGTCACGCTGAAGGACGGCATGTTCCAGGGCATGCCGAGCCCCTTCGGCGCGCTCACCGTCGTCTCGATCGTGCTGCTGGAGCTTCCCTTCGTACCGACGCTGCTCGCCATCATCGGTGTGGCGTGGCTGATGGTGAGCCGGGTCGAGTATCCGAAGCCACGAGGTGTCCTCGCGGTGGCGATGCTCAGCTGGATCGTCTCCGCGATGGCGTTGCTGGCGGCCTGGGCGTTCGACGCGCCGGGCGGGCAGCTGCTGCTTCAGACGGGCTGCGCGCTCCAGGTGGTGACGGGCGCGGTGATTCCGCTCTTCGCCACGGCGCGACGGGTGAACACGTTCCGTGACAACCGCCGTGAGGCGCGGGCGGCTCAGCTGCCGTAGCGGCATGCACACAGTGAAGGGCCCGGACGCCTGAGGCGTCCGGGCCCTTCACTGTGTGCTGTGGGTGCCGTGACCGGTCAGCCGCCGAAGGTGAACGACTCGGCCGGCTTGGCCACCTGCGCCTCCTGGACGACCTTCAGGCCGCCCGGCACCTTCGAGTCCGGCTTCATGATCACGGACTGGCGGGTGGAGGGGGCGTCCGGGTCCGAGAAGTCGTGGGTGATCCCGAAGCCGGTGGAGAAGGCGTCGAGCCCCAGCAGCGCCTTGTCGATGCCCTCGCGGGTGAGGTCCTTGTTCTCGCACGCCGTCTTCAGCAGCTCGCCGTAGAGCGAGGCGGCCGTCCAGCCGGACACGACGCCGTTGTCGAGACCGTCGTCCGGGTAGGCCGCCGCGTACTCCGTGGCCAGCTTCTTCGGCGCCGGTTCGGTCGACCCGATGGGCAGGGTGGAGGAGGCGATGTAGTAGTCCTTCATCAGCGCCGGGCCCGCCGCCGTGGCGAGCAGCTGCGGCGCGAACGCCGAGTTGTTGCCGACGACCGGCACATTGAACCCGCCGGCCGCCGCCACGCCCACCAGCGAGGCCGCCTGGCGGGGGCCCGCGCTGATGACGACGGCCTTGACCCCGGCCTTCTTGAGCGCGGCGACCTGGGCGGACATGTCGTTGTCGGTCGGCTTGATCTTCTGCTCGACGACCGTGAGACCCGCCTGCTCGGCCGCGTACTCGGAGCCGACGAGGGCGTTCTCACCGTAGTCACCCTCGAAGTAGACGTGGCCGATCTTGTCGCCCTTGGTGATGCGCTTGTTGGTGAGGAGGTAGTCGATCGCGTTGACGGTCTCGATGTCGTACGTGGCGCCGACCACACGTACGTACGGGCTGCCGAGCAGATTGGCGGACCAGGCCTGCGGCAGGACCAGTCCCTTGTCCTGGGTGTCGATGCGCTTCTCGACGGCGGCGACGAAGGGCGAGCCGATGAACTGGGCGAAGCCGAGCACGTCCGGCTCCAGCTCCGTGTAGGCGGCGACGGCCTTCTGCGGGTCGTAGCCGTGGTCGCGTACGGTCAGCTCGATCGTGCGGCCGCAGATGCCGCCCGCCTTGTTCGTCTGGTCCGCCCACAGCTGCTGGGCCTGGGTGACGCTCTTGCCGAGCGAGGCGTAGACGCCCGTCATGTCGGTGAGCACACCGAGCGAGATCGTCTTGTCGCTGACGCCCGGCCCGGTCTTCACTCCCCCAGCGGCCCCGTCGTTGGCCTTGCCGTCCCCCTCGGTGGCCTTGCCGCTGCACCCGGCCAGCGCGAGGGCGAGGACGACCAGCAGCGCCGCGCCGGTCCTCGGCGCGTTCGTGTGACGTGCGCGTCGCTTCATGACTTCTCCCGTGAGAACCGTCGAACCGTCGGAACTGACAGGCGGGTGAGTCCGCCGGGCAGGAAGAGCACCACCGCGACGATCGCGGCGCCGTACAGATAGCGCGACGCCTCGCCCGGTGTGACGCCGCCCGCACCCGGGTCGGCGACCAGCGGCAGTGAGTCGCTGTAGTGGGTGAGGAGCTGCGGCAGCAGGGCGACGAAGGCCGCGCCGACGAAGGCTCCCGCGACTGTTCCGAGACCGCCGATGACGATCATGGCGAGATATTCGAGGGCCAGGATCATGCCGAAGTAGTCGGGCACGGTCCGCTGGAAGATCAGCGCGATCAGTACGCCGGCCAGCCCCGCGTACATGGAGGACAGGACGAACACGGCGGCCCGGTACCGGGCGACGGGTACGCCCATGACACCGGCGGCGATGCGGTGGTCGCGGATCGCGTTCATGGCGCGGCCGGGCCTGCCGCGCAGCACGCCGCGCGCGAAGAGACCGCCGAGGAGGAGCGCGAACAGGCCCGCGTACCAGAGCTTCTCGGACGACCCGAAGGGGACGGCGGCGATCACGACCTCGGTGTCGTCGAAGTCGAAGCCGAAGAGGGAGAGGACGGGGACGTCGCGGCCGTTGAACCCGCCGGTCAGGCTCCCGGCGTTGAACAGGACGTGCTGCCCGATGAAGATCAGCGCGAGGGTCGCGATACCGAGATAGGCGCCGCGCAGCCGCCCGGCGATGGGGCTGAAGAGTCCGCCCGCGGCGCCCGCGAGGAGTACGGCGAGCAGGGCCGCGAGCCAGGTGGGCAGACCGAGTCCGGTGAGCTGCCGGCCGTTCTCCTCGCCGCTCTCGCCCGCGAGGACGCAGTAGCCGTAGGCGCCGACGGCGAGGAAGAAGGAGTGGCCCATGGAGAGTTGGCCGGTGGCGCCGGTGAGGAGGTTGAGCCCGATCGCGCCGATGGCGGCGGCCATGGCGAAGAGACCTGCCTGGAGCCAGAAGCGGTCGAGGTAGAAGGGGAGGGCGAGGAGCAGGAGGGAGCCGGCGAGCCAGGCGTAGGCGCGAAGGTGTGTGGGGGGCTGAGTCGTGTCAGACACGTGCCAGCTCCTTCGTACCGAAGAGTCCGGCGGGCCGGATGAGGAGCACGACGACCATCACGAGATACGGCGCGAGGTCGCCGAAGCCGCGGCCGAGGAAGGTCAGATCGCTCTGATAGCCGGTGGCGAAGGACTCCGTGACTCCGACGATGAGTCCCCCGGCGAGCGCTCCGGTCGTGGAGTCGAGACCGCCGAGTATCGCGGCGGGGAACGCCTTGAGCGCGGCGAGGGAGGTGGCGCGTTCGAGACCGGGGGTCGGGAAGACAGTGAGGAAGAGCGCGGCGACGGCGGCGAGCGAGCCCGCGACCGCCCAGGCGGAGAGCGAGACCCTGCCGAGGCGTACGCCCATGAGCGCGGCGGTCTGCGGATTCTCCGCCGCCGCGCGCATCGCGACGCCCCAGGTGGTGTAGCGGAAGGCGAGCAGGAACGCGGTGATCAGGAGCGCCGCCGCGACGAAGGCCGCGACGCGTGTCTGGGCGATGGTGATGTCGCCGACGGTGAAGAGTCTGTCGCCCCACGGGTCGCCGAGCGCGAGGACGTCGGTGCCGATGCGGCGGGTGAGTTCGGTGGTGAGGAGGATGTCGACGCCGATGGTGACGATGGCCAGGACGCTGTGGTCGGCGCCCCGGTAGCGCCGCATCACGGTGTACTCGACCGCCGATCCGACGACGGCGGCGCCCGCGATACCGACGGCGAGCGCGGGCCAGAAGCCGATGTCGTCGTGGAGTACGGCGGTGACGTAGCCGCCCGCGAGGAGGAGCGAGGCGTGGGCGAAGTTGACGACCTCGGTGGCTTTGAAGATGACGACGAAGCCGAGGGCGATGAGGGCGTACACGGAGCCCATCGAGAGCCCGCCGAGGAGGAGTTCGACGAAGGTGGTCATGACGCGGCCTCCTCGTTCGCGTTGCTCGTGTCGGGGGTCTCGCCCAAGTACGCGCGGACGACGGCGGGATCGCTCTGCACCTGCGCGGGCGTACCGCCGGCGATCCGGCGGCCGAAGTCGAGTACGGTCACGGCGTCGGCGAGCCGCATCACCACCCCCATGTCGTGTTCGACCAGCACGATCGAGATGCCGAGGCTGTCGCGCACACCGGCCACGACGGCGGCCGTACGGCGCCGCTCGTCGGCCGTCATACCGGCGACGGGTTCGTCCAGGAGCAGCACCGTGGGCTCCATGCACAGGGCGCGGCCCAGCTCCACGAGCTTCTGTTTGCCGTACGGGAGAGCTCCCGCCGGCCGGTCCAAGTCGTCGGCCAGGCCCACGAACTCGGCTATCTCGGCGACCCTGGCCCGGTGTTGGCGCTCCTCGCGGGCGGCGGACGGCAGCCGGAGCCCGGTGGCGACGAAGCCGGCGCGGGTGAGGCGGTGGCGGCCGAGCAGCATGCTGTCGGCGACGGTGGCGTGCGGTGGGAGGGCGAGGTTCTGGAAGGTGCGGGCGACGCCGAGGGCGGCGACGCGGTGCGGGGCGAGGCCGGTGAGTTCGGTGGCGCCGAGGCGGACGCTGCCGGAGGTGGCGCGGTAGACGCCGGACAGGACGTTGAAGCAGGTGGACTTGCCCGCGCCGTTGGGGCCGATGAGGGCGTGGACGCTGCCGGGTTCGACGGTGAAGGAGACGGAATCGAGGGCGGTGAGCCCGGCGAAGCGGACGGTGACCTCGGTGACGGTGAGGGGCGGTGGGGCGCTGGAGTCGTCCTGGGTGCCGGTGCGGCCGACCGTCCGTTCGGGATGTCCGTCCGCCGCCCGTCCGAAGTCCGTCACGCGGTCCACCTCCGCAGCACCGGCGCGGACTCCTGGGCCCGGCCCGCGTCCTCGGCGGCCGTCTCGTCCACGACCCCGAGATAGCGGCGGCGTACCTCGTCGGAGGCGGCCAGTTCGGCGGCGTCCCCTTCGAGCGTGACCTCGCCGACCTCCAGGACGTACGCGCGGGACGCCAGCCGCAGGGCCATGGACGCGTTCTGCTCGACCAACAGGACAGCTGTACCGGTGGAGTTGATCCGCTGGACGGTCTCGCCGATCCGGGTCGCCATCAGGGGGGCGAGCCCGAGCGAGGGTTCGTCGAGGAGGAGCAGCCGGGGGCGGGCCATCAGGCCCCGCGCGAGTGCGAGCATCTGCTGCTCACCGCCGGAGAGCAGTCCGGCGCGCTGGCCGGCACGGTCGGCGAGTACGGGAAAGAGTTCATGCACCTCGGCGCGGGAGGCCGCGTACTGCCTGCGGCCACCGCGCGCGCCGAGTGCGCCGGCCCGCAGATTGTCGGCGACCGTCATACGGGCGAACACCTGCCGCCCTTCGGGGACTTGGACGACTCCGGCCGCCACGACCCCGGCGGCGCTCAGCCCGCCGAGTGGCCGGCCGTCGAAGTGGACGGTGCCGGCGCCGACCGTACCCCGGTGGAAGCCGAGCGTGCGGGAAATGGCTCTCAGCAGCGTGGACTTGCCCGCGCCGTTGCCACCGAGCACCGCGGTGATCCCGCCGGACGGTACGTCGAGGGACACCTCGTGCAGGGCGCGTACCGGGCCGTAACCGACGGACAGGGCACGCACTTCGAGCGCGGCGGCCATGCATTCTCCTCTGCGTTCTGCGGATGTCGTGCTGCCGTGGAGGCACACCTCAGCACCGGGCCGGGGCACCGTCCACGGCGTACGGCCGAATCGCTGCCGATGACCAGCGGTGCGGTGGCCGGATTGTGCACGCGCACAAGGGCTGTCGCCGCGCGCCTCCCGGTGGCATCCTCACCAGCCATGGGTGGCCGCAGAGCGCGCACTGATCGCGAGTGGTCGGTCCTGGTGACCGCGTCCCGGATGCTCCTGGAGCGCGTACCGGCGCTGACCGACCAGCTGATGGACGAACTCACGCGCCACTCCGAGCAGTTCGACGCGGCAGTGCCGCGCGACGAGCACTGGCGGCAGATCAACGAGGCGATGCGGTACGGGATCGAGGCCATCGCGGCCCCGCGCTCGGCGCCGCGCCGGGACCTGGCGTACGCGGAACGGCTCGGGCGGCGGCGGGCGGAGCAGGGGCTGGCGCTGGACCTGGTGCTGCACGCGTACCGGCACGCCGGGTATCTGGTGTGGGACGAACTGCTGCGCATCGTCAGCGAGAAGGACCCCGACGACGTACCGATGCTCGTGCACACGGCGTCCCACATGTGGGCGGGGGTCGACCGGCAGGCGACGACGGTCGCGGAGGCGTACCGCAGCACGGAGCAGTCGATGCGCCGCCGGAGCGACGAACGCGTGCAGGCGCTGCTCGACGCGCTGCTGGAGGGCCGCTCGACGCCGGGACTCGCGGCCCGCGCGGCGGCCGGGCTCGACCTGCCGGAGCAGGGGCGTTACGCGGTGGTGGTCGTCCGGGTGGAGCGACGGGACGGGCGCGAGCCGTTCCAGCGGGTGGCGGTGGCGGACGGGATGCGGTTCTTCTGGCGGATGGGTACGGACTGCGAGATCGCGGTCGTCGCGCTCGACGGCGACGCGGGCCTCGCGGAGCTGGCGGCGGTGCTGTTACGGCCCTGCCGGGGCGGCCCCGGCGGCATCAGCCCGGTCGTGGACAGCCTGTCGGAGCTGGGCCGGGCGCGCCGGCTGGCCGAGACGGCGCTGCGTACGCTCCCGCCGGACGCACGGAGCATCGTCCGCCTGGACGAACGCCTCCCGACGGCGCTGGTGGTCAGCCAGCCGGAACTCGCGACCCGTCTGATCGCGGACGTGTTCGGCCCGCTGCTGGACCTGGACCCGGCGGACCGGGCGGTCCTGCTGGAGACGCTGGACGCCTGGCTGGAGTACGGCGGCTCGGCGGGCCGCGCGGCGACGCGGCTGTACTGCCACCGCAACACGGTCTTCAACCGCCTGCGCCGCCTGGAACAACTGACGTCGCGCTCCCTGTCACGCCCGAGGGACCTGATCGAAATGACACTGGCCCTGGACGCGTTCAGGCTGACGCCGGGGTGAGGGGCGGGAGTGGGGGGTGCGCTGTCCCCGACCGCGGGACGGTCCCGACCGGTCCCGACCGCTCCGGCGGTGCGGCGCCGCCGCTCGCGTGCGCCCCTCGCCCACGGGGCGACGGTCCGACCATGGGGCGCCCCCGCCGGTCCGGCGCCGCGAACTCCCCAACGGGGGGGGCCGTTCGCCGCCCGCCCACGGGGCAACCGCCGACCATGCCAGGCCCGGCGGCGCCAACTGCCCGGCGGAGAACGGCGTTTGGGGGGTCGGTCGCGGCGGGCCGCTGGGGACCCGTGTGGCGGTCACCCACGGGCCCGTCCCTCGGCGCCGTCGGGCCGGGCCCGTGGTGTCAGGACAGGAAGTCGCGTGCGATCTCCGCCGACATGCGTTCCAGCAGCGGACCCGCCTCCGTCATGCAGCGGGACGGGTCCGGCTCAAGGTCCGTCAGGGCGTATGCGCGGCGGATGCCCGCGCGGCCCAGGGCCTCCGGGGGGAGGGAGAGCCGGCCGCAGACCGCGATGACCTCGATGTGGCGCTCGCGGGCCGCCGCCGCGACACCCACCGGGGCCTTGCCGTGCAGTGTCTGCTCGTCCAGCGATCCCTCGCCGGTGATGACGAGCGTGGCGCGGGACAGCGCCGGGCCGAAGCCGAGTACGTCGAGCATCACCTCGATGCCGGGCCGGAAGCTCGCGCCGAGGCCGACGAGCGCGCCGTAGCCGATACCTCCCGCCGCCCCGGCGCCCGGCGAGAGCGCGGACTCGGCCGCCTTGGCGCCGATGGTCTCTTCGAGGACGCGCGCGTAGTGGGCCAGCGCCGCGTCGAGCGTTTCGACGTCCTCGGGGGTCGCGCCCTTCTGCGGCCCGTAGATCGCCGGGGCGCCCTTCGGGCCGGTCAGCGGGTTGTCGACGTCGCTGGCGAGGACGATGTCCGTACCCGCGATACGGGGGTCGAGCCCGGACAGGTCCACCGTCGCGAGGTCGCGCAGCCCGCCGCCACCCGGTCCGACCGGCTGCCCGTCCGCGTCCAGGAAGCGCCCGCCGAGCGCGGCCAGCATGCCCGCGCCGCCGTCCGTGGTGGCGCTGCCGCCGACGCCGAATACGATGGTGTGCGCGCCCGCGTCGAGCGCGGCGCGCAGCAGTTCACCGGAGCCGTACGTGCCGGCCGTGAGGGGGGCGAAGACACCGTCGGGCAGGTGCTGGAGGCCCGACGCCTCGGCCATCTCCACGACGGCCGTGCCGTCGCGCAGCGCGTACGCCGCGGTCAGTTCGTCGCCGAGCGGCCCGGTGACCCGTACCTCTCGCCGTTCGAACCCCGCCGCCACCGCCGCGGCGACCGTGCCGTCGCCCCCGTCTGCGACGGGCAGCGCCTCGACCGTCACGTCGGGCGCGACCAGCCGCAGCCCGGCCGTCACCCGCTCGGCGACCTCCACCGCCGTGAGCGAGCCCTTGAACTTGTCCGCCGCGACGAGCACGTGCGCGGCCTCGGTTACTGCTCCGTCCGTCACCTTGTCATCCCTTGCTTTCGAACAGGCAGTCGCGCCGCACCGACCCTATCCGGCCGGGCCGCTTCCTGCCCACGGGTCCCGCCCGGCGACCGGCACCGCAAAAAATTAGACAAACCTTCCATAGACATGGGAACGGTCTCAGCTCCTCGAAGGGGCCCTCTGATCTAGGCTTTCCGCGTGACCTCTCGCCACACTGACACCCACACCAACACCGACTACATCACCTATATCGCCGGGCTCCCCCGCGTGCTCTCCGGTGCCGCCGCGCTCTTCCGGGACGAGGAGGGGCGGGTGCTGATCGTCGAGCCCAACTACCGGCCCGGCTGGGCGCTGCCCGGCGGGACCGTCGAGTCCGAGGAGGGTGAGACGCCCCGTCAGGCGGCGCGGCGCGAGACGTTCGAAGAGATCGGGCTGGACGTCGAGTTGGGGCCGCTGCTCGCGGTCGACTGGGCCCAGGCACCGGACCGGCCGCCCATCGTCGCGTATCTGTACGACGGCGGGGTGCTGGACGAGGAGCGGCTCGGGGCGATCCGGCTCCAGCACGAGGAGTTGCTCTCCTGGCGGCTGGTGCACCGTGCCCAGGTTCCCGACCTGGTGATCGGCTCGCTCGGGGGCCGCATTCTCGCGGGGCTCGATGTGCTCGAAACCGGCACGGGGGCCGTGGAGTTGGAGAACGGCCGCAAGGTCGGATGATCCGCGTGTGCGCGGTGGTGACGGGTGCGGGCACACCTGTTCTCATATGTCATGTACGCGCCGCCCGGCGACAGGTGTACAAGCGCCCTGCATGATCCGAAATCCCAGGCCCCGGACACCGGAGGGAACATGCGACGTCAGATTCGCGGCTGGCTGACAGCCCTGCTCAGCACGGCGGTTGTGGCGGCGGGCGCCGGCACCGCGTCGGCCGGAACCGCCTCCGCCGGAACCGCGTCCGCCGAGACCGCGTCGGCGGAGGCCGTTCGCCCGCCCGCCACGTACCCCGAGCTTCCGACGACCGTGGACGGCGGCGCCTGGAAGTCGGGCCATGTCCAGGGCATGGCCGTCGACCGCCGCAAGGGCTTCGTCTACTTCTCGTTCACCAACCTCCTCGTCAAGACCGACCTCACCGGCAAGCCCGTCGGCTCGGTCTCCGGCTTCACCGGACACCTCGGGGACCTGGACTTCAACACCAAGGACGGCAAGGTCTACGGCTCCCTGGAGTACAAGGCGGCCAAGGCCTTCTACATCGCGATCTTCGACGGCGACCGCATCACCGAGATGGACATGGACGCCGAGACGACCGGCGTCGTCTCCACCGTCCATCTCAAGGAGGTCGTGGAGGACTACACCGCCGACATGGACGGCAACGGTGTCTTCGACGGCGACACCGCGAAGACCCCCGACCACCGCTACGGGTGCAGCGGTATCGACGGCGTCGCGTTCGGCCCCGCCTTCGACGACAAGCGCCGGGGCGGCGCCCCCGGCACCGCGAGTACGCAGCTGCTCACCGTCGCGTACGGCGTCTACGCCAACACCACCCGGCAGGACAACGACCACCAGGTGCTGCTCCAGTACGACATCCGGCGCTGGAAGAAGTACGAGCGCCCGCTCACCGAGACCGCCCCGCACACCAGCGGCCCCGGATCGCCCGACGGCAAGTACTTCAGCTACACCGGCAACACCACCTACGGCGTGCAGAACCTCGACTACGACGCGCACACCGGCAACTGGCTGCTGGCCGCGTACAAGGGCACCAAGACACAGTTCCCGAACTACTCGCTCTTCGTCCTGGACGGCTCCAAGCCCCCCGTCTCCGGCCCGATCAGCGGCCAGCCGCAGCCCGAGAGCGGGCGGCTGCTGCCGCTCCTGGCGCGCGGACTGCACCACCCGGCGTCCGGGACGTACGGCTGGGAGTCGTCCGGCCAGTACGGTCTGGTGTCGCTGGACGACGGCCGCTACTACCTCGCCGAAGCGGGCACGGTCGTGGAGGACGGCGTCACCAAGCAGACAGGCAAGGCGGTGCTGAACCGCTGGACCGGCCAAGTGCCGACGCCCTTCACCCCGGTCCCCACCGTCGCCGCCGACGGCACGACGACCGAACCCTCCGGCTACGCCGACCACGCGCCGCACCCCGGCCGGCTCGGCCACCTCCACCCGAAGCACGATCACGGTCACGGTCACCGCTGACGGCCACCGCTGACGGCCAATCGGGTCGCCCGTCCCGGCTCCGCTGCGTACCCTCGCGGCATGACTCTCGTCGCGATCCTCAGCGGCGCCGGGATCTCCACCGACTCCGGCATTCCCGACTACCGCGGCCCCAACGGCCTGTGGCGGCGCGATCCCGCCGCCGAGAAGCTCGTCACGTACGACACGTACATGGGCGACCCGGAGATCCGCCGCCGCTCGTGGCTGATGCGCCGGGACAGCCCGGCCTTCCGTGCCGAGCCGAACGTCGCGCACCGCGCCGTCGCCGAACTCGACCGGGCGGGCGGGGCCGCGGTCCGGGTGATCACCCAGAACGTCGACGGACTGCACCAGCTCGGCGGGATGCCCGCCCGCAAGGTGCTCGAACTCCACGGCACCGCACGGGCGGTGGTCTGCACCGGATGCGGGGCGCGCTCGACCATGGAGGAGGCGCTGGACCGGGTCGAGGCGGGCGAGGAGGATCCGCCGTGCACCGAGTGCGGGGCCATCCTCAAGTCGGCGACGGTGATGTTCGGCGAACGTCTCGACCCGGCGGTCCTCGGGCAGGCCATGACGATCGCCAAGGCGTGCGAGGTCTTCATCGCCGTCGGAACGACCCTCCAGGTGCAGCCCGCCGCCTCCCTGGCGGGCATCGCGGCCGAGCACGGCGCACGGCTCGTCGTGGTGAACGCCGACCCGACGCCCTACGACGAGCAGGCCGACGAGATCATCCGCGAGCCGATCGGCACGGCGCTGCCCGCTCTGCTGAAGCGGTTCCACGAGAGCTGACCCGCTGAGGGGGCGTCAGAACAGCGTGCCCGCAGGCGTCCTGCCCGCGCCCTCGAAGGCCAGCAGGCGCTGCTTGCGGTCCAGACCGCCGCCGTATCCGGTGAGGCTGCCCGTCGATCCGATCACCCGGTGGCAGGGCACGATGATGCCCACCGGGTTCTTGCCGTTGGCCAGTCCGACCGCGCGTGACGCCCCCGACTTGCCGAGCGCGTCGGCCAGTTGACCGTACGAGCGGGTCTCACCATAGGGGATCTTCAGCAGCTGCTCCCAGACGCTTCGCTGGAACGGGGTGCCGTGCAGCCGCAGCGGCAGGTCGAACTCGGTGCGCCCGCCCGCGAAGTACTCGTCGAGCTGGGCGATCACGGCGCCGAACGGGCGGGCTTCGGGGTCGTCCACCTTGCCGAAGGTCTCCTGCGGCGGGCGGTGCCGCTGCCCGGTCATGTAGAGGGCGCTCAGCACGCCGTCGGTGGCGACGAGGGTCAGCGGCCCGTACGGGCTGTCGACCACGGTGTGCGATGTGCTGGTCATGCGGTGAACTCCTTTATGCGGGAAGGACGTTGATGGGGTGGTCGTCGGTGGCCCAGAGGTACTGCACGGCGTACGCGCGCCAGGGCCGCCACGCGGCGGCGCGCGCCGTGAGCGCGGCGGGTGTCGACGGCAGGCCGAGCGACTGCGCGGCACGGCGCACACCGAGGTCGGTCGGCAGGAAGGCGTCCGGGTCGCCGAGTGCGCGCATCGCGATCGCCTCGACGGTCCACGGGCCGAAACCGGGCAGCTCCCCGAGCCCGGCCCTGGCCTCGTCCCAGTCGCTGTCCGTGCCGAGCGGCAGCGAGCCGTCGGCCAGTGCCGCGACCAGGGTCGTGAGCGTGGTGCGGCGGCTGCGCGGCAGCGCGAGCGATTCGGGGTCCAGCCCGGCCAGCGCGTCGGGCGTGGGGAAGAGATGGGTGAGTCCGCCCTCGGGATCGTCCACGGGGGTGCCGTACGCGGTGACGAGCCGGGCGGCGTGCGTGCGGGCGGCGGCGGTCGAGACCTGCTGGCCGAGCACCGCGCGTACGGCGAACTCGGCGGCGTCCACGGTGCCCGGCACCCGGCGTCCCGGCGCCTTGTCGACCAGCGGCGCGAGCAGCGGGTCGGTGCGCAGCTGCTCGTCCACGGCGACCGGGTCGGCGTCCAGGTCGAGCATCCGGCGGCAGCGGCTGATGGCGACGGTGAGGTCGCGCGGGTCGGTCAGCGCGAGCCGGCAGCCGATGTGGTCGGGCTTCGGCGTCAGGGCGACGATGCCGTGTCCGTACGGGAGGGAGAGCGTGCGACGGTACGCCCCGTCGCGCCACTCCTCGACGCCGGGGACGGCCGTCGCCGCCAGATGTCCGAAGAGGTTGTCGGGGTTGAGCGGTGCGCGGAAGGGCAGCCGCAGGCAGATCACGCCGGGCGTCCGGGGGCCGGGGGCGGCGTTGTCCGACCGCCGGGCCCCGCGCGCCCGCAGTTCGGTGGGGGCGAGCGCGAACACCTCGCGGACGGTGTCGTTGAAGGTGCGGATCGAGGAGAAACCGGCGGCGAAGGCGACCTGTGCCATCGGCAGCGCGGTCGTCTCGATGAGCAGCCGCGCCGTCTGGGCCCGCTGGGCGCGGGCGAGTGCGAGCGGGCCGGCGCCGAGTTCGGCGAGCAGTTGCCGTTCGATCTGCCGCTCCGAGTAGCCGAGCCGGGCGGCGAGGCCGGTGACGCCCTCGCGGTCGACGATCCCGTCCTGGATGAGGCGCACGGCGCGGGCGACGGAGTCGGCGCGGGCGTTCCACTCGGGCGATCCGGGGCTGGTGTCGGGCCGACAGCGCTTGCAGGCGCGGAATCCGGCCTGCTGGCAGGCGGCGGCGCTGGGGTGGAAGACCATGTTCTCGGCCTTGGGCGGCACCACCGGGCAGCTGGGACGGCAGTAGATTCCGGTGGTCAGGACAGCCGTGAAGAACCATCCGTCGAATCGCGCGTCCTTGGACCGGACGGCGCGCAGGCAGCGCTCGGTGTCGGTGTGCATGGGTCAAGCATCCGTCACGTGGGGTGGCGGGGCTGGCGAGAATCCGACATCAACCTCGCGCTGCCTGCACGCGCGCGTCTCTCTCAGCCGCTGATGAAAGCCAGCAGATCGGCGTTGAACTCCTGCTCGTAGTCGCCGTAAAGACCGTGCGGGCGGCCCGGATAGACCTTCAGCGTCGCGTCCTTGATCAGCTCGGCGGACTTGGGGCCCGCGGCCACGATGGGCACGATCTGGTCGGCGTCGCCGTGCAGGACGAGCGTGGGGATGTCGAAGCGCTTCAGGTCCTGCGTGAAGTCGGTCTCGGAGAACTGCTTCACGCAGTCGTACGCCGCCTTGAGGCCGACCTGCATGCTCCACAGCCAGAACGCGTCGCGCACGCCCTTCGACACGGCGGCGCCGGGGCGGTTGAAGCCGTAGAAGGGGTCGGTGAGGTCCGCGTAGAACTGCGAGCGGTCGGCGGCCACGCCCGCGCGGATGTCGTCGAACGCCTTGATGGGCAGCCCGTCGGGGTTGGCGTCCGTCCGCAGCATCAGCGGGGGCACCGCGCCGAGGAGCACCGCCTTGGCGAGCCGGGAGGTCCCGTGGCGGCCGATGTAGCGGGCGACCTCGCCGCCGCCGGTAGAGTGGCCGACGAGGACGGCGTCGCGGATGTCCAGCACGTCGAGGAGCTGCGCGAGGTCGTCGGCGTAGGTGTCCATGTCGTTGCCCTGCCAGGGCTGACCGGAGCGACCGTGGCCT
The DNA here is from genome assembly GCF_044458565.1 of Streptomyces sp. NPDC050433. Taxonomy (NCBI): domain Bacteria; kingdom Bacillati; phylum Actinomycetota; class Actinomycetes; order Kitasatosporales; family Streptomycetaceae; genus Streptomyces; species Streptomyces sp. NPDC050433. The sequence goes on along the minus strand of NZ_JBITIB010000002.1, from coordinate 242,276 downwards.
CTGCGGTCGTGCGCGATGCCGCGGAAGCCGTGCTCCGCGACGAGACGGAGCTGGCCGTCCCAGGCGTCGGCGTTCAGGGGCCAGCCGTGGCTGAAGACGACGGGGCGGCCGGTGCCCCAGTCCTTGTAGTAGATCTCGGTGCCGTCGGTGGTGGTGAGAGTTCCCATGGCGGTCCTCACAGACGAGACGAGAGGTAGGCGTAGATGTGGACGCGAACGTAGACGTAGACGTAGCAAACGTGTACACATCGGACACCGTCAGCGTCTCAGGAATCGCCGGGTCCCGCCCGCCGCCGGGGAACACCCTGGTCGGAGGTGTCGGCCGTGTCCAGGACGCCGGCGGTCAGGCCGTGGCCCGCAGCTTGCGCCACACCGCCTTCGCCGCGTTCTGCCCCGACATGCCGTGCACGCCGGGCCCCGGCGGAGTGGCCGACGAGCAGATGAAGACCGCCGGGTGCTGGGTGCTGTACGGCGACAGCGAGAGCTTGGGCCGCACCAGCAGCCGCAGCCCGGCGACGGAGCCGGTGGCGATGTCCCCGCCCACGTAGTTGGCGTTACGGGCAGCGAGCTCCGGCGGACCCGCGGTCGCGCGCGCCAGGACGCGGTCCCGGAAGCCCGGTGCGAAGCGCTCGATCTGCCGCTCGACCGCGTCGGTCAGATCGCCGTCCCAGCCGTGCGGGACATGGCCGTACGCCCAGAAGACGTGCTTGCCCTCGGGGGCGCGCGACGCGTCGACCAGGCTGGGCTGGGCGGTGATCAGGAACGGTGTGGCCGGGGCGCTGCCGCCGTACGCCAGGTCCAGCGCGGTGCTGATCTCCCGTCGCGTGGGCCCCACTTGGACCGTGCCGGCCCGGCGCGCGGCCTCCGCCGTCCAGGGCACGGGGCCGTCCAGCGCGTAGTCGATCTTGAAGACGCTGGGGCCGTACCGGTACGAGTCGTACGCCCGGCCGAGGCCCGCGATACGGGCGAGCGCGGTCGGCGAGGTGTCGAAGACATACGCGCGGGCCGGCGGCAGGTCGTCGAGCCTCTTGACCTCGAAGCCGGTGTGGACCGTACCGCCGAGGTCGCGCAGATACGCGGCGAGGGCGTCCGAGATGGACTGGGAGCCGCCGCGCGGGAGCGGCCAGCCGTTCTCGTGCGCGGCGAGCGCGAACATCAGGCCCACCCCGCCGGTCGCGATCCCGCTCAGCGGCGCGATGACATGGGCGACGAGCCCGGCGAACAGCCCCTTGGCCTTCTCGTCGTGGAAGCGCCTCATCAGCAGATTCGCCGACGGGAGCCCGGCGAGGCCGAAGCGGGCGAGCGTGAGGGTGTCGTGCGGCAGGCCCCTGGGAGGCAGCGTCATGAAATCCCGCGCGAAGGTGTCCCACTTGCCGAGGAAGGGGGCGACGAGCCTGCGGTAGGCCCCGGCGTCGCGCGGCCCGAAGGAGGCGGCGGTCTCGGCGACGGAGCGGGACAGGACGGCGGCCGTGCCGTCGTCCCAGGGGTGGGCCATCGGCAACTCGGGGTGCAGCCACTGAAGACCGAAGCGCGCGAGAGGCATGTCGTTGAACGCGGGCGAACCCACGCCCAGAGGGTGCACGGCGGAGCAGGGGTCGTGCCGGAAGCCGGGCAGGGTGAGTTCCTCGGTCCGCGCTCCCCCGCCCACGGTGTCGCGGGCCTCGAACACGGCGACGGAGAATCCGCGCCGGGCCAGCTCGACCGCGGCGGTCAGCCCGTTGGGTCCCGCCCCCACGACGACGGCATCGAGCATCGACGGCACCTTCGGACTCCTTCGTCAGCCGACGGCCAGAGGAACCAGGATATTCCTGGCCTCTGACACCCTGTCGGCGGGGCGACGGATACGCCTGGGCCGACCGTCAGCTCCCCGAGACCGCTCCGGCCCCCGACGCCGTCCGCGGGCCCGCCAGCAGGCTCTCCCGCACCCGCCGCGCGGTCTCCGCGTCCCGCGCCGCCGTGAAGGGCAGCGCGTTGCCGCCGGTGACGCGGAAGGGCTCGCCGCTGAGCGTCAGCTGTGCGCCTCCCGCCTCGGTCACCAGCAGCAGGCCGGCCGCGTGGTCCCAGGCCAGCTCCCAGCTGAAGGCGATGGCGTCGAGAGCGCCGCGCGCGATGGCCAGATACTCCAGCCCCGCCGAGCCGCACGGCCGGGCGTCGATGTCGTCGGCGTCCTGGACCCCCAGCAGTGCCCGCTTCTCCTCGGGCGTCGTGAAGTCCGGGTGCGACATGGCGACTTCGAGCACCGCGCCGGGCACGGGCGTGCCGCAGTGCAGCGGGACACCGTTCAGCAGGGCGCCCCTGCCCCGTACGGCGGTGGCCATCTCGTCCGTCACGGGCGCGTACGTCCAGGACGCCAGCAGCTCGCCGCGCCGGGCGAGCGCGACGAGCGTGCAGAATCCGGGCTCGCCGCGGACGAACTGACGGGTGCCGTCGACGGGGTCGACGATCCAGACGGGCGCGTCGCCGCTCAGCGCCCCGTACACGGCGGGGTCGGCGTGGACCGCCTCCTCGCCCACCACCACCGAGCCGGGCAGCAGCGCCGTGAGCGAGGCGGTCAGATGGGTCTCGGCACCCCGGTCGGCGCTGGTCACCAGGTCGTGCGGGCCGGACTTCTCAACGATCTCGTGTGCGGCGAGCTGCCGGTAGCGCGGCACAATCTCAGCGGCGGCCGCGTCACGCACCGCCGCCTCGACGGCGGAAAGGTCACCGTTCAGGAAGTCATCGATCATTCCTCAAGAGAACCACAGGAGGGTGACAACGCAGGTGGGAGCTGAGATGACGACTCGGTGGCGGCTGAGCGTCCGGCCATCGCGCAGAACGTCCAGGCCCTGTCCGGGCGATCTCTGCCGGGCCCGGACAGGACCTAGCGACCCACCGCGTACCCCTGCATGCCGCGCGGATTCGCCGCGGCCGACAGGACGCCCGTGCGCGGGTCCCTGGCCACCGCGCAGAGCCGCCCCTCCGACCAGGGTTCGCCGACGGTGACGTCGTGGCCCCGGCGGCGCAGCCCTTCCACGACGGCCGCGTCCATGGACGGCTCCACGGTGACGCTGCCCGGTCGCATCCCGCGCGGGTAGAAGGAGCTGGGGAAGCTGTCGTTGTGCCAGTTGGGCGCGTCGATCGCGCCCTGGAGGTCGAGTCCGCCGCGTACGTTCGGGCGGAGCGCGACGGCCAGGAAGAAATGCAGCTGCCACTGGTCCTGCTGGTCGCCGCCGGGGGTGCCGAAGGCCATGACGGGTGTGCCGTCGCGCAGGGCCAGGGCGGGTGTGAGTGTGGTGCGGGGCCTGCGGCCCGGTGTGAGGGAGTTGGGCAGGCCGTGCTCCAGCCAGGCCATCTGGAGGCGGGTGCCGAGCGGGAAGCCGAGTTCGGGCACGACCGGGTTGGACTGGAGCCATCCGCCGCTGGGCGTCGCGGCGATCATGTTGCCCCAGCGGTCCACGACGTCGAGGTGGCAGGTGTCGCCGCGGGTCGCGCCGTCGCGGGCGACGGTCGGCTCGCCCGCGCCTGCCGCCGGGACGGCGAGCGCGTCGAAGGCGGTGTCACCGGAGGCGACGGCGGTGGCGTGGGCGCTGAGGACGGGGACGCGTCCGTCGGGGCTGCCGGGGCGCAGTTCGTAGGAGGCCTTGTCGCCGACCAGTGCGCGGCGCGCGGTGTTGTACGGCTCGGACAGGAGCGTGGCGAGCGGTACGTCCTCGGCGTCGCCGTACCAGGCCTCGCGGTCGGCCATGGCCAGCTTGCAGCCCTCTGTAAGGAGGTGGACGTATTCCTCGGAGCCGTACGCCGGAAGCTCGGGCGCGGGCGGCAGCAGGGCGAGTTGCTGGAGGAAGACCGGGCCCTGGCTCCAGCCGGCCGCCTTGCAGAGGGTCCAGCCGTTCCAGTCGTACGTCGCGGGCGCCTCGTACGTCGCGGACCAGCCGGCCAGGTCGGCGGCGGTGAGCGTGCCCGTGTGGTGGGAGCCGCTGGTGTCGAGGGTGGGGCGTTCGGACTGGCGTATCAGCGCCTCGGCGATGAAGCCGGTGCGCCAGATGGCGCGCGCGGCCTCGATCTGCGCGACGCGGTCGTCGCCGCCGGCCGCTTCGGCCTCGGCTGTCAGACGGCGCCAGGTGGCGGCCAGGGCGGGGTTGCGGAACAGCTCGCCGGGCGCCGGGGCCCGGCCGCCGGGGAGGTAGACGTCGGCGGAGGAGGTCCACTCGGTCTCGAACAGCTCGCGGACGCTCTCCACGGTCTCGCCGACCCGCTCGACGGGCGCGTGACCGTCCTCGGCGTAGCCGACGGCGTACCGCAGCACCTGCGCGAGGGTTTTGGTGCCGTGGTCGCGCAGCAGCAGCATCCAGGCGTCGAAGGCGCCGGGCACGGCCGCGGCGAGCGGTCCGGTGCCGGGGACGAGTTCGAGGCCGAGGGAGCGGTAGTGCTCGATCGTGGCCCCGGCGGGCGCGGGCCCCTGGCCGCAGAGCACCCGCACCTCGCCGTCGGCGGGGGCGAGGACGACCGGCAGATCACCGGCCGGACCGTTGAGGTGCGGCTCCACGACATGCAGGACGAACCCGGCGGCCACGGCGGCGTCGTAGGCGTTTCCGCCGTCCTCCAGGACGGCCATCGCGGACTGCGAGGCGAGCCAGTGGGTGGTGGACACCATGCCGAAGGTGCCCTGGAGGGTGGGCCGGGTGGTGAACATACGGTCTCTCACCTCGCTGTTTCCGCGCATCGGCCAGGCCGGTGGGCGCTCGGGATGGGTCCTGGGGGGAATCTGCGGAGTTTGCGCCAGGGGTCTCTTTCTCCCGCTCCCCCAGAAGGCTATCGATCGCTCTGCGCCCCTTCTTCCCCGCCTCCGGCATCAAGTGGGCGTAGTGGTCGAGAGTGATGGTCGGCGACGAGTGCCCCAGCCACTTGGCGAGGGTTACGACCGACTCTCCTGCCTCTAGGACGAGGGACGCATATGTGTGCCTCAACACACGGAACCCGTCCTTCGGCGCGGCTTGCCACTGCCACGGCTTCGTCCCCTTGGCCTGAGGCAGGATGACGCCTGCTCTGGCCAGAGCGGGCTTCCAGATCTCTGTATTCCATGTGTTGGCAGCGATCGCGTTCCCGTACTTCGTCGTCAGAACGAGGCTGAACTCCTTCCGCTCCTTGTCAGGTTCCGGGCCACCCCACGGCAAATCAACCTCATTACCGGGGTAGGTCCATGCGCGTGCTTCAGTAGCTCGTCTGCCACGGAACGCGGCATGTCTACGAAACGCGTCTTCCCGCCCTTCGGAAGCGTGAAGTACTTGCGGCCGTTGAGAATCTGCACCTGCCGCCGGACGTCAAGAGTTCCGCGCCTGTAATCGATGTCCTCCAGGCCGAGCCCGAAGACTTCTCCTTGGCGGAGGCCACAACAAAGCCCCAGAACCACCGCTATACGGTGCCTCTGACTGATCTCATCGCGCCGTCGCCTCGGGCCAGGCCTCACGACGCTCATCAGGCAACTTCGGCCAACGGACTCTGGGTATCCCCCTACTCGATACCGCTAACCTTTGCCATAGCACTGCGCTCTCGCTTTCCGGTGATCGGGTCCTTCTTCTTCTTGACCCATCGATCCTCGATGTAGCCAGCCAAGTACAAGTCTCCCCTGCTTTGATGGATGACTGCAGCGCACGCTGACGCTGAAGGACTGTCTATGAGAGGCCGCACGTGCGGCCAAAACGCACCCCGGAAACCACGCCTCGATCCGGCTCGGCTATCGAAGGACGGCCCATATTCGGGCGGCATGAACTGCGCGGGGCGGCGGTTCTGTTAGGAACTGGGCATGCGGCTGGGCCGATGCTGCGGAACAGCCTTCAGCGGGCTCAGGGCGGAAGTCGGGCTTCGAGGGCACCGCGCCGTTGTCGTCGGCCCCGGCGGGAGCGGCAGCGGTGGTGTCGGCGGCGGGTGCGGCCTTCGTCGTGGCGGCGCCCGCCGCGGTGGCGGAGGGGGTGGCCGAGCCGCTCGGGGACGCGGGCGCGGAGGGCGACGGGGCGGGGGCTTCCTTGCCGCCGGTCCCGGCACCGGCCTCTGCGGCTCCCGCTTTCGTTGGGGCGGTGGCGTCCGCCGCCGGGGTGTTCTGCGGGTCTGCTGTGCCGCATCCGGCGGTGAGCGCGAGGGCGCTCAGGACGGTCGAGGCGGCCAGCATCTGTCGTGACGCGGTGCGCAGGTGCGTGCTCCTTGAACTCGGAACCCGGGACTCGGGTGGACGGGCCGTAGCGGATGGGCGGCGGTGGTTCAGGGCTGTGGGAGTGGGGCGCTGCAGGTGGCGCGGCCGTATGTTCCGCTGGCGGTTGCGCGCTGGACATGCGCGCCGCGGACGGCGAGGGTGCAGGCGGCCTGGCCACCCTTTTCGTCGAGGACGATGGCCACGGTCGGGTTCTTGCCGAGGGGGACCCGCACGGTCTTCTTCCACGGCAGGGCGGCGTTCTTGACGATGGTTGCGGAGCCGGACTCGCTGCGGGCGAGGTAGGAGATCTCGATGGTGCCCTCACCTGTGACCTCGTACGTCACCTCGGCGGTGGGGACGGCGCGGGGCTTCGGTTTCTCGTCGGTGTTGAGGATGCCGTAGCCCACGAGGCTGCCGCAGGCGAGCAGCAGGGCGGCGGCGATGGCGATGCCTGCGCGGCTGCTCGTGTCCTTGTCCTTGCTCCCGTCCGCCGGTTCGGCGCCTGCCGTTTCCGTGCCCGCCGTCGTCTCGGTTTCCGGCTCCGCCGTTTCCGTTTCTGCGCTTTCCGTGGATTCCTTCGATGACATGAGCGTGCCCGGCTTTCGGTGAGTCGGCAGAAGTTCAACCGGGCGGTTATACACCACGCGCGGTGCGCCGCGCGAGCAATTAAACAAAAGGGGCGAAGCGACGGGGGGTGTTCGTGTTGCCCTGAATGTCCGTGGGCTTGACGTGGCGTCACTTCGCTGATTGATAATCCCCTGCCGCGCTCGTGAGCTGGTCCGATCCCTGCTCGCGTGCAGAGGAGCGGCACGGATTCAGGCTGCATCGGAAACCCCCGATGGGCTTATTCGGCGTGCCGCTTTTCCGTGTGCGGTCCCCTTCCGCATCCGGGGATTCGGCCCGCAGTGGGGAAAGGGCATTGGCGTGAAAGTTCCATACAGGAGATATATCTCCTGTTTCGTGGTGTCAGCGGTGGCGGGAACGCTGCTGCCGCAGGTCGCTTATGCGGCTCCGCCATCAGGGCCCGAAAAGGATGATGGCAAGGGCGTTGTCGACACCGTCAAGGGCTGGTTTTCGGACGACGACGAAGAAAAAGAACCGGCCAAGCCGCCGGTCGGCGGACAGCTGGAAATACCGAGCCGGGAGAAGCTGCAGAAGGGCAAGAAGCTTCCGAAGGCCAAGCGGGTCAAGGAGCTGACCGACCAGCGCACCGCGCAGGCCCGTTTCTGGGAGATGTCGGACGGCCGGGTGGAGGCCGAGCTGGCGGCGGTCCCCGTCTCGTACAGGGCCGGGAAGTCCTGGAAGCAGATCGATACCACGGTCCGTGCCACCACGACCAAGGGCTTCGACTTCGCCAACACCGCCAACTCCGGCCGCAGCTGGTTCGGTTCGGATTCGAAGAAGCTGCTGCGTTTCGAGGCGCCGGACGGCGGCACGGTCAGCCTGGGGCTTGGGGGCGCCAAGGAACTCCGTCCGACGGTCAAGGGCGACACGGTCACGTACAAGGACGCGGTAGCAGGCGCCGACCTCGAATACGAGGTGGGCCGCGGCCGGGTCAAGGAGAACATCGTCCTGCACGAGGCTCCGGACAGGCCCGTCTCGTACGTCTTCACCCTGGACACCGACGGGCTGCTCCCCAAAGCGCGCAAGGACGGGTCGATCGCCCTGTTCGGCGAGGCCCCGGGCACCCCGGTCCTGGTCATCCCGGCGCCGTACATGACGGACGCCAAGAAGGACAAGCTGTCGCCGACCGGTGGTACGTACTCCACCGACGTCACCCAGAAGCTGACCCGCTCCCGCGACGGCAAGAGCTGGAAGCTCACGCTCACGCCGGACGCCAAGTGGCTGGCGTCCAAGGAGCGGCAGTATCCGGTGGTGATCGACCCGACGATCACCGTCGCGCCGTCGCCGTCGGCGTCGCAGGACGTGATGGTCCTGTCGGATCAGCCGTCGGTGAACTTCAACTCCACGTGGAAGCTGTCGGCGGGCAAGACCGACACGGGCATCTCCCGGTCGCTGATCAAGTTCCCGCTGACCGAGATCCCGGCGGGGGTGAAGGTCGACGCGGCTCAGCTGAGCATGTATTTCGACCAGTCCCACACCACCAACGGCAACAACGTGGACCTGGAGGTCCGCCGGGCCACTGGCGCCTGGGACGAGGCGACGGCCACCTGGTCAAACACCAGCTCGCTGGCCGGCGAGCAGTCCGCCAGCACCGTGCAGCTCGACGACGGGGACGCGGGCACCGCCGCGGTCGGTGAGTGGCCCAAGGGCACCACGACCGGCGGCGCCGCGGTCAACGACGACTACGCGTACAACAAGAACACCGCGACCGGCGAGTCCTACACCTGGCAGCCGCGCATCGCGGACACGGCCGACTACCGCGTCGAGGTCCGCACCCCAGGCCTCGCGGACGCGACCGCGGCCGCCCCGTACACGGTGACCTCCGGTGAGGGCACCACGACGTACACGGTCAACCAGACCGGTGCCGCCGCCTGGAAGCAGCTGGGCACCAGCCAGCTCGACTTCTCCAAGGGCAACGCCGGCAAGATCGTCCTCGGTGACACCGGCGACTCCACGAAGCGGACCGCCGCGGACGCGGTCCGACTGGTGAACCCGGCCCAGATCCGCAAGGACATCGGCGAGTACAACCAGTGGCACAACTTCCGGGTCGCCGACACGGTGCAGAAGTGGGTCTCCGGCACCGCCACGAACCACGGCTTCGTCATCAAGGCCGTCGACGAGACCTCCACCGCGCCGACCGGCGGTCCGCGCTACGAAGCGGGCGACGGCAGCACGTACGGCGGCGAGACCTCGACGATCCCGCGCCTGACGGTGACCTACGGCAAGGTCGGCACCTCGCTGAACTCACCGACCGTGGTGCACTCCACCGGCCCCGAGCTGTCCTGGCCGAAGTACACCAACACCACCGGCAGCACGAGCGACGACATCGCCGAGTACCAGCTGCACCGCTCCACCCAGCAGGTGTTCACCCCGTCCGCGGCCACACTGATCGCCCCGATCGACGCAGCCGCGACGACGTACACGGACACCACGGCGGTACCGACCCCCGACACCAGCTCAGAGGAGATCGGCAAGTCGTACTACTACCAGCTCGCCGTCAAGACCAAGACGGGAGAGGTGCTCGGGTCCCCGACCCGTACCGTCGGCATCCCCAAGGCCGGCCGCACCATGAAGCTCGTCCAGGGCACCTCCGGGGTCACGGACACCACGCTCTCCTCCCAGCAGCCCACCACCAACCAGGACACCATCCAGTCCTTCGGTGTCGGGCAGAAGTGGCTGAGCGCCGGCAACAACTCCGGTACGTACGGCACGACCCGCACCGCGCTGAAGTTCTCCACCACCGACATCCCCACCAGCGCCACCGTGCTGGAGAGCAAGCTCTACATGTGGGGCGCTGAGACCACCAGCACCACCAACGGCGCGATCTACGAACTCCACGGCCTGAACAAGGCGTTCACCGAGACCACCGCCACCTGGAACAACGCCGCCACCGGCACCCCCTGGACCGCCCCCGGCGGCGACTTCTCCGCGACCGTCTCCGACACCGTCCCGCAGATCACCGACGAGGTCGGCCGCCACTGGTGGGACGCCACCAGCCTCACCCAGTCCTGGGTCGACATCCCCGCCAACAACAAGGGCGCCCTGGTCAAGCTCAAGGACGAGACCACCACAGGACCCCAGGAACGAACCCTGTTCCTGGCCTCGGAGGCCTCCGACTACCAGCTCGGCCCGCTGCTGCGCGTCATCTACGTCGACTCGACCACCGAGGACACGTACTACGCGCCGCAGACCCCCGCGCGGATGACCCCGAACTCCACCTACACCGTGGACATGACGGTCACCAACACCACCAGCGCGGCCTGGGCCGCCGGTGAGCGGGAACTCTCCTACACCTGGAAGCTGCCCGACGGCACGGATGCCACCAACGGCGGCAACCAGCTCAAGACCGCCATTCCGGCGCTGCTGCCGGGCAAGTCCGCAACAATCCAGGCACAGGTCAAGACCCCGATCAACTCCGACTCGGGCAGCAAGCGCACCGAGTACGTGCTCGGCTGGGACGTACGCAAGATCTCCGACGGCACCTGGCTGTCCGCCGGCACCGGCGGCATCCCGTCGCTGAAGCAGAACGTGGCGGTCGAGGACCCGACCTCCAACTCACTGGGCCTGGAAAAGTTCTACTCGTACGCCGGGAAGAACACCGGTGCCGGCTCGACGGTCATGAACAACCTGTCCTCGGGCAACAGCGTCTGGTCGTACAACGCCTTCACGAATCCCGGCCGGGGCCTGAACACGTTCGCGCGTTTCGCTTACAACTCGCAGGACACCTCCGACACGGTCGCGGGCCACGGCTGGTCGATGCAGGCCGCGGGCCCGATCCGCCTCGGTGCCCCGCTGGACTTCCATCCCACCCCGAACCCGACGGAGGTCCGTCTCCCGGACGGGGACGGCACCACGCACGTCTTCCGCTGGGACGCCACGAACAGTGTGTGGAAGGCGCCGGCGGGTGTGCACTACAAGCTCGCTGCCAAGGCGGGCCTGGACTGCAAGCCCTCGAAGGACCCGGTCCCTGACGCCTGGACGATGACCCGTCCGGACGGCACCCGGTTCCTGTTCGGCTGCGACGGCTACATGACGTCCGCGATCGACAAGAACGGCAACACGCAGACGTTCACGTACGAGGAGCGCAAGTCCAACAACAAGCCGACCAAGTTCCTCAAGTACGTCACAGACCCGGCGGGCCGCCAGTCGCTGACGGTCGAGTACTACGGCAAGGGCGACGCGTCCTACGAGTACATCAACGACTCGGGTGCGAAGGTCTCCGGCACCAACCTCAACAACTCCAAGATCTACGACCACGTGAAGTCCATGACGGACATCTCGGGGGCGGACCCCTCGGGCAGGAAGATCGAGTTCTACTACACCACCAAAGGCCTGCTCGGGCAGATCACCGACGGCGTCGGCTCCGTCCAGCCCAAGGACTTCACGTTCACCTACGACGCCACCCAGGGCAACAAGAACGTCAAGCTCGTCAAGGCCACCGACCCGCGCGGCAACAACACGTCGATGGCCTACAACGAGCCGTCGGCGGGCGACGACCCGAAGTACCACTGGTGGACGAAAACCGTCACCGACCGACTGAACGGTGCCACCGGGTTCACGTACGCGGTGAACGCCTCGAACGCGAAGTTCACCGACGCCAAGGTGACAGATGCTGAGAACCACGCCACGGACTACGTGACCGACGACTTCGGCCGCCCGGTACAGACGACGAATGCCAAGTCCCAGACCAGCAAGATGGCGTGGGACGCGGACAACAACGTCACGTACCTCGAGGAGGCCAACGGGGCGAAGACGGCGTTCTGCTACGACCAGAAGACCGGCTACCCACTGTGGCAGCGCGACGCAGAGAACAACAAGGACGGCATACCGGCCCAGTCCGAGTGCGCTCCTGCCGCTTTCCCGGCCAACTCGCAGCAGTACACATACCAGACGCGGCTCGACGGCTTCTCCGCGGACCTGGCCACCAAGACTACCCCCGAGGGCCGCAAGTGGCAGTTCGCGTACGACGAGTTCGGCAACCTGAAGACGGTCACTGACCCCAAGGGCGTAGCCACCGCGACTGTCGGCGACTACACGACGACCCACGAATACAACGGCCACGGCCAACTGACCAGGACGACAGACGCAAACGGCAACCCGACCAGCAACTCGGAATTCGGTCCCACCGGATACCCGGCGACGATCACTGATGCACTCGGCCGGGCGACATCCTTCGTCTACGACGAACGCGGTGAGGTCACACAGGTCACCGATGCCCTGGGCAAGAGGACGACTCAAACGTACGACACCTTCGGCCGTCCGCTGGTCAAGACCATGCCGAAGGATCAGAACGCCGGTGTCCTGATCACCACTCCCGCACCGGTCTACGACGCGAACGACAACCTCACGACGTCAACATCACCGAACGGCGCGGTCTCCACGGCGATGTACGACGATGCGGATCAGATCGTTACCGCTACTGCCCCGAAGGACAATTCCGCCCAGGAGTCCCGGAGGACGACCTACACGTACGACAAGGCCGGCAACCTCAGGACGACCACAGAGCCCAACGGCAATGTCGTCGGTGCCGCGGCGGGTTCGTACACCACGACCAACGCGTACGACGAGCTCAATCAGGTCGTCGAGGTCGTGAGCGCGGAGGGCGACAAGATCTCCTACGAATACGACAACGCCGGCAACAACACCGTGGTCGTCGACCCGGGGAAGAACGCGACAGCCGACACCTCCGACTACTCGTCCAAGACTCAGTTCGACCTCAATCACCGCGCAACGGCAGTCACGGACGGAGCCGGGAACATCACCCGGAAGTCCTACGACAAGGACTCTCTCCTGGTCTCCACCACCGACGCCGAGAACAACACCACGCTGATCTCATACGACGAGCGGGGTAAGCAGAAGGAGGTCAAAGTCCCGCACGAGGGCTCGTCCCCGGTCACCTACCGAACGACCAAGTACGAGTACGACCAGGTCGGCAACACCACCAAGGAGATCTCACCGCGCGGTGCCGACACCGCCGCGGCCGACGACTTCACCTCCGAGACCACGTTCGACGCACTGAACCGCCCGTCGAGGGAGTACCTGCCCTACGACCCGGCGGATGCCCGGTACAACAAGCGGGTGTACAGCGAGACGCTGTACGACGAAACGGGCCGCGTGGCGAAGACCTCGCTGCCGCCTTCGGAGGGCCAGACGGTCCGCAACGACACGGTGTTCAGCTACTTCGACAACGGCTGGACGAGGTCCTCGACCGATCCGTGGTCCATCGTCACCACCTACGACTACAACGAGCTGGGCAATCAGACAGCCCGCTCCGTCTCCTCCGCCGACGGTTCCGCGGTGCGTACGCAGGCGTGGTCGTACTACCCGGACGGAAAGCAGAAGTCGAAGACCGATGACGGAGTACCGGTCGGCAGTTCGGTCGTTCTGGTCGACAACTCCGACACGCAGAACACGTCCGCGACCGGGACATGGACCAAGGGCAGCCTCACCGGTCAGCAGGGCTACGACCATCAGGTCCGCGCCTCCGGCGCCGGCACCGATGCCTTCGCCTGGACCCTGAACATTCCCCGGGACGGCAGTTACACCGCATACGCCAAGTTCCCGAAGGTCACCGGGGCCGCGACCGCCGCCAAGTACACCGTCACCCACTCCGGTGGCACGACGGACAAGACGGTCGACCAGAACACAGACACCGGAAAGTGGGTGGCCCTCGGCTCGTACAGCTTCACCCAGGGAAACGCGGCGAAGCTCCAGTTGTTCCAGAACAGCGGCGGCGCGGTCGTCGCCGATGGAGTCAAGCTCGTCCGTGATCATTCGGCCGACAGCGACACGGAGAAAAAGTCCTTCGCGTACGCCTACGACGTCAACGGCAACATGACGTCGATCGACGACACTTCGTCCGGTGCCACGATTGATGCGTACACGGTCAGCTACACCGGACTGAGCCAGGTGGCGAAGGTGACCGAGGCCCTCGCGGGCCAGGAGAAGAAGACCACGTCCTTCACCTATGACAGCAACGGCCAGCCGGAGACCGTCACCCATCCCGATCAGTACTCCACGTACACCTACGACCTGAGGAACCTCGTCAAGACCGTCTCGGTGGGCAAGTCGCCCACGGACGCCTCGCCGAAGGTCAGTTCGTACACCTACACCGACCGTGGTCAGAAGCTCAAGGAGACGAAGGCCAACAGCAATACGGTCGAATACACCTACTTCCTCGACGGATCAGTGAAGGACCAGTCGGAGACGAAGGCCAACGGCACTCTGGTCTCGTCGCACTCCTACGCCTACGACGCCAACGGAAACAAGGCGCGGGATGTGGCGAAGAAGATGAACGCCGATGATCACTCGGCGTATCTCAGCTCCACCACCGATCACACCTACGATCCGGCGGACCGACTCGCTAAGTCAGTGAAGACGGGCAACGGTGCGGCGACGCAGGTCTACGTCCACGACGACAACGCCAACGTCGTCAGCCAGACCTCCGGCGGCGTTACGACGTCCTACACCTACGACCGCAACCGGCTGCTCAGTGCCTCCGCCGGGGGCCAGTCCTCCCAGTACAACTACGATCCGTTCGGCCGGCAGGAATCCGCAACCGCAGCTGGCAAGGTCGTCGAACGCAGCGTGTACGACGGGTTCGACCACGTCGTCCAGTCCAGCAGGGCGGACAACGCGGGAGCGATGAAGACGACGACGTACACCTTCGATCCGCTGGATCGCACGGCCACCAGAACGGTGAACGGAAAGACCACCGACTTCCGCTACCTGGGCCTCTCCGATGAGGTTCTGGGAGAGGAAGAGGCCGGCAAACTCACCAAGTCCTACCAGTACAGCCCGTGGGGTGAGCGTCTCTCGCAGGTGAAGGTCAATACGGACGGTACGAGTGAGGACGCCTACTACGGATACAACGACCACACCGATGTCGAGACGCTGACAGGCAAGGACGGCGACACGAAGGCCACCTACGGCTACAGCCCCTATGGTACGGACGACGAGTCCGAGTTCACCGGCATCGACAAGCCCGCCGTGAACGACCCCACCAAGGAGACCTACAACCCCTACCGGTTCAACGCCAAGAGGTGGGATGCCCAGTCCGGTACTTACGACATGGGCTTCCGCGACTACGCCCCGGGCCTCAACCGCTTCACCACCCGGGACATGTACAACGGGGCCCTCGCCGACATGGAACTCGGCGCCGACCCGATGACCGGGAACCGATACGCGTTCGGTGGTGGAAACCCGACCACCAATATCGAGCTGGACGGCCACCTCTTCGGGGTGGACATCTGGGGCGCTGCGAAGAGTCTCTTCAAGGCAACGGCAACGCGCACCCCGATAGGGATAGCGAGTACAGCCGTCGAGCTGCTTACCGGAGTGGACCCTCTCTTCACTCCCAAGAAGATCGATGGTCATCGCATAGCGGAATCCCTCCTGCTGGAAGAAGCCAAGAACCAGATGCCCAAGCGCTTTCCCGAAAGAGGGGACTGCGTTTCCGGCAGAGCGGGAAGCTATATTACGTACGACCCACTCAGGGACGGAAAAGCTCAAGGTGCACAAGCGTGCCTCAACAACCCCCTCGGTAAGGGGAGTCCCGCAGCCAGGCTGTCAATATCCGGTTACGACGATGCGCGCAGCGACGGCTACAACGTGTCGCGCTGCCACTTGATCGGAAACAAGCTGGGTGGCGACGGGACGATCGAAGAGAATCTCTTTACTTGTGCCCAGAACCCAACCAATTCCGCGAATATGTATCATCGATTCGAGAAGGACGTCGCTGCGCATGTGAATGCCAAGGAGACGGTATACTACAACGTCACTCCGCTGTACCGGGAAGGGGCGGCGCGCCCTTACGCCGTAAGTCTTTCCTACAGCACGAGCACGGGCGCCAGTGAGAGCGCGGTATTCCTCAACTGGATACGGCGCGACGGCCGATGGAAGACCCTCGGCTGATCCAGTCATGAGCACGTGGGTGGGTCCGTTCCCGGGCAACCGGGAACGGACCCACCCAGGTATGGAAAAATTCATTTGGGAGATTGATGATGCGCACCACGAGTGCACCACCGATTGACGTCACCGCACTGGTGCCCGCGCTCGCGCAATGGGTCAGGAGCACTGTCCGTCTGCATCCGAGGCGTGGCACGCCAGGGGCATCGCAGAGCCACGTCGGCGGGCCGCTGCTGTGGGGCCCGAACGAGGACTGGCCCACGTGCGACGAGCACTCACGTGACATCGGTGAGCCCGGAGCGGGGAGGTTCGTTGTTGTCGGACAGTTCTTCTCCCGCGATCTCCCGGAGTTTTTCTTTCCGAGCGGCTTCGACATGGTTCAGATTCTGTGGTGTCCGAATGACCACTATGTCGAATATCCGTGGGGTGGCGAATACGAGGGTCCCGATGTGCGTATCTTCTGGCGCGACTCCAAATCGATCACGGATTTTGTCCCCATGATCCCGGAGCTTCCCCCACTCCTCAACGATGCGTACCGGGTGCATCCCTGCACCATCAGCCCCGAAATGGTCGCCGAGTACCCGTTCGTCGAGGAACTTCCTGATGAACTCATGCGAATCGTGGACGAGATCGACCGAGCACGAGATTTTCAGTACCAGTATGCGTTGTCGGTTGCGAAGGGATGGAAAGTGGGAGGATGGGCCAACTGGAATGTGACCGGCATCGAGCGGAATTACTGCCCGAACTGCCGGTCGGATCTGCGCCTTCTACTGAAGGTGGACAGCAGTGAATGGGACGGGGCCAGTGACAGGTGGTGGCCGCTCGAAGACAGGGCGTTGACACCGGACGGTATGAGCCGTGCCTACGAGCCGACGGGCGTCGACGTCGGGCGATTCGGTGAGCTGCGGGTATTCATCTGCCAGCAGAACGCCATGCACCGTCCCGTACTCAATATCCAGTGAGACGGGCGAGGCGGGAGAAGAGGAGGTGCCGATCTTGAGCAGGACCTTAGGGCGTGCAGATCTTTCGCTAAGGGCTTGCAGATCATTACAGTAACACGTCGTCTTGATCTTGTTGTTGGGTTCGCCGGTGAGGGTGAGGACTCGGGCTTGGAGGACTGAGAGGGTCGCGGATGGGATCGCCGCGGGTGGGATGGTGATCTTGTGGGCCTTGAGCAGTTTCCTGTTTTCCAGGAGTGTGCGGTGCATGGCCGTGCGGCTGCTGCCGAACAATACGGCCAGGGGTTCCGCGGCCATTGCGACCCGCAGGTGGAGCACGGTGGCCAGGACCTGGTCGGGGAAGGTGAGCCGGGGCGGACGGCCGCGCTGGTTGTCACCGTCAGGAGCCAACGTTGCGGTGAGTTCGTCCAGTTGGCGGTGGGTCATCCCGGTCAGGGCGGGGTCAGAGAGCAGGTTTTGGTCCCACTTCTCCGCGGGCGCCTGCGGGGCCCGCGCCACCGGGATGGCGGGGCATGGCTGGGGGTGGAGGGCAGAGTTCCAGTCACCGTGGAACGCGTGCCGGGTCAGCGGCAGGGCGGCCATCTCCGCGTCGCCGATTTTCACTCCGGTGGGGTAGCTGTTGGTGTCGAGGGCGGCCCTCACGCGCAGTCCGGTGCTGGTGGTGGTCGCCGCGATGCTGTTCACGATGACTTCGTGGCTGGTCAGCGGGCGGCCACGCCAGTTCATGGTGATGTGGGGGAACAGCCGGTGCTCGATCTTGTTCCACTTCGATGTGCCCGGAGGAAGGTGACACACGGTGATCGTGAGCCCGGTTTCGGCGGCGAGCCGGGCGAGTTCGAGTTTCCAGGCCCGGGTGCGGTAGCCGTTGGAGCCACCCGCGTCGGCGGTGATCAGCAGTCGTGTTGCCCGCGGGTAGGCGGGGCGGCCTTGGCCGTGCCACCAGCGGCGGATCGACTCCACGGCGAACGCGGCGGTGTCGTGGTCAGTGCCGACGTTGACCCAGCCGGTGTTCGCGGCCAGGTCGTAGATCCCATAGGGGACGGCTTTGCCCAGCTGCGGGTCGGCGAAGTCGTGGACGCCTACCAGTACTGGCTCACCTGTAGGGCGCCACTGGCGGCCGCTGTTCTTGAATGCTCCGAGGAGTTCCTTCTTCTTGGTGTCCACGCTGATCACCGGCTGGCTGGCATCCCGGTGTCCGCGGGCCTGCTCGTTCAGATAGCGGAACTGGGCATCGCGGTCGCCGTGTTGGCTGCCCTCGATTGTCTTGGCGTTGGCCTGCAGGCTGAAGCCTTCCTCCCGCAGGAGGTTGGCGACGGTGTCGGCGCTGACCTGGTGCCCGGCCCGTTTCAGCTCCCGGGCCAGGGTGCGGGTCGACTTCACCGTCCAGCGCAGCGGCGACATCGGATCCCCGCGCTCGTCCGGCTCGACCAGCGCAGCAGGGCCGGACGCAACCCCCGGTCGAGATCTGCGACCCGTTTACGTCCTCCGCCCGGCCGCCGCACCCGGCCCAGGGGCTCCTCGCCGGCCTCAAGCTCGAACAGCCCTTGCGGACCGTCGTCTCACTCACCGCCGCGGCCTGCGCGACGGCCCGGACGCCGCCATGCCCCAGCATCCTGGCCTCCGCGGCCATCAGCAGCCGAATTGGATTGGATGGTGAATGTCCAGAGAGAAAACACCATACTTCAAGACTTTTGTTGAGATGGCGGCATGTAGCCATTTGGAATGGAGTGCGACTGCTCTGGCCGGGCGGGCAATCACGGCCTATGCGAATTCCCAGGAATGGATGCTCAGGGTGGGGAAATTTGCTACCGATCCGCTCCGTCTCGCGGATTTTGCTGAGGGGTTCGGAGAGGCACCTATGAGGTCAGGGCTCGACGCAATTCCGTGACGGATAGCCGATGGCAACACCCGGGCGGTTCTTAGTGATCCTACGCAGTCGCTGCCGAGGGGGGAGGCGTCTCTCAGCGCACGCTCTCGCGTGTCGCCTTCTCGCCCGTCAGCTCGGAGGCAGCGGCACGGACCGGCGTAACTTGGTCCCGCTGTATCGCACTCCGAATTCCCCGGAGATGTCGACACAGGAGCAGAAGATCGCGGACTCGATCGCCGCGGGAAATACCGTCTACTACTCCTCCGTTCCGGTGTGGGGCAGCGACAGTAATCCCATTCCGCTCGGTGTTACGATGACCGCCTATACGTCCACCGGGGCCAGAATTGTCGATCAGACGATTTGGAACAGGCCCTGACCAAGGCGTAGTCAGTACGTAAATCGCGTGGAGGGGTGCACATGGAATGGGTCGAACGCCTGGTGACGGTCACGGGTTGGGATGGCGAAACGGGCGAACCCGACTGGACCGGCACGGAGGAATTCCTGGGCACCCCTCTCCCTGATGATTTCAAGGAACTGCGTCGCCGCTTCGCGCCCCGGGGAGCTTTCAGCGACCATCTCCTGATCCTGAAGGCGAACGAGGATTCGGAGTCGGTGCGCGCCAACCACGCGACACTACTCAATTCAGTGTCGGCGAACCCGGACAACCGGCGGATGTTCGACCCTGCCGGCCTTCTCGGTGCGAATGAGGGCAAGCCGGGAACGGGTCTTGTGCAGTGGGGCTTCTCCTTCATCGAGGAGGAGTACTACTGGCTGGTCGACACCGCACGGGACCCGGCCACATGGCCGGTGATTGCCCGAGTGGACCCGCTGGAGCCATTTCAGCGTTTCGACATGTCGGCCTCGGAGTTCGTCTACCGCGTTCTCACGGAGGCGGAATTCGTGCCCTTCGGTGTTGCAGCATCGATCCCCTCGCCCTTTTATAGGGCACTTTGATCCTGACCGCAGACCGGACCGTTCGGCACCACGGCCCGCCCGTTTCGTCCCGGGGCGGGCCGTGGCGCATGTGATGCCTGGTCGGCGCCCTGCCGGAAAGGAACGATCGGTCAGGTTCCCTCGGAGGACGTCGTCCGTGACGTCGAATTCCTGGGGAGCAGATTCGCCACCGATGACGAGATCCTTCAAGATCTGGTCGAGATGGACGACACGGAGGGCTACGTGCCCTTCTCCCAGCCGGGTGGCCTGATCGGCTGGGAGGAGTCCTATTCGGGGGACAGCTTCTACTGGAGGACGAGCCCCGCGGACCCGAACGCGCGGCCGGTGGCCTCAGCGCTGAGTGGAGTTCACACGTGGCAGCGCACGTTGACCAGGAGAGTGCTGGCCGGCAGGCCAGCCATATAGGCGTCGATGTGTTCTTGGCCGGACGGGAGCTCCGGCTCGTGCGGGCACTGTGCTGGGCTCTGACAAGCACCGGGGCCGCCGTCCTCGTACCACCAGCCGTCGAGGGTGAGGACGTTGCGCTGTCGCAGCGCCAGGCCCGTTTGCCGGTCGACGAACGCCTCCAGCCCCGTCTGCCCGACTTCGAGCACGGGGTCGCCGAAGGCCAGGAACCAGGAGGAGTAGGGCCGGGTCGCGAGCGTCGCCAGGTACGCGTCGAAGGTCTGCACCAGGGGCTGGCCACGGTAGCGGGCGACGAGTTCCTCGCCGGAGCAGGACTCGAACTCAGGCTCCGCGCGGTCGCGGAAGACCTCCCAGGGTCGGGCAGGAGGAAGCTCAGACGCCAGCTCGTGCCACCTGCTCCAAGCCTCGGCTGCCAGCCGTCGGGCGTCGTCGGGCTCGGCGGTGAAGAGGACAACGGCGCCAAGACCGCATACTGCTACGACCAGAAGACGGGCTACCCGCTCTGGCAGCGGGACCCGGAGAACAACAAGGCAGGCGTGCCGCCCGCGGCCGACTGCGCCCCGGGCGCATACCCGGCGAACTCGCAGCGCTACAGCTACCAGACCCGTCTGGACGGCTTCTCGGCCGACATCTACACGAAGACCTCTCCGGAGGGGCGCAAGTGGCAGTTCGGCTACGACTCGCTCGGCAACCTGAAGACAGTCACCGACCCCAAGGGCGTCGCGACCGCGACGGCGGATGACTACACCACCGCATACGAGTACGACGCCCACGGTCAGCTGACCAAGGCGACCGACGCCAACGGCAACCCGACAAACTACGGCGACTTCGGCCCGACCGGCTACCCGGAGAAGATCACCGACCCGCTGAGCAAGCCCACGTCGTTTGTCTATGACGAGCGCGGTCAGGTCCGTGAAGTCATCGACGCGCTGGGCAAGAAGACCACGCAGGACTACGACACCTTCGGGCGTCCTCTGGTCAGGACGGTGCCGAAGGATCAAGCGGCGGGCGTTTTCATTACGATGCCAGCGCCTGAATTCGATGCCAACGACAATGTCACCAAGTCGACCGCGCCCAACGGGGCGGTCTCCACGGCGGTGTACGACGCGGCCGACCAGATCACCTCGGCCACCGCTCCGAAGGACACGGCTACGTCGGACGAACGCAGGACGGTCTACACCTACGACAACGTCGGCAACATCAAGACCACGACGGAGGCGAAGGGTTCGCTGACCACGGCGGACTCGACCGACTACCTCACGACCAACGCGTACGACGAGATCTATCAGTTGACCTCGGTGATCAACGCCCAGCAGGACAAGATCTCCTACACGTACGACAACGTCGGCAACCTCACGAAGGTGGTGGATCCGAAGAAGAACGCCACCGCGGACGCCGAGGACTACACCAGCAAAACCGATTACGACCTGAACCACCGGGTCACCACGGTCACGGACGCATCCGGCAAGACCAGCAGGAAATCTTACGACAAGGACTCCCTGGTCATCTCGACCACGGATGCCGAGAGCAACACCACGACCGTCACCTATGACGAGCGGGGCACGCAGACCGAGGTGAAGGTCCCCTATGAGGGCACCACGTTCCGCACCACCAAGTGGGAGTACGACCAGGTCGGCAACAACACCAAGGTGATCACGCCGCGGGGTACAGCGACGGGCACGGCGGACGACTTCACCTCGCGTACCGAGTACGACGCGCTGAACCGTCCGGTCAAGCAGTTCCGGCCGTACGACCCTGCCGATGCCCGTTACAACAAGGCGGACGTCTACACGCAGACGGTGTACGACGCCGTGGGCCGGGTGGCGAAGACCTCGCTGCCGCCGTCGGAGGGTCAGACGGTCCGCAGCGACACGTTCGTGGAGTACTTCGACAACGGCTGGGTGAAGAAGTCCACCGACCCGTGGGACATCGCCACGACCTACGACTACACCGAGCTCGGCCAGCAGAAGGCTCGCACGCTGACCTCGGCGGGCGGCTCCTCGGACCGCACCATGGCGTGGTCGTACTACCCCGACGGCAAGCTCAAGTCGAAGTCCGACGACGGTGTGCCGGTCGGCAAGTCGGTCGTGCTGGTCGACAACTCCGACACCCAGCACACTTCCTCCACCGGTACGTGGGCGACGGGAGACCTCACCGGCCAGCAGGGCTACAACCACGGCACGCACGCGGCGGGCACCGGCACGGACGCCTTCACCTGGACGCTGAACATCCCCAAGGACGGCACGTACACGGCGTACGTGAAGTACCCGAAGGTCACGGGCGTCGCGACCACCGCCAAGTACTCACTTTCCCAGGGCACCACCACGCACCCGGCGGTCACCAAGGACCAGAACGCCGCAACCGGCACCTGGGTCTCGCTCGGCTCGTACATCCTCAAGCAGGGCAACGACGCAAAGCTAAAACTGGATCAGAACAGCGCAGGCGTCGTCGTCGCCGACGGCGTGAAGCTGGTGCGCGACACCACGGGCGAGACGGACAGCGAGAAGAAGTCCTTCGCGTATGCCTACGACGCCAATGCCAACCTGACATCGATCGATGACACATCGTCGGGCGCGAGGATCGACGCCTACACGGTGGCGTACACGGGCCTGAACCAGGTCGCGAAGGTGACCGAGGCGCTGGCCGGCGCGGAGAAGAAGGTCACGTCGTACACCTACGACGCCAACGGCCAGTCGGAGACGGTCACCCACCCCGACCAGTTCTCCAAGTACACCTACGACCTGAGGGAGCAGGTCAAGACGGTGTCGGCCGGCAAGACGGCGGCCGATGCCTCTCCGAAGGTGAGCTCGTACACATACACCGACCGCGGCCAGAAGCTCCAGGAGACCAAGGCCAACAAGAACACGGTCGACTCCACCTACTTCCTGAACGGCGCCCTGAAGTCGACGACGGAGAAGAAGGGCTCCGGCACTCTCGTCTCCTCACACACCTACGCCTACGACGCCAACGGCAACAAGGCGCAGGACGTGGCGAAGAAGATGAACGCCGACAACCACGCGGCGTACCTCCAATCCACCACGGACTACACCTATGACCCGGCCGACCGCCTCGCCAAGTCGGTCAAGACGGGGACGGGCGCGGGCACCGACACCTACGTCCACGACGACAACGCCAATGTCATCAGCCAGTCGGTCAAGGGCGTTTCCACGACCTTCGGCTACGACCGCAACCGGCTGCTGACCGCGAACTCGGCAGGCTCGACCGCCAACTACAACTACGACCCGTTCGGCCGCCAGGAGTCGGTCACCGCGGGCGGGAAGGTCATCGAGCGCAGCGTCTACGACGGATTCGACCACATCGTGGAGTCCCAGAAGGCGGACGATACGGGTGCGTTGAAGACGACGAAGTACACGTTCGACCCGCTGGACCGCACGGCGTCGAAGACGGCGGACGGCAAGACGACCGACTTCAACTACCTCGGCATGTCCGGCGAGGTGCTGGGCGAGGAAGTCGCCGGGGAACTCACCAAGTCCTACCAGTACAGCCCGTGGGGCGAGCGTCTCTCCCAGGTCAAGCACAACTCCGACGGGACCAGCGAGGACGGCTTCTACGGCTACAACTCGCACACCGACGTCGAAACCCTGACCGACAAGGACGGCGACACCAAGTCGACCTACGGCTACACCGCCTACGGCTCCGACGACAAGGACGAGTTCACCGGCATCGACAAGCCGGAAGTGGGCGACCCCACGAAGGAGGCGTACAACCCCTACCGCTACAACTCCAAACGCTGGGACGCCAACGCGGGCACGTACGACATGGGATTCCGCGACTACAACCCCGGGCTCAACCGCTTCACCACCCGGGACATGTACAACGGGGCGCTCGCCGACATGAGCCTGGGAGCCGACCCCTTCACCGGCAATCGCTACGCCTTCACCGGCGGAAACCCGTCGAGCTTCATCGAGTACGACGGACACATCTTCGGCTGCGACGTCTGCGATGACGTCCTGGGCAAGATCGGCGACGCTCTGAAGGGCGGAGGCAAGGTGGCGACGAAGGCCGCGCGGGCGCTGGGGGCTCGTGGCCGAGGTCTTCCTCAACGGTATCGGCTGGAACTCTCCCGTCGTGTCCAACGGATTTGAGTCCACGCCAGAGGGCGACACCAGCAAGGGTCTGCTCGTCACTCCCGAGGAAGAGTTCGAGTGGCAGCCGGCAAGTGCCCCGTTCCCGTTCACGCGAGACAACTGCGACGTGGGCCAGAGCATGGTGTACTACCAGCCGCTCGACCAGTACAAGAGGGCGACGGGAGTGCGCGCCTGCCTCAACGGCGGTGACTACAGCTGGCTCAACGACAAGGGAGAAACACAGGGCAAGGCCGATTCCAAGATCGCGGGAAGTCCTGTCCCGCGCCCCCAGAGGGACTATCCCGAGTTGACTCCTCCCGGTTTCAAGAGGGGGATGAACCGTGGTCATCTGCTGGCGAATCGACTGGGCGGCAGCGGTACCGAGCCTCGGAATCTGGTATCCCTGTGGGCCACACCCAACAGGTCTCAGATGAAGAAGGTGGAGAACAAGGTGGCTGCCATGGTGGAGGCCGGGCAAACGGTCTACTACGAGGTGAACGCCAACTACACGGGAAGCAACGGGGCTCCCGACAGCCTGACCATCACCTGGTTGAACATGGACACAGGAGAATTCGAGCCTGGGGCGACAATTTGGAACACGCCGACAGGACTCCAACCCTGAGTCGTGAAACTGCCGGGTCGGACAGGAGTTGGCTGAAGTAGTTAGTCCAAGATTCACATGGGTGTGGGTGAATATCGCGAATAATATTCACCCACACCCTTCCGTCTGAAAGGTTGCTATATGTGGGTGCACCGAGTGATCGAGTTGACCGGATGGGAGCCACTGGGGATTCCTGTCGACTGGGAGGCGATCGAAGGGGAGTTGCAGATCCCTCTGCCCGCGGACTACAGAGAGCTTTTCGAGGCTTTTGGTGGCGGAGTCTTCAGTGATTCTGTCTATTTCCTCGGGTATGACGAGGGTCTCGCCTTCGATTTTCTGACTCAGTGGCGAGTCGCCCTTTCGGTCGACCGGGACAGTGGGGCGGGCGATGTTTCTGCCGTTGAGCCATACTCGATTTATGCACCGGGAGGTAAGGGTCTCGTTCCATGGGGTTCCACGGAATGGGGCGATGAATACTTTTGGCTCATCGATGCCGGTCGGCCCGGCGAGTATCCCATCTTCGCGCGAGCTGAAGACGGCGAATGGCACCGGTACGACATGTCCACGTCGGAATTCCTCTACAGAGTTCTCTCGGATGCGGATTTCCAACCCTTTGGGATTGCTCGGTATGCCCTGGGTACAACGTTCGAGCCGGGCTCCGACGACGACAGCTGATGTGCCGCACGAAGGGGCCCTGGGAGAGCGGACCGGACTGTCCTGACAGGTGAGTTGGGCAGCGCGCCGCCGTTCCTGGCGTGGCTGGGGTGCGACGACCGGAACGACGGCGTCGCTGGTGCGCGCCGTGGACGGCTGCGCCGCTCTTCTGAAGCAGGACCGGCCAGCCGGCATGGTTTCCGATCTGCTGCACAAGGCTCCGGAGCCGTTCGGCCCGCCCGCGCCCACGGCGGACAGCCGGTTCCCGGCCTGGGACGACCGGGACGCCCGCCCCTACGGGCACCTGCCGTCCTCCCATCTCGCGGCGGGCACGGACGACACCGAACGCAGGGCCGTGGACGCGGAACGCACGGCGGGGGACAAGGCCCGCGAGGTGACCAGCCGCGCGGTCGAGGCAGCCGCCCGCCCGTCACGGGGCCAGCGCGCCATCGCCGAGACAGGCACCATGCTGGACCGCGCCCTGCGTCTGGCCGCCGTCGCCGAACAGGAAGCCCGCAACGCCGCCGAAGCGGCCAAGACCGCCACCCAGGCCCGCCAGTTCTGCGCCGCGATCACCAAGGCGGCCGAACGCGGCCAATCGCCGTGCGTCTGGCCGGCACCTCCCGCGCCGAACGGCAGGACCTCCTCACCCACTTCACCCGGCAGGCGGTCGAGGCCGAGACAGAAGAGCGCCGCGCCCGTACGGCAGCGCAGGCCTCGCGCCGCGACGCCTGGAAGGCGGCCAGCACCAGCCCGTACGCCGAATACCTGAGGGAGGAGGGGAGCACCGGCACCCCGCCGGCCGACCCGGCGCAGATGCGCCAACAACTCGAAACGATGCGCGAGCGGCTGCCCGCGCTCGCCGAACGCATCGACACCCAACTCGTCGACGCAGTACGCACACGCTTCTGCAACTCTGCGGATGACGAGATCTCCCCGACCTGTCCTGACACGAGCCGACCCACATCCCTCGCCCGTGCCCAGCTACGGGTCGATGACACCGGTTGTCACAGCCATGACGGGGGCCGGCTCGGAAACACAGCGAGTGCTCCGCGATCTCGAGCACGTCCCGCTCCCGCCGCTACTCCTTCACGCTGAGGCCCACGCCCTGTACGACAAGGGCGTCGGCATCGACCGTCTCTCCGACCAACTTCCCGTCGGGACGTTTGTGCAGCCAGCCG
Source organism: Streptomyces sp. NPDC050433 (assembly GCF_044458565.1). NCBI lineage: Bacteria > Bacillati > Actinomycetota > Actinomycetes > Kitasatosporales > Streptomycetaceae > Streptomyces > Streptomyces sp. NPDC050433. The sequence continues at coordinate 215,871 of NZ_JBITIB010000002.1, read as the reverse complement.
CGGCCAGTTGATTCGCTGGCGTGTGGTTCATGTGGTGAGGGCGGGGGTCCTGGGCTCGCGGGGTTCGTAGAAGGTGCCGTCGCGGAGCATGGCGAACAGGACGCTGATGCGGTGACGAGGCATAGCCGGCTCATGGCGCGGTGATTCCGAGACCGCGCGGCACCTCGCCGGCGGCGGTGCCTCTGACCCGTCCTCCTCCGCTCCCTTCCGCATCAGATGTCCGCTGTGTGCACTCAAGTTTCCTTCTGGTTAAAAAAATTGATTGAACTGGATCGAAACAAACATGAAAGATAATGTCTCGATCAGAAAAAGTGATCTCTAGGGTAAGGAGGCCGTGCCATGCTGGCCGAGACCACCGAGCGCAGCCGCCTTGGGCGGGCTGTTGCCGCGCATGGTGTGAGGCGCCTCGTCGGCGTCCGGGAGACCGGCAGCGAGAACGACCGCACCTGGATCGCCGACACGGACGAGGGCCGCACCGTTGTCATCAAGGAGTTCCCGGCCGACCCGTCCAGTGCCTCCTCCGCGCGGATGCAGGCAGCGCTCCTTGCCCATGTCGCGCGAGCCGATCCCCGCCTTCCTGTGCCCCGGCTGCTCACTCGGGAGAACGGGCGGCCCATCACCGTCGAGGAAGGAAGAAGCATCCTTGTCACCACCTTCTGCACCGGCGTCCCACTTGAGGATGTGACGCTCGATGAGGCGACGGTCGACTCGCTCGCAGAGGTGCAGGCGCGGCTCCTGTCGGCTCTTCGTAACGCCGATCCCGGGGAACTGTCCGTGCCCGCACGCAGCGAGTGGTCGCTCGACGCGATCCTCGACGTCGAGCACCTCATCCCGGTGCACGCACCGCCCGTCCTGCGTGCGACGTTGGAGGAGATCGGCAGAGGCTTCCGGGAGCACGTGATCCCGGTGCGCGACACGCTGCCGGCCCAAGTCGTCCACGCCGACTGCAACCTCTCCAACGTCCTCGTCGAAGAAGGCGCCGTGAGCGGAGTCATCGACTTCGGCGACGCAGTGCACGCCCCGCGCGTCTACGACATCGCCGTGACGGCCTGCTACCTCGGCCTGGCCCTCGGCGACCTGGAGCACACGCTGGTCGACCGCTACCTCGCCGCAATCGGCCGGGCCTGTGGACTCGACGGACGGGAGACCTCGCTCATCCGCTCCCTCGTCCTGGTACGGGTGGCCCTCGTGATCCTGCTCGGCAGAGAGAGCGCACGTCGTGCCCCCGCTCGCGCGGACTACCAGCTCCGATACGACCACTTGGCCGAGCGCGTCCTCCTCGCTCGGGCCGCACGCACCACCGAGAAGGAAGAGTGACCGTGCACAGCGCCACCCCATTGCCCCGCGCTGCTTCCGCAGAAAGCACGATGGTCAATCGATTCGATCCGGCGAGCGCCGCCTCGGTGCTCTCCGCCGCGGACCAGGGCTTGCTGGACCGACGCCGCGCCGTGCTGGGGGACATCTATCCCCTCTTCTACGACAAGCCGGTGCACGTCGTGCGCGGCCGCGGCGCCCGGCTCTGGGACGCCGACGGCAACGAGTACCTCGACGCATACAACAACGTTCCCGCCGTCGGGCACGCCAATCCGAGAGTCGCCGAAGCCGTACGCCGCCAGCTGACGCGGGTCAACACGCACACCCGTTACCTGCACGAGAGCGTCGTCGCGTACGCGGAACGCTTCCTTGGGACCCATCCAGCCGGTCTCGACCGGGTCGTCTTCACCAACTCGGGGTCCGAGGCGAACGACCTCGCCGTCAGCATGGCCCAGTGGCGTACCGGCGCCCAGGGCGTCGTCGTCACGCGGAACGCCTACCACGGCACGACCCGGCTGCTGTCCGGGCTCTCCCCGGAGAACGGGCCGCGGATGCCGCTGCACCCGTGGGTACGGGTGGTCGACGCGCCCGACACCTTCCGGCACGGTGAACAGGCCGGGACCGTCTTCGCCGAGTCGGTACGGGTGGCCGCCGAAGACCTGCGCCGCCACGGACTTGGCTTCGCCGCACTGCTCGTCGACACGATCCTCTCGACCGACGGCATCTTCCCCGGAGAGCCGGGCCTGCTCGCCGAGGCGTTCCGGGTGACGCATGCGGAGGGCGGTCTCGTCGTCGCCGACGAGGTACAGCCCGGCATGGGCCGTCTCGGCGAGACGATGTGGGGATTCCAGCGCCACAGCGACGACGTCGACATGGTCACCTGCGGCAAGCCCCTCGCCGGCGGGCTCCCCATCGGCACGCTCGTGCTGTCGGCGGACCTGTCCGACGGCTACGCCCAGGGGCACCGCTACTTCAACACCTTCGGCGGCAATCCCGTCTCCATTGCCGCGGCGGCCGCCGTGCTGGACGAGATCGAGGACCGCGCCCTCCTCGACAACGCCCGCCGCACCGGAGCACAGCTGCTCGGCCGGCTCACCGAGATCTGCGCGTCCAGCCCGATCACGGCGGACGTGCGCGGCGCGGGCCTGTTCATCGGGGTCGAGATGGCCGCCACCGACGGCGACGGCGGCGGGCGCTGGGCCCGCCGCATGGTCAGTGGACTGCGCGACCGGCATGTCCTCATCTCGGCGGTCGGCCACTCGGGCCAGGTCCTCAAGATCCGTCCTCCCCTCGTCTTCGACGCCGACGACGCGGACGAGTTCATCGATGTCTACGCGGAGGTCCTCGCGGAAGTCAGCAGCAAGGAGACAGCCCATGAGTGACATTCTCGCCGTCGAGGGAGTCGGCAAGAACTTCGGTCCGATCACCGCCCTCCGCGACGTCAACCTCCGGGTGCGCGCGGGCGAGATCGTCACCCTCGTCGGCGACAACGGCGCCGGCAAATCCACCCTGATGAAGATCATCTGCGGCGCCAACGCCTCCGACGCGGGGCGGGTCAGCGTCAACGGCGAGACACTGTCGAGCCTCCAGGACGCCAAGCGCCTCGGCGTCGGCGTCGTCTACCAGGACCTCGCCCTCACTCCGCACCTCAGCGTCGCGGAGAACCTGTTCCTCGGCAATGAACTGAAGCGCGGCAAAGGGCCGTTCGCGGTCCTCGACCGCACAGGTATGCGCAAGGAGTCGAAGCACGCGATCGAACGACTCGGCATCTCCACGCTGCGCGACGTCCGACTCCCCGTCGCCCGTCTCTCCGGCGGCCAGCGGCAGGTGCTCGCGGTCGCCCGGGCGATGAAGTGGGCCGAGAACGTCATCCTGCTCGACGAGCCGACGGCGGCCCTCGGCCCGAAACAGGTGGGTGTCGTTCTCGACACGATCCGCCGGGCCGCCTCGCACGGACTCGGGGTGATCCTCGTGTCCCACGACATACCCAACGTACTCAAACTGACGGACAGACTCGTGGTGCTGCGTCACGGCACCATCGTCGCCGACCTCCGGCCGGCCGGACTCTCGGTCTCCGACGTCATGACCGTGATGGTAGGTGAGGAGCAGACATGAGCGCCGCCACCCATTTCAAGACAGCCGACGACACCCCGGTGACCCGGGCGCTCCCGCACCGCGTCCGGGAGGCCCTGGCCAACCGGGCCGTGCAGATCATCCTGGTCGAGATCGTCGTGGTCGCCGTCTTCCAGGCGCTCTCGCCAGGCGGAGCCTTCCTCAGTGAGGCCAACGTCCTCGGCATGCTCCTGACGGCTTCCCAGGTGCTGCTGCTCACCGCGGGACAGGCCGTCCTGATGTCCGCCGGCCACATCGACGTCTCCCAGGGCGCCGTGGTCATCGTGTCGTCGGTGGTGTCCGGCAAGGTCATGATCGCCATGACCGGGGACGTGTCCACCGCACCGGTCCTGCTGGTGGGTCTGGTCGTCGCCGTCGTCACGGGCGTGGTGCTCGGGGCCGTCAACGGAATCATGACCGGGGTCGTGGGAATCAACTCCCTGGTCGCGACCCTCGGGATGCTCTCGATCGGCACCGGCGCCGCCCAGGTGATCGCTGACGGCGTGAACCTCACCGGGCTGCCTGTGGAACTGGGGAGTTCCTTCGGCAGCGTCCAGTTCGGCGCGCTGCCGCTGCCGACCCTGGTGGGCGCCGTCGTCCTCGCCGTCATCTGGATCGTGTTCCGTACGACCGCGTGGGGCACCCATGTCCTCGCGATGGGATCGAACGTCGTCGCCGCCCGCCGGGTTGGCATCAGGACGCTCCGCAGGACGGTCGGGATCTTCGTGCTCTCGTCGGCGCTCGCCGGCCTCGCGGGGTACATCGACCTCGCCCGCTACTCCACGACGAACGTCTCCGGCCACCTCAGCGACTCGATGGCCGCCATCGCGGCCGCGCTCATCGGCGGCACCGCCCTGACCGGAGGACGCATCAACTTCCTCGGCGCGATCTTCGGTGCGCTCCTCGCGATCATCCTGCAGTCCGGACTCGTGATCATCGACCTCTCGCCCTTCTACCAGACCATCGCGATCGGCGTCATGCTCCTGATCGCCGTCAGCCTCGACCGCGGAAACCGCACCAAGCTCGGCGCCGACTAGGTCCTGTCCGGCGGACCCGCCGGACCCGAAGCCCCTCCTCACCGGTTCCCACAAGCCGCCGGACGGCACCGCCCGCACACCGTCCGGACCTTCTCGACCGCACCGGCAGCGTGGCCGCCGTGGTCGCCACTCCTCCCCTTCGTCCCACCAGGAGAGACCCATGTCCCACGCTCGTTCCCGCCGCTTGATCACGGTGATAGCTGCCAGCACCGCCCTCACCACCGCCATGCTGCTCACCGGATGCTCGTCGTCCGCCGAGAGCGCCTCCTCCTCCGGCGGCGACCTCACCGTCTCCATGGTCACGCCGGAGAGCACCGGTGAGTACTACGGCGCGATGTACTGCGGTGCCCGGAAGGCCGCCGACGAGGCCGGGATCCACCTGAAGATCCAGGGCACGCCGGAGACCACCGTCGACGCCGAGATGCAGGTCCTGCAGTCCGTCCTCGCCACCGACCCCGACGGACTGCTGCTCACCGTCTGGGACAACAAGGCGTTCAACCAGACCCTCGCGTCCTACACGGCCAAGGGCAACCCGCTCATCATGCCCGACTCGTTCCTCTCCAACGACGAATACCTCCAGTCCATCCGCACCGACAGCTACCAGTCGTCCTACGATGCCGCCGTTCAAGCTCTGAAGGACTTCGGCGTCAACTCCGGCAAGGTGCTCATCGTCACCGACTCACCCGGAAACACGATCCAGTCCGATCGCGCGGACGGATTCAAGGACGCCATCGAGAAGAACAGCGACCTCGACGTCCTGAAGTACCAGTACGTCGGCGGCGATTCCGCCAAGTCCTCCCAGGCGTTCAGTTCCGCCTTCGCCGCCAACGCGGACCTCTCTCTTGTGTTCTCCACCAACATCGGCGCAGGTACCGGCGTGGCCAACGGCATCACCAGCTCCCACGCGAAAGGCGTCACCCACATCGGGTACGACACTTCCAAGGCGCAGGTCGAGTCACTGCGCGCCGGCAACTACGACGCGCTGATCGGACAGAGCCCTTACCAGATGGGCTACGAATCGATGGAGCTGGCAGGGCAGGTCCTCAGCGGGAAGAAGGACGCCGACTCGGTGAAGCAAAAGACCGTCAACACACCCTGGAAGCTCATCACCGCCAAGAACGTGGACAGCGACGACAGCGCCAAGTTCCTCTACAACGCCGACTGTTCGGCCCAGTAGTTGACACGCCCCCTGCTCCGGGAGGAAGCCGCCGCCTGGACCGGGCCTGCCCCCAGGTGCCTCCCCGCATCCTGCTCCGCAGGCTTCCTCCCCGAGCAGGTGAGACGAAGGGTAGACAGATGGTCGAGGACTCCTCGCTCCTGCACCTGCGCGACCGTCTGGAGTCGGGCGCGTTGAGCAGCCTCGCTCTCGTACGCGAGTACGTACGGCGAATCATGCTGCTCGACCGCGACGGGCCGCGCCTCAACGCCGTTCCCGTCCTCAGCCCCACCGTATTCGACGATGCGGCGGTCCTCGACACCGAGCGCGCAGCGGGCCGGGTCCGCAGCCCGCTCCACGGGATCCCTTACACGGTGAAGGACTCTTTCGCCGCGGCGGGACTGACCCTGGCGGCCGGCTCCCCGGCTTTCGCCCGGGTCGTCGCCCAGCAGGACGCCGTCGTCGTGGAACGGCTGCGCCGCGCCGGAGCCCTCCTCGTAGGCCGCACGAACATGCCGCCGATGGCGATCGGCGGCGGTCAGGCCGGGCTGTACGGGCGGACGAGGAGCCCCTACAACCCTGAGTACCTCGCCGCGGCGTGGCACTCCGGTTCTTCGATCGGATCGGGCGTCTCCGTCGCGGCGGGCCTGTGTGCCTTCGGGATCGGAGAGGAGACCGTGTCCTCGGGACGCTCCCCGGCGTCGAACAATGCCCTGGTCGCCTATACCCCGTCGTGGGGTGTGGTGCCCAGCACAGGCAACTGGCCGCTACATCCGTACCGCGATGTCGTCGTACCGCACACACGGAGCGTGGCGGACCTGCGCGAGGTCCTCGCCGTGATCGCCGGCGGTGACCCCCGGGACGTTTGGGCCCGGCAGACCGCCGTAGACATCACACTCGCCGACACCGTGGCCAAAGCCCTCCGCTCGTCAGCGCCAAGGACGTCGCTCAAGGGGCTCGTCATCGGTGTTCCCCGGCTCTACCTCGGGGAGGAACACCGAGACGTCACGGCCCCGCCACTGCGCCCATCGATCCGCCGCGTCTGGGAACGGACGGAGCGGACCCTGCACGCGGCCGGCGCCAGTGTTGTCCGCGTCGACTTCCCGCTGGTCGAAGCCTACGAGGGACGCGGCACCAGGCATCCGTCGCTGGAAGAGCTCGGCTATCTGCCGGCCGACTGGACGGCGTACGAGCTCGACGCGCTCATGACCTTCTCCTGGCAGCGCCACCTCGACGCGTTCGCCAAGGAACCGCTCTCCCTCAGCCAGGTCGCACCCGCCGCCGTGCGCCCGGACGCTCCCTGCTCGGTCGACATCGTCGAGAGCGGACTTCTGCACCCGGGACGCGACGTCTTCGACTTCGCTCGCATCCTGCGCCAGGACGCACCGGACGAGAAGGAGGTCCTGAGCCGGTCCGCCGCGGCGCTCGCCGGGCTCGACGCGGCCCGCCGGAACCTGTTCGAAGACTGGATGGCCCGAGAAGGGCTCGACGCCGTCGCGTTCCCCGCCAACTCGGACATCGGGGCCTGGGACGCGGAAACCAACCCCGCATCGGCCCGCACCGCCTGGCAGGACGGCACAGTCTTCTCCACCACCAATCATGTGCTGCGCCGGGTAGGCATTCCGAGCGTCACCGTGCCCATGGGATTGATGGACGACACCGCCATGCCGGTCGGGCTCACGGTCTGCGGGCCCGCGTACGACGACCTCCGCCTACTCGCCATCGCAGAGGAGATCGAGGGCCTCCTGCCCGCCCGCACCCCGGCCTCACTCCCCGGCGTACCCGAACTCCTCCCGGCGACCGGTACGGGCCGAAGCGGTGCCGCCCGGCATGTGCGCGCCCGCATCGACGGCGACGCGGAAATCGCCCCGGACGGCTCCGTGAAGGTCCGGGTACGAACCGAGGTGGAGTCGACCGTCAGCACACGCGTCCTGCTCGACATCGGCGGACAGACCCGTGAACTCACCCCGGGCGCCCGCGAGGAGGAGTTCCGCCTGGCAGCGGTCCGGCGATCCGTCCACGGAGAGACGAGCATCCTCGTCCTCCTCACCGTCGCCGCAACCGACGGCACCATTCTCAACTGCGCCCTCACCGAGCTTCCGTACACGCGGCCCCGCCCCACCTGACCCGTTCCCCACCCCGTACCACCCGCGAAGGACACATCACCATGACGACTACACCGAACTTGATCAGCGGGCCCGGCACCGCTTCGGCGAACACCCCGCCCTCCGGGCTGATCTGGTGGTCCGCCACACGGCTGCGCGACGCCATCGCCACCGGCGAGATCACCGCGGTCGAGCTGATGACGGCCTGCTATGACCGTATCGAGGCCACAAACGACAGCATCAACGTGATCGTGCACCGGATCCCGCGCGAGGAGGCGATCGCGCTCGCCCAGGAGGCCGACCGCCTCCGCGACGAGGGCGGACCCCTCGGCCCGCTGCACGGGATTCCCGTCGCCATCAAGGACCTGGTCGACGTCGCGGGCATGCCCACCTCGCGTGGCTCGCGGGCGTTCGCCGACCGCGGCCCGCGCGCGACCGATGTACCCCACGTCCGCAAGCTGCGCGAGGCAGGGGCTCTCATCGTGGCCAAGACCAACTCGCCGGAGTTCGGCGTTGGTACGGTCACCTGGAACGATGTCTTCGGTATCACCCGCAACCCGTACGACACGAGCCGTCACGCGGGCGGATCCACCGGAGGCGTGGCCGCCGTCGCCGCCGGCATGCTGCCCCTGGTGGACGGCTCGGACTCGGGCGGGAGCCTGCGCTACCCGGCCTCTTTCTGCAACGCAGTCGGCCTCAGGACCACCCCCGGTCTCGTGCCCGCAGCCTCAGGGCCCGGGGCCTGGGAGCCGCACTCCGTGAACGGCCCCGTCGCCCGCTCCTGCCGAGATGCCGCGCTGATGCTCTCGGCGATGACCGGGACGGACGAACTGACCCCCCTCGGCCACGGCCTCGGCGCCACCGCGGAGCTCGGCGCCCCGGGCAGTTCCCCGATCCGGCTCGCGTGGAGCGAGGACCTCGGCGACCTGCCCGTCTCCACCGAGGTACGCGAGGCCTTCCGCTCGGTTCGGCGCACCCTGGAAGCGGCCGGCGTCGAGGTGGTGGACGTCGACCTGGACTTCGCGGGCGTCGACCGCGCGTGGCAGACGATCGAGATGTTCGGCTGGTTCTCCCTGCTCGGCCGGGACCCGATCGAGCATCCCGAGAGGTACCGCGCCGACTTCGTCACCAACGTGACTGAAGCATCGGCCTATTCGACAACCGAGCTGGTTGAGGCACAGCAGCGCCGTTACGAGCTGTTCGTCCGGTTCACCGAACTGCTTCGTCACTTCGACGCGTTCGTCTGCCCAGGTGCGCCCGTCGTCGCGCCCCCTGCCGAGGTCCCGTGGGTCGCGGAGATCGAGGGCACGACATTCGACCGGTACTTTCAGTGGCAGCGGCTGGCCTGCCGTCTCGTCCCCTCGCAGCATCCGGTGCTCGCGATGCCCGCCGCGTTCGGCAGTTCGGGGCTTCCTGTCGGGATCCAGGTGGTCGGCCGCTATGGACGTGACGTGGAACTCCTCGCGCTGGGCGAGCGGCTAGAGTTGCTTCTCGGCGTGGCCGGTGTCCGTCCGGGACTCCACGGATGACCCAGGGCCCGTCCGCTGCTGTCGGGCGGCTCCCGCAGGGAAGCGCAGGATCGCATGCCGAGGGTTCCTCCTCGGGGCAGAGGGGAGAGGACGCGCATGGCCAGCCAGCGTGAAAAGCGTCTCCAGCGCATCCTGGAACTCCTCGAAGAACACGGCAAGGTCGAGACCGCCCCTCTCGCCCAGGAACTCGGTGTCACCGAGCTGACGGTGCGCCGGGACATCGACCACCTCAGTGGCCAGGGAATCGCCCGCCGGGTCTACGGCGGACTCGAACTGAACGCGGGACGCAGTTTCGAGCCGCCCTTCTCGATGCGGATCAGGAAGAACGTCGAGCGGAAGAAGGCGATGGCCCGGGCCGCCGTCGACTTGGTCAAACGCGGCGAGAACATCGCCCTCGACTTCGGCACAAAGGCATACTTCGTCGCGCTGGAGATGCGCGAACGCCATCTTCAGGCACTGGTCGGGGTCACGAGCGTCCAAGTCATGGAAGTCCTGGGCCAGGACAGCGACATCCACGTCCTGATCCCAGGTGGCGAACTCCGGCCCCAAGAGCTGAACTTCTACGGATCGACCACCCAGCGCTTCTTCCGCGAACACCGCTGGGACACGGCGATCGTCTCGGTCGCCGGCGTCAGCGTCGAATCCGATCTCGTGTCGGACTACAACGAAACCGACGCACAGCTCAAAGCCGCGATGCTTTCCAGCGCCGACCAGGTCGTGCTGCTGGTGGAGGAACGACACCTGGGAGCCGTGTCCTTCTCACCCGTCGGGTCACTGAGCCGGATCACGACCATAGTGACCGATGCTCCCCGCGCAAATCCGGTCGTCGAGAGCCTTGAGTCGCACGGTGTGACCGTGGTCCACGCCGAGCACACACCGAAGTGACCTCCGGCCCACCCGCGAGACAAACTCCCCCCGGCCCACCGCGCACCCTTGCCGGAATCCCCTACCCCACTTGCTCTCTGTCCTTCAACCCTCATCTCTTGATGGGAGGCTCAGTTGACCACCGCACGCGAAGCCGTCGAGACCTGCTACGAGCACATCCACACGGCCGAACACCCCGAAGTCTGGATCACCCTGCGCGACCGTGAACTCTCGCTCGCACTGGCCGAGTCGATCGACGTCAGAGTCCGGGACGGAGCGCAGCTCCCCCTCGCCGGGACAACCGTCGCGGTCAAGGACAACATCGACGTCGCGGGCCTGTCGACGACCGCGGGAGCCCCCGGGGTACGGCACACTCCCACCGTCAGCGCCGAGACGGTCCGCCTGCTGGAGGAGGCCGGTGCGATCGTCGTCGGGAAGACCAACATGGACCAGTTCGCGACTGGACTGGTCGGTACCCGCACGCCCTACGGGACACCGGCATCGGCAAGCGACCCGACGCTCGTCGCGGGCGGATCGAGCTCCGGTTCCGCGCTGGCCGTCGCCCTGGGGCTGGTGGATGTGGCGCTGGGAACCGACACCGCCGGATCCGGGCGGGTACCCGCCGCGTTCAACCACCTCGTCGGGGTCAAGCCGACCCTCGGCATGCTGTCCTCAGCGGGTGTCTACCCGGCCTCTCCGAGCTACGACACGGTGTCGGTGTTCGCCCGCACACTGCACACCGCCAGCACGGCGATGCAGATCATGACGGCCGGCGCCGGGTCGAGGCCCTGGGAGCGGCACGCACGCCTGTCCATGTCACGAGGGCGGGTCGGCACCGTGGACGAAGCGACGCTGGAACTCGTCGACGCGCACTGGAGAACGGCATACCTGTCCACCGTCGAAGCCCTGGCCGCTGCGGGAATCGAAACCGTCGAAGTCGACACGGCCCCCCTGCTCGCGGCCGCGAAACTCCTCTACGAGGGCGCCCTCCTCGCCGAGCGCGCCTACGCGTTCGGCGATGTCCTGGCCGAGCTGGGACCGGAGGCCGACCCAACCGTCGCCTCCATCGTGCTGCCGGCCCGGAAGTTCGCCGCCGTCGATCTCGTACGCGACCAACAGAGGCTGGTAGCCGCTCGGGCGACAGCTTCGGGAGCCCTCTCAGGGCTGGACGCGTTGCTCCTTCCGACCGCGCCCGGTCATCCGAGCATCGAGGAGGTCCGCGCCGACCCGGTCGGGGCGAACTCGCGCAACGGCATGTTCACGAACTTCGTCAACCTGCTGGACCTCAGCGCCCTCGCCGTCCCGGCGGCCGGATCGACTCCGCGACGGCCCGCCGGAGTCATGCTGGTCGGCCGGGCACACGACGACCTGGTACTGGCCGACATCGCCGCACGCGCCACTCTGGTCGATGCCCCCGCGCCGGCGCAGCTCTGGGGCGCACCGTACCGGGAGCTCATGGTGATGGGCGCCCACCGCAGCGGGCAGCCGTTGAATCACCAACTGGTCGACACCGGATCCCGCTTGCTGGGTACGGTGCGGACGGCACCCACGTACCGGATGGCGCGGCTCGGCACGACGCCCCCCAAACCCGCGGTCTGGAAGACGGGGGACGGCGGTGCGTCGATCGTCGGCGAACTGTGGGCGCTCACCCCGGACGGGCTCGCGGACTTCCTCGGGAAGCTTGCCGCACCCATGGCTCTCACCCCGGTGACACTGGAAGACGGTCGCGAGGTACTCGGCTTCACCTGCGAGCCCGGAGCCCTGGACGGAGCCGAGGACATCACGGCTCACGGCGACTGGGTCGCCTATCTCCGCGCCTCCCACCCGAGTGACTCACCGGACAGCGGCCCCGCAGTCCCCGTTGAAGACCGACTGAGGTTGTGATCGCGAGAGGGGAATCGGACTCCGGCCGGAGGGCACACAGATACGGCTGCTCAGCGGGTTTTTCAACGTCCGCTCGGGAAGGGGCAGTTGGGCGCCCGCCGGGCTGTTGAAGGCCGATGCGACAGTGGTGCGGCCTTGGTGTGATCATGTGCGTTGTCGAGACGCTGTTGATCATGCCAAGGCCGCGAGGGCGAGTCTGCTGCACGACGCTGTCCGCGTCGATTCCTTGACCGTGTTGTCCCGGTTCCGGACCGACTTCTACGACTGCCTGACCGCCCGGCGCTGATGCGCTGTTCGAGCTGACGGACGCGGTGTTGTGCACGGACGGGCCCGTGCGGTCACTGGTCGAACTGGCTCTCGCGCCGGAACACCGCCGTGGCCACGGGTCGCTCTACGGCGGGTTGAACCAGGGCCGGATCGACATTGGCCGACTGCGCCGGGCGCTGGCCGGGCTGCCGCTGCCGAAGGCAGCGGACGGCAGGCTGGTCCTGGCGGTGAACGTCTCGCCGTGGCTGCGGCCGGACGCCGCCACGGTCCCGGACCGCTCGTTCTGCCACACGTACGGCCGCGGCGAGGCCAAGCATCGGATGATGCCCGGCTGGCCGTACTCGATCGTGTCCGCGCTGGAGACCGGCCGCACCTCCTGGACCGCAATCCTGGACGCGGTCCGCCTCCAGCCCGGAGCCGACCTCGCCGCGATCACCACCACGCAGATCCGCGAGGTGGTCGAGCGCCTGATCGAGGCCGAGCAGTGGACGGAGAGCGACCCGCAGATCCTGGTCGTCCTGGACTCCGGATACGACGCCCCGCGCATTGCCCACCTCTTGGCCGGCCTGCCGGTCCAGATCCTCGGTCGGCTCCGCTCCGACCGCGTGATGCGCCGACCGACACCCACGCGGGTCTACGACCCCAAGGGTGGCCGACCGCCCAAGCACGGCGGCGAGTTCGTCTTCGGCGACCCCGTCACCTGGGGCACTGAGCAGGCAGTGACCATCACCGACACCCGCCTCTACGGGAAGGCGACCGCGCAGGCGTGGGACCGGCTCCACCCCAGGCTGACCCGGCGGGCCGCCTGGCTCGACCACGACGGGCCGCTGCCGATCATCGAGGGCACCGTGATCCGTCTGGCCGTCGAGCACCTGCCCTCCGGCGGGGTCAACAAGCCGGTCTGGCTGTGGTGGTCAGGCACTGGCGCCACCACGGCGGACGTCGACCGCTGCTGGCAGTCCTTCCTCCGCCGCTTCGACCTCGAACACACCTTCCGCATGCTGAAGCAGACTCTCGGCTGGACCCGGCCGAGGCTTCGCACCTCGGCCGCGGCGGACCGCTCGACCTGGCTGGTGATCGCCGCCCAAACCCAGCTCCGACTCGCCCGCCCGCTGGCCTCCGACCTCCGCCGCCCGTGGGAAAAACCGGCCCAGCCGGACAAGCTCACCCCCGCGCGGGTCCGACGTGGGTTCAGGAACCTCCGCACGACAGCCGGTTCTCCAGCCAGTGCACCGAAACCCACCCGCCCCGGCCCCGGTCGGCCACCCGGCTCGAAGAACCGTCACCCCGCCGCCCGCCACGACGTGGGCAGAATCCTCGCCACTGGTCAGGCATACACCCGCCCGCCCACCACAAGAAGGGCACCTAACCCCGGCGCCAAGCCTCACCAACACCCCGGCATTGAGACCTCCCTGGCAGTCGGGTTGGATAGCAATGGCGTGACAGCCGGAAGCAAGGGGAAGGGAATGTTCGCGTTCCTTGTGCTGGGCTTGGTACTGATCGCCCTGGTCATCATCTTGGGGGTCATTGGGGTGCATGCTCTGCTTCTCGGCCGTATGCCCGGCCAATGGCTCCAGCAGCGAGTACGGCGACCCAGACTCTGGGGAGCAGGGGCGATCCTGATACCGACCAGCTTGAACCTGCGCTCCCCATCTCTCCTGGTTGCCGGTGTCGTCCTCGTTGTCGGTGTCGTCCTCATCGCGCTGGGACATGCCGCGAAGCCCCCTCGATGACGCCAGCCAGCCATCAAGGTTAAACGCCAAGCTCAGAGGCTGCGCGGATAGGAGTAGTAAGGCATCCGGCCAGCAAGGCAGGCACAGGTCCTGACGATCATGGAGTTGCGACGCTCTGTGATCACCTGGGAGACCTGTGCCGTCGACGGCTCCATCACCAAGGCACCCGGCGGCGGCGAGGTTCGCCCGACGCTCACCGGTGGACCGCGGGAAACAGGGTCTGAAACGCTCGGGCATGACGGATGGCTACGGCATCCCGCTGGGCCGCGTCCTGGCCGGAGCGAACCGGCACGACTCACCCCTGCTCGCCCCGACCCTGGACCGCCTGGACGACCTGGTACCCCTGCCCGACGACGTTACCGTGCACCTGGACGCCGGCTACGACTCGGACAAGATCCGCACGCTGCTCGACGAGCGCGGACTGCACGGCCGGATCGCACACAAAGGCCAGAAGGCGCCGATCCAGGCAAGTCAGCGGTGGCACGTCGAGCGCACCCACGCCTGGCAGAACGCCCTCCACAGCCTCGCCCGCTGTTACGAACGCCGGGCCGCCGTCATAGACACCTTCTTCGACCTCGCCGACACGATCATCGCCATCCGTAGCCTGATCCGTCAGGCATGGACGACTCACCGTTGGGGCGAGCGCCCTAACCGCCGACCATGACCGCACTCCTATCCACTTGACCTCTTACAGACTCCAACCCGGCGGATGGCGGAAGATGTCAGACAGGGAACGATTTTAAGCGCGCACCGCACGGGGCGGAATATTTCACCGGAGGAAAACCAGAATGTTGATTCAGGCAGCCCGAGGCCTAGCCATCCGCCACGTTCGCCAGAAAGTTCCGATTTACGTTGATCAGGTGATCAAGTGCTGCTCTGGCGGCGGCCAGGCTGTCTATTGTGGACGAAAGGCGATTTCGCTCCTGATTCATTGCGGTCAAAGCTTCCCGGGCTCTGTCCATGTTGGGCTCCGCCATACAGGGGACCATCTGAGCGATGGTTCTGCTGGACATTCCGGCGGCCAGGAAGCTCTGAACCAACGCCACCCGCTGGACGTGATCATCGTCGTAGCACCGCTGGCCGCTGGGGGACCTTGTGCTGACCAGCAAGCCCTGCTGCTCGTAATAGCGCAGTGATCGACGGCTTGCTCCTGTCCGGGCGGACAGTTCACCGATCCGCATCTCAACCCCTCGTGTGCATTGGGTCACAGCGACTTGCCCTTGACATCGATGTGAGCGTTTAGGTTAACCCATGGCTCGCGATCCGCCGCCAGGGCATCTGGTTGCCGACCTCTCGCGTCCGCGAGCACGAAAAGGAGAAGTCCGTGATCAAGTTCGCTTTCATGATCAACCGTATCGATGGAATGACCTTCGATGAATTCGTTGAGCATCACCGAAATCGCCACGCCCCGTTGTTCACCTCCATTCCAGAAGCGCGGCAGTACGTGAAGAAGTACACCGTCTCCCACCCGGTACCCGCCGAAGGGTATCCGAGCCCCGCCTACGACGGCCTCACTGAAATCTGGTTTGAAAGCTGGGCGGATCACGACGCCTTCTTCGCGTCTAAGAATTACAAGGAGTTGGTGAACCCGGACGAGAGTAAGTTCATCGATATGAATTCAGTAGCAGTAATGGTCACTGAAGAAAGGGTTGTGGTCTAACCCTTTGGGCACTTTATGTGGCAGGCGATGCGGCGGGGCATCAACGTGATGGAGGCCCAGCGATCAGGGTTTCGGAGTGCTGGACGGGCCGTTCGTCGTCGCGGGCATGTTGGCGGTCGCGCATGATGCAGGCACAAAAATCTCTCGACGACCCGGCGGCGGGGTAGACCGACGAATCCGGAGCTGTCCTTGGGGCGGCTTTCCTTGGGCTTGTCGCGATCACGTATCCGTCGATCGTTCCCACCCTGACGGTAGCCCTGGTGGCGTGGTGGGCCTTCTCCGTACACCTGAGGCTCTGACAGCCCGGTCATGGCAGCGCAGGGCACAGGTCTCTCCGATGATCACAGAGCCTCGCAACTCCATGATCGCCAGGACCTGTGCCTGTCTTGCGGCTGGGTGCCACCATCACGCCTATCCGCGCGCCCTCTAAGAGATTCCGCGGGTAGGGGCGCGGTCGCGAGCGCTGCGATACCGCCGCCCGGACCAGCGGAACATGCCCCACGCCTCCGAATTTGCGTTAGAGCGCACTCCAACTCCTAGTTTCGGCGCATGCGATACATCAAACTCGGAACGACCGGACTGGAAGTCTCTGCCATCACCCTCGGCTGCATGAGCTTCGGCGAGCCGGACCGGGGCGGCGAGCCCTGGTCGCTGGGCGCGGACGCCAGCCGGGACATCATCAAGCAGGCCCTCGATGGCGGCGTCAACTTCCTCGACACGGCCAATGGGTACAGCGCCGGAAGCAGCGAGGAGATCGTCGGCCAGGCGGTCAAGGACTTCACCCGGCGCGAGGAGGTCGTTCTTTCCACCAAGGTCTGGATGCGGATGCGCCCCGGCCCGAACGGCGCCGGGCTGTCCCGCAAGGCGATCTTCGCCGAGCTCGACGCCTCCCTGAAGCGGCTGGGGACCGACTACATCGACCTCTACCAGATCCACCGCTGGGACTATGACACCCCGATCGAGGAAACCCTCGAGGCGCTGCACGACGCGGTCAAGTCCGGGAAGGTCCGCTACATCGGAGCCTCTTCCATGTACGCCTGGCAGTTCGCCAAGGCCCTGTACCTGGCTGACCTGAACGGCTGGACCCGGTTCGTGTCGATGCAGGACCACTACAACCTCATCCACCGAGAAGCAGAGCGGGAGATGCTCCCGCTCTGCGCCGACCAGGGCATCGGCGTGATCCCGTGGAGCCCGCTGGCGCGGGGCAGGCTGACGCGGGTCCGGGACACCGCCACGGCGCGTGCCGAGACCGATGAGGGCGGCAAGATCCTCTACCGCGACGGGGACCAGGCAGTGGCCGAGCGCGTCCACGAGATCGCGGGCAAGCGGGGTCTGTCCCCGGCCCAGGTCGCCCTGGCCTGGGTCATGCGCAACCCGGCGGTGACCTCGCCCATCGTCGGGGTCACCAAGCCGGCCCAGCTGGCCGACGCACTCGCCGCGGTGGACGTCGAACTCGACGAAGCCGAGGCTGCCTACTTGGAGGCGCCCTACCAGCCGCACGAGGTCGCCTACCTGGAGGAGTCCTTCTACAAGTCGCGCCCTGTGGCGGGCTCCCGGTAGTCCGGGCTATCGCCGGCCTTCGACGAGTCCTTGGCCTCGGCCTTCACAGCCCTGTGGTGGGCCCGGCGGTGCTTGCGGGCGGGCAGCGCGCAACTGCATGATCTGGGCACTGCCCGCCAGCGCGGTGAGCAGGATGCTTGCCACTGCGGCCAGCAGCAGGGCGACGCGCAGCGGAACGTGCCCGTGGGCACCGAGTAGCTGACGTCCACCGACTGCTCCTGAGTTTGGTCAATTGGTAAAGTGGGCACGCCCCTGAAAGTCACTGCCGTCCGCACGCCCGCGCCGCCGCTCGGCGCGGACACCGGCACAGTGCTGCGGGAGTGGGCGGACGTTCCGGCGGAAAGGCTCGGCCGGCTGCGCGCCGCCGGGGTGCTCGACTGAACGGGGCCGGACAGGAGCGGTACTGACGGTTGATCAGGCGCTGGTCGTGGAGCCGGGGCGCACGATCATCAGGACGACGACGATCGCCCAGAGCAGGTTGAAGACACCGGTGAGGCCGGCCAGTCGGGCGGCGGCGCGCTTGGTGTCGGCGCCGTCTCCGGCCGCTCCGGTTTCGTCCGCAGCCGTCGCCGCCTCGATCATGCTCTGCTGACCGGGCAGGATGGCCAGCGCCAGCAGCGCGGCGGCGATCGTCGTCAGCACGATCGACGTGATCAGCCAGGCGTCGGTGAGGACGCCGAGCTGGGCGCCCGTGGCGATCCCGAAGACCGGGACGGCGACCCCGACGACCGCGTAGCCGCTGCAGATCCGGTGGAGCAGTGCCGTGGCGCCGACGAAGCGTCCTTCCTCCCCCGCCGCCAGGCGCGCGTAGCGCGGGAACATCGACGCCGCCACGGCGATCGGCCCGACCACCAGGATCGAGGCGAGGACATGGATGGAGAGCAGCAGCTTGGTCACCGCGGGCCCCTTCGGGGAGATGGCTCGATAAGTTGGCTGCCAATAGGTACCACGCCAATGCGTTCCATAGGTAGGCTGGCTACCCATGAAGACAGACGCGGTGCGTGGGCACCTCGACGGACTGTTGCTGGCCGTGCTCGAACCCGGTCCGCTGCACGGCTACGCGATCATCGCGGCGGTCCAGCAGCGGAGCGAGGGCGCGCTCCAGCTCCGTACGGGCACGATCTATCCGGCCCTGAACAGGCTTGAGCGGCTGGGACTGCTCGGCAGCAGCTGGGAGTCCGTCGGCGAACGGCGGCGACGCTGCTACCGGCTGACCGACGCCGGGCGCGGCAGCCTGGAGAGCGAACGGACGGCATGGCGCGAGTTCACGACGGCCATCGGCTCGGTCCTGAACCCGGCCGCCGCCGCACCGCGGCCCCGGACCGCGACATGAGCGACCCGACCACCACCAGCGTCCCGGAAACCACAGCCGGCGACCCGGTCGCGGGCTACGTCGAGGCCCTGTCCGCCGCGCTGCACGGCCCCGTCCGGGCCAAGTCCCGGATGCTCCAGGAGATACGGGACGGTCTCACCGACACGGTCGATGCGTACACCCGCGACGGTGTGCCGCGCGACCGGGCCGCCGTCCTGGCGGTGCGGGAGTTCGGCACACCGGACGAGCTGGTGCCGGGCTGCCAGCGGGAGTTGACCCTGGCGCAGACCCGGCGGACCGCCCTGTCCGTCACCCTCACCGTCCCGTTCCTGATCGTCTGCTGGCATCTGATCTGGACCTCGGGCCAGAGCTGGCAGCTCCAGCAGACGGCGCAGCTGGTCGCCGTCCAACTGGCCGCCGTCGCGGCCGTCGCGACGCTCCTCACGGCCGCCGCACTCGCCGCCACCGGCGCGCTCGCGCGCAAACTGCCGACGCCTGAGCGGCTGCCGCTGGCGGTGGCCTGGGCGGGCACGACAGCGGGTGTGGCGATGGTGGTCGCCACACTCGCGCTCGCGGTGCTGTCACCGCTGGCCACGAACTGGCCGCTGGTCACGCTCGCGGCCATGGTCACCGCCCTCTCGCACGGCATGGTGGCCTCCTCCGCCCGTGCGTGCCGCCGCTGCGCGCGTCTGCCGGTGTCGTAACCAGGCCACTCCTTGGCCGAAGGTGGGATTCGGATCGCCCATACAGCCCCAGACGTGCAATCTCGGGCCATTTAAGGGGATATCCGTAAATAGCATGGCTTCAGCCATCGCCATTCGGCATCGAGTGCACTTCAGGAGGTCTTCATGTCAGATATCGCGGTACAGGGGACGCCAGAACGAAGAATCACCGGGCGACGTGACGGCGGTGAGCGCTCGCGGGGAAGGGTCGTGCGGGCCTGGCTGGGA
This sequence comes from Streptomyces sp. NPDC050433, assembly GCF_044458565.1. Classification (NCBI taxonomy): domain Bacteria; kingdom Bacillati; phylum Actinomycetota; class Actinomycetes; order Kitasatosporales; family Streptomycetaceae; genus Streptomyces; species Streptomyces sp. NPDC050433. The sequence continues at coordinate 196,388 of NZ_JBITIB010000002.1, read as the reverse complement.
TTGGCCATGCTCGCGGGCCTGACGGTCCCACTCGCCGTGGCATCGCCCGCCGCCGCGCATGACAACCCTGCGCACCACAAGCCTTCCCACGCCTACGTCACCAACGTCGAAGACGACACCGTGTCGGTGATCAGCACCAAGACCAACACCGTCACCACCACCATCCCCGTCGGCGACCGTCCTTTCGGCGTGGCCGTCACCCCGAACGGTCGCCACGCCTACGTCACCAACAACAACAGCGACAACGTGTCGGTGATCGACACCAGGACCAACCGGGTCACCACCACCATCCCCGTCGGCGACGGACCTGTCGGCGTGGCCGTCACCCCGAACGGTCACCGTGTCTACGTCACCAACTTCGCCGGCGACAACGTGTCGGTGATCAACACCAGGACCAACACCGTCACCACCACCATCCCCGCCGGCAACGGGCCTTTCGGCGTGGCCGTCACCCCGAACGGTCACCGTGTCTACGTCAGCAACGACCTCGGCGACACCGTGTCGGTGATCGACACCAGGACCAACACCGTCACCACCACCATCCCCGTCGGCAACGGACCCGCCAACCTGGCCGTCACCCCGAACGGTCACCGTGTCTACGTCACCAACGCCAGCAGCGACAACGTGTCGGTGATCGACACCAGGACCAACACCGTCACCACCACCATCCCCGCCGGTGACCTTCCCAACGGCGTGGCCGTCACCCCGAACGGTCACCGTGTCTACGTCACCAACCTCAACAGCGGCACCGTGTCGGTGATCGACACCAGGACCAACACCGTCACGGCCACCATCCGTGTCGGCACCTGGCCCCGGGGAGTGGCCTTCACCCCGAAGGGTGACCGCGCCTACGTCGCCAACCAGCTTTCCGACACCGTGTCGGTGATCGACACCAGGACCAACACCGTCACCACCACCATCCCCGTCGGCGACGGACCCATCGGCGTCGCCATCACCGAGGCATGCCGGAGTCACGTTCGGAGCTGTGGAGAAGGGGGAGCAGGGAAGTGAGGGTGTCGTCGTCGGCGGACAGTCCGACGGCGTCCAGGAGGAGGACCAGGCCCTCCTTGCGGTCCGCGTGACCTGCGGTCACGCGAGCCGCCACGGCGAGCTGTTCCGGAGCGTCGGACAGCGGTCGGCATGACCGCGGCCCGGGCCGAGACCCGGGCCGCGGCACCCTTGGGACAAGGGTGGATCAGACCGCTCAGGAAGCCAGTGCCGGGATGATCTCGGAGCCGTACGTGTCGATGGTCGCTTCCTTCGCGTCGTGCATGTTGTAGACGGCGAACTGGTCGACGCCCAGGGCCTTCAGCGCCTTCAGCTTCTCGATGTGTGCCTCCGCCGGGCCGAGCAGGCAGAAGCGGTCCACGATGTCGTCGGGCACGAAGTCCGTTGACGGGTTCCCGGCCCGGCCGTGGTGGCTGTAGTCGTAGCCCTCGCGCTGTTTGATGTACGTGGTAAGGGCGTCGGGCACCAGGTCGGAGTGCTCGCCGTAGCGTTTGACCAGGTCGGCGACGTGGTTGCCGACCATCCCGCCGAACCAGCGGCACTGGTCGCGCGCGTGGGCGAGGTCGTCGCTCACATAGGCGGGGGCGGCGACGCAGATGGTGACGGAGTCCGGGTCGCGTCCGGCGTCGGACGCGGCCGTCCGGACGGCCTGGACCATCGTCTCGGTGAGATACGGGTCGGCGAGCTGGAGAATGAAGCCGTCGGCCTTGGCGCCGGCCATGGCCAGGGCCTTCGGCCCGTACGCGGCCATCCACACCGGCAGCTTCCCGTTCCGCACCCAGGGCAGCCTGAGCGGCTTGCCGTCCACCAACGCCTCACGCCCCTCGGCGAGTTCACGGATGACGTCGATCGACTCGCCCAGCCGCGCGAGCGTGTTGGGCGCGCGGCCCGCGACGCGCATCGCGGAGTCGCCGCGGCCGATGCCGCACACGGTGCGGTTGCCGTACATCTCGTTGAGCGTGGCGAAGGTGGACGCGGTCACCTCCCAGGTCCGGGTGCCCGGATTGGTGACCATCGGGCCGACGATCAGCTCGGTGGTGTGTTCGAGGATGCGGCTGTAGATGACGAACGGCTCCTGCCACAGCACGGCGGAGTCGAAGGTCCAGCCGTAGCGGAAGCCGTTGCGCTCGGCGCGCCGCATGAGTCCGACGACCGCCGACGCCGGCGGGTCGGTCTGCAGGACAAGTCCGAAGTCCATGGCGGGCCACTCCAAACTCTCAGGTGAGGTACTGACAGGTGGCGCGGGGGGTGTAACTGCCGTGCCCCGGGCGCCCGGTGTACTTCCGGCCGTCGATGACGACCTCTCCGCGCGACAGGACGGTCTCGACCTGTCCCGTGATCCGCTTCCCCTCGTACACCGAGTAGTCGACGTCCATGTGGTGCGTCTCGGCGGAGAGGGTCTGTTCGGCGTGCGGGTCGTAGATGACGATGTCGGCGTCGGCGCCGGGGGCGATGGTGCCCTTCTTCGGGTAGAGGCCGAACATCCTGGCCGGGGTCGCGCAGGCGATCTCGATCCAGCGGCGCCGGGTGATGTGCCCGTCGACGACAGCCTGGTGGAGCAGGTCCATCCGGTGCTCCACGCCCGGCAGCCCGTTGGGGATCTTGGAGAAGTCGCCCCGGCCCATCTCCTTCTGCCCGTTGAAGCAGAACGGACAGTGGTCGGTGGAGACGACCTGGAGGTCGTTGGTGCGCAGTCCGCGCCAGAGGGCGGCCTGGTGCTCGCGGGGCCGCAGCGGGGTCGAGCAGACGTACTTGGCGCCTTCGAAGTCCGGCTCGGCGAGATTGTCCGTGGAGAGGAAGAGGTACTGCGGGCAGGTCTCGCCGAAGACCGGAAGTCCCTTGTCGCGGGCGGCTGCCAGCTCGGCGACGGCCTCCTCGGCGGAGACGTGCACGACGTACAGGGGCGCGTCGGCGACGCGGGCGAGCTGGATGGCGCGGTGGGTCGCCTCGGCCTCCAGCAGGACCTTGCGTACTTCTCCGTGGTAGCGCGGATCGGTGCGGCCGGCGGCCAGGGCCTGTTCGACGAGGACGTCGATCGCGATGCCGTTCTCGGCGTGCATCATGATCAACCCCCCGTTGTGGGAGGCCCGTTGCATGGCGCGCAGGATCTTGCCGTCGTCGCTGTAGAAGACCCCGGGGTAGGCCATGAACAGTTTGAAGGAGGTGATGCCCTCCTGGACGAGGAGGTCCATCTCCTTGAGGGAGTCCTCGTTGACGTCGGCGAGGATCATGTGGAAGCCGTAGTCGATGGCGCAGTTGCCGTCGGCCTTCGCGTACCAGGCGTCGAGCCCTTCGCGCAGCGCCTGGCCGGGCGACTGGATGGCGAAGTCCACGATGGTCGTGGTGCCGCCCCAGGCGGCGGCGCGGGTGCCGGTCTCGAAGGTGTCGGCGGCGAACGTCCCGCCGAACGGCATCTCCATGTGCGTGTGGCCGTCGACGCCGCCCGGGATGACGTACTTGTCGGTGGCGTCGATGACCCGGTCGGCGGTCCAACCCGCCGCTACGTCGGAGCCGTTGGCGGCGAGCGCGACGATCCGGCCGTCCTCGGTCAGCACATCGGCGTGGACTTCGTCGGCGGCCGTGATGACCAGACCGCCCCGGACGAGCGTGCGTTTACTCATGACATGGCCTCCGTGACATGACTGACGTGGGGCTGGACGTGCCTGGAAGTGGCTGAGCGAGCTGATGTGGCTGTCCCCGGCCGCCGGACCGGGTGGTTTCCCGGCCCGGTCAGGCGATCGGTGAACTAGACACTGCCCAGGGCGCGTTCGAGGATCGCCGCGCCCTCTTCCGCCTCGGCGACCGTGAGGGAGAGCGGTGGGGCGATGCGCAGCACGCTGGTGTCGTGGCCGCCGCCCTTGCCGATCAGCAGGCCGCCCTCGCGTGCCGCCTCGGTCACTGCCGCCGCCGCTTCCGGGTTCGCCTCGTCGGTGCCGGGCTTCACCAGCTCGATGCCGATCATCAGGCCGCGTCCGCGCACTTCCCGTACGGCGGGGACCGAGGCCCCCACGGCGCGCAGCCGCTCGATCAGCAGGCCGCCGACCCGGCGCGCGTTGCCGGGGAGGTCCTGCTCCAGGAGGTACGCGAGGTTGGCGACGCCCGCCGCCATCGTGACCGGGCTGCCGCCGAAGGTCGAGATGGAGTTGGTGTCGAGGCAGTTCATGATCTCGGCACGGGCCACGACACCGCCGATGGACATGCCGTTGCCGATGCCCTTGGCGAAGGTGAGGATGTCCGGCGGGCCGTTGTCGGCGTGCGCCTGCCAGCCCCAGAAGTGCTCGCCGGTACGGCCCCAGCCGGTCTGCACCTCGTCGGTGATCCACAGAATGCCGTGCCGGTCGAGGACTTCGCGGAACGCGGCGTACAGACCGTCCGGCGGCGAGGTGAAGCCGCCGACGCCCTGGATCGGCTCGGCGATCAGCGCGGCGGGCGCGCGGACGTGCCCGAGCAGGTCCTCCAGGTCGGCCACGCACGCCGCGATGAACTCCGCGTCGGACAGCCGCGCGTACGGGCCGCGCGTACGGACGCCGCCGTGCACGTACAGCGTCTGGAGCGGCGAGAGGCTGGTCGGGGACCAGCCGCTGTTGCCGGTGACGGACACTGCGGAGAAGGACCGGCCGTGGTAGCTGTTGCGCATCGCCAGGATCTGGTTGGAGCGGCGGTACGCGGTGGCGAGCAGCAGTGCCGTGTCGTTGGCCTCGGTGCCGGAGGTGGTGACGAAGACCCGCGCGTCGGGGATGCCGGAGAGGTGGGCGACGCGCTCGGCGAACTCCACCATCGGGCGGTTGAGGTAGAGCGTGGACGAGTGGATGATCCGCCCGGCCTGCTCGCTGACCGCCTTGGTGACCTCGGGGAGGGCGTGGGCGGTCATGGTGGTGAGGATGCCGCCGAAGAAGTCGAGGTACCGGTTGCCTTCGGCGTCCCAGACGTGGCGGCCCTCGCCGTGGGTGAGTTCGATGGGCTTCTGGTAGTAGAGGGCCAGCCAGTCCGGCAGGACGGCGCGGTGCCGGCCGTGCAGATCGGTGGCGGGGAGCCGGACCGGGCCGTCGTGGGACGGCCCGGCGGGCGGGTTCGCGGCGGGGCCCGCCGCCGGGTTCGCGGGCGCTTCGGTCACGGCTGCACCAGGCCCTCGTACGCGTCGGGTCGGCGGTCGCGGTAGAACGCCCACTGCTGGCGCACCTCGTCGATAACGCCGAAGTCCAGGTCCCTGACGACCAGTTCCTCCGTCTTGTCGCTCGCGGTCTCGCCGACGAACTGGCCGCGCGGGTCGACGAAGTACGACGTCCCGTAGAAGTCGTTGTCGCCGTACTCCTCCTGGCCGACGCGGTTGATGGCGGCGATGAAGTACTCGTTGGCGACGGCGGCGGCGGGCTGTTCGAGCTGCCACAGATAGCTGGAGAGACCGCGCGAGGTCGCCGACGGGTTGTAGACCAGTTCGGCGCCGTTCAGGCCGAGTTGGCGCCAGCCCTCCGGGAAGTGCCGGTCGTAGCAGATGTATACGCCGACCTTGCCGACGGCGGTGTCGAAGACGGGCCAGCCCGCGTTGCCGGGCTTGAAGTAGTACTTCTCCCAGAAGCCCTTGACCTGCGGGATGTGATGCTTGCGGTACTTGCCGAGGTACGAGCCGTCGGCGTCGATCACGGCGGCGGTGTTGTAGTAGAACCCGGACTGCTCGACCTCGAAGACCGGCACGACGACGACCATTCCGGTCTCGCGCGCGAGGTCCCGCATCCGGGTCACAGTCGGCCCGTCCGGGACCGCCTCCGCCCACCGGTAGTGCTCGGGCTCCTGCACCTGGCAGAAGTAGGGGGCGTTGAACACCTCCTGGAAACCGATGACCTTGGCGCCTTGCCGGGCCGCCTCTCGGGCGTGCTCCTCATGCTTGGCGATCATGGATTCGGTGTCACCGGTCCAGGTCGCCTGGACGAGTGCGGCGCGTACGACTCTGGCCACGTGCTGCTCCTTCGGCGGAAGGTCGAGCGTTCTCCGTACGTATTTCCGAGCGTAGTTCCGAGCCTGTTTCCGAGCGCGTTCTACGCCCGTAGACACGGTGCGTAAGAGGAGAACCTAAGCCCGCCGTCCCACGGGGGCAAGACCATCGCTGTTAAGCCGCCGAGTCGATCATGATTCGCACCCGGCCGGTCCACAGAGCGCCCGCGGCCGGTCGAGACGCGGCGTAACCAGCTCAGCCGCCGCCTATCCCGGCGATTCGCAGCGCACGGGCGAGATCCCGCTCATGGGTGGTGGACACGCTCCGAGCCGCTTCGAGCAGCAGCGGGAGCAGGCGCGGCGGATCCACCGCGGCGATCCGCGCCGCGTCCTCGGGGGTCCGGGCCCTGACGAAGGCCCCGAGCAGCGCCTGGGTCTCCTGGGCCCGGCCCGCGTCGCCGAGGGCGACGGCCGCCAGGGCGATGTCCTCGGCAGGCCGCGAGACGCCCTGCCGCAGCAGCGTCCCGCAGTCCGTGTCGCGGCCGGCCATGGCGAGCGCGCCCGCCGCCGCGGCGAAGCTGTCGGGCGCCAGCGACGACACCTCCCACAGCACCGAGGCCCAGTCCGCGCCCAGTTCGGCGCGGTGCAGTTCGGCTGCGAGGAAGGGCAGTTGCTCGGCGGGGCCGGCCGCCGCCTCGTAGAGCACCACGTGCGCCTCACCGCTGCGGCCGGCCGCGCGCAGCCGTACGAGCACGGCCACCGTGTCCAGCGCGGCGCGGCGCGCCTGGGACTGCTGCCGGGTCATCCCGCTGTCGGGATCTCCGTCATGGGTCCGGTCCGGGCCCGCCGATCCGCCGAAGCGGGCGCCGCGCGGTTGTGCGGTGGCGGTGGGCGGGATGATGGGGGTGGCCCCCGGATCGGGTGCTTCGCTGAAGGCGTAGCGCGCGCCTCGCGGCTTGCGCTGCTTGCGGCGCTGGCCGGGCATTTGTGCCGCTTCCTGCGAATCGTCCGGGTGGACGGCGGGGTTGGAGCCCGTATCGGCCTCGTCACCCATGTCACCCGTGTCACCCGCGCCCCGGCCGTCCGGGCGGAACCAGTCATCGGGCGCGGTGGGCCGACCGCCGTCCGGACGGCCGAAGACCGACTGGTCGACCACCGGCTCCTCGGCCCGAAACCACCCGTCGGCGGCCATGGGTCTCGCCTCCGGCGAGCCGAACTGCGGGGCGGGCGAGGCATGCGCGGGCGCGGCGGACCGCTCGGTGGCGGCGAGACGTTCGCCCAGCTCGGCGCGGCGGGCCGTGGCGCGCGCGTAGTCGTCGCGGACCCAGGCCAGGTCGTACTCCAGCTGGTCCGCCTCGGGTGAGTCCTCGGCGACCAGCCGCAGGCGGCGCATCACCTCGTCGGCGCGGCTCTCGGCCGTGACCTGTTCGTGCTGCATCAGCCGCAGCCGCTCGCGGAGCGCGTCGAGGCCGCCGGGGAGCCGGTCGTGCGCGGCGGCGGAGGCGGCGTGCAGCCTGCTCGCGCGGGCCGTCTCACGGTCGACCGGCCGGTTCTCGTGGCTCGCGGCGAGGTCGTGGAGCAGCGACTCGACCACGTCCCAGGGCGGTACTTCGGCGCCGTCGAGGCAGGCCCTCAGCCCTTCGGGGTCGCGCTGCCTGAATACGGCATACCAGCCGCCGTCCGGGTCGAGGAGCGCCGTCATGCCACGGAAGTACCGCGCGAAAGCCCCGATCTCCGTCGGAAGTTCATGCCTTGTCATCGCTGTCCGTCCCGCCCCTGCCCTGCTGCGCACTGCCGTAAGGGAGCCGTCCGGCCCGCCGGCATGAAACCGCAACCGTGTTACGTGACGGCTACGCGGGATTGTCGCGCACGGTGCGATGCGATCACTCAAGTATGACGTCAGCAAGTGGCCGACGTCACGTTTCCCAAGCAAAAACCTAGTTACAGGTCAAGGTTGTTTAACAAGTCGGCGCGCCGACAAGGCCTCAGAAACTCACCACGATTCCGGTGTGCACGCGCTTGCCGCGCCGTACGAGCGCTGCGGGCTTCTCGACGAGCCAGAACTGCCAGGTGTACTTGCGGGCCAGCAACTTGTTGACCTGCCGGGCCTCGTCACCCTCCAGCAGCCGCGCCGTCCCTTCGGCGCTCGCCGCGCCCGGCGCGATCCGCCCGCGTACGTCGCACGCGGTCACGACGACACGGCTGTTGTTGCGGATCCGCTTGATCTTCCACGCGTCACTGCGGCTCCAGATGTACAACTCACCGCCGTCCACGGCGTGCCAGACCGGGGTGTCGACCCCGGTGCCGTCCTTGCGGTAGGTGGTGAGGCTGACGTAGCGGCTGCGTCCGAGCGCGTCGAGAGTCACGCCGACGAGCCTACGCGCTGAAGCGATTGCCGGGGTGCGCCGGAGAGCGCCTAGGCGGCGGGCCGGCCGGCGGCCGGCCGGGCAGCGGACTGTGCGGGCAACGGCGCGCAGGCCGCCGCGATCTCGTCCATCGACAGGCCCAACGCCCCGGCCAGCGCCGCGACCGTGAAGAAGGCGGGTGTCGGGGCACGCCCGGTCTCGATCTTGCGCAACGTCTCGGGGGAGAGCCCCGCGACGGCCGCGATCTCGACCATGCTGCGCGGACCGCGCGCCTCGCGAAGCAGCCGGCCGAGCCGCTCGCCGCGCTCGCGCTCTTCGGGGGTGAGGGGGGTGCGGACCATGCCGTCATTGTAATACCACTACCCACCGGTATAGTAATTGGCCGCACGAGCGGGCCCGGCGCCGCCCCTGAGAACGGGGCGGCGCCGGACGCGCGGGCTCGCGGGTCGGGGCCGCACGCGCGGGCTCGCGGGTCGGGGCCTAAGGCCGGCCGGACGGGTGGACCACCATCGCGGAGCCGCCGCCCCTGCGGTCCTTCTCCGCCGCCGCCAGCCAGCGGCCGTCCGGCAGCCGCTGGACGCCCGTGGCGGCGCCGATCTCCGGGTTCCTGGTGAACGCGTGCCCCAGTGCTTCGAGTTGGGCGCGCAGCGGGCTGTCGTAGAGACCCGGCTCCAGCTCCGTCGTCGCGGAGTTGCGCTGGCTCGCGCGCGGTGCGGCGATCGCGTCGGCCAGCGGCAGACCCCGGTCCAGATGACCGGTGAGCGTCTGGAGGACGGTGGTGATGATGGTCGCGCCGCCCGGTGAACCGAGCGCCAGGAGCGGCCGGTCGCGGTCGTCGAGCACGATCGTCGGGGAGATGGACGACCTCGGCCGCTTGCCGGGGCCGGGCAGGTTCGGGTCGTGGACGGCCGGGTTCGCCGGGGCGAACGAGAAGTCCGTCAGCTCGTTGTTGAGCAGGAAGCCCCGGCCGGGGACGGTGATGCCGCTGCCGCCCGTCGACTCGATCGTCAGCGTGTACGCGACGACGTTGCCCCACTTGTCGGCGGTCGTCAGATGGGTGGTGTTCTCCCCCTCGTACGTCGTCGGCGCCGCTGTGCCGCCCGCCGCGCACGGCACCGGGTTCGCGGGGTCACCGGGCGGCAGCGGGCTCCTCAGCGCCACGTCGTCCTTGATGAGGCATTCGCGCGAGTCGGCGAAGCGCTGCGACAGCAGGCCCTTGGTGGGGACGTCCTCGAAGGCGGGGTCGCCGAGCCAGCGCCCCCGGTCGGCGAAGGCGATCCGGCTCGCCTCGATGAAGCGGTGCAGATACTTCTCCTGCGAGGCGCCGGAGAGGTCGGTGCGCTCCAGGATGTTGAGCGCCTCGCCGACGCTCGTACCGCCGGAGGACGACGGCGCCATGCCGTACACGTCGAGCCCCCGGTAGGAGACCTTCGTCGGCGCCTGCCGCTTCGTGCGGTACGCGGCCAGGTCGCCGGTCGTCAGATCGCCCGGCCGGACCTTGCGGGTGGCGTCCGGGTCGACGGGCGGGGTGCGGACGGTGCGCACGATGTCGCGGGCCAGGTCGCCCCGGTAGAGCGCGTCGGTGCCGTGCCGGCCCAGCTCCGCGTACGTACGCGCCAGGTCGGGGTTCTTGAACACCGAACCGGTCACGGGCAGTTCGCCGCCGGGCAGGAACAGCTCGGCGGAGGCCGGGAAGTCGGCGAACCGGGCCTGGTTCGACGCGGTCTGGGAGCGGAACGTCGCGTCGACGGTGAAGCCGTCCTTCGCCAGCCGCTCGGCGGGCTTCAGCAACTCCCGCAGCGACGTGCTCCCCCAGGAGTCGAGCGCCCGCTCCCAGGTCGCCGGGGTGCCCGGCGTACCGACACCGAGTCCGCTCGTCATACCCTCCGCGAAGGGGATCGGTTTGCCGTCCTCCTGAAAGAGGGTGGCGTCGGCGGAGCGGGGTGCGGTCTCGCGGCCGTCGATGGTGTGGACGGAGCGGGACCCGGCGTCGTAGTAGACGAAGTAGCCGCCACCGCCGATGCCGGCCGAGTACGGCTCGGTGACTCCGAGTGCGGCGGCGGTCGCCACCGCCGCGTCCACGGCGTTGCCGCCGCGCCGCAGCACCTCGACGCCGGCGGCGGACGCGTCCGTGTCGACGCTCGACACCGCCCCGCCGTGGCCGACGGCGACCGGCGTTTTGGCGGGAGTTTCGGCGCTCGCTTTCGCGGGGGGAGCGGCGGCGGGGGCGGAAGGCGGCGCGGCGGCACCCACGGAGAGCAGCGCGGCGGCGAGAGCCACGATCGAGGCATTACGTACGGCGAGGCGGCGCATCTGTACCTCCGGTGGACGTTCGTCCGGGGAGCGTAACCTCGGCATTCGCGCCCCGCCAGAAGCACTTGCCCCGAAGTCCGGGCGGGATGTGCGGCGCGGCACCGTCCCGCTAAAGTGCGCGCCCATGAGTGACGACATACGAAACATCGTTCTCGGAGTACTCGCGGCGGGCATAAGTGCCTCGCTCGGCTGGATCGCCCGCAACTACCTCTGGCGCCGCAAACTCCGCAGGAAACAGGCGTTCTTCGGGCTGCCCGGCAACTCCGAATGCCTGCTGGTCGTCAACCGGGAAGCGGGCGGCGACGGGGCCGTCCACCGGCATGACGTCTTCGCGATGCTGGAGATGTCCGCGCTGATCAAGGACTGCGGCGCGCACGCGCAGATAGTCCAGCACGACACGGCGCAGCAGGGGTTCGGTGAGCGTACGGAGTTCTGTCTCGGCGGCCCGGCGTCGAACCGCAGGATGGCCGCCCATCTGTCCTCCCTGCTGCCCGGCGTCAAGATCAACACGGATCCGGATCCGGGCCCGGACCGCGGGGCCTTCCAGATCGGTTCCGAGCGCTACCGCGTCGATCCGGGCGTGGCGGAGTACGTCATCCTGGCGCGGCTGACCGCCGGCCAGGACTCCCGGCCGGTCTTTCTCTTCTGCGGACAGCGGGCCATCACCAACCAGGCGGCCTCGCGCTATCTGGCCAAGCACCACGAGAAGCTGGCGCGCAAGCACGGCCGCGACTCGTTCTGTCTGCTGCTGAAGGTGGTCAACTCACAGGCGTACGGCCCCGATGTGGTCGAGCTGGTCTCCGATGTCACCAGGGCGGCGAAGGAGCCCGCTCCCGCCGTACGCACCTCGCACCGGGCCACGAGCTGAGACGCGGAGCGGGCGAGGCGATAAGCGGGCGGGCCGGACAGTGCGGCCGGAGACAGAAAGAGAGCGGCACCCTCGTCGTACGCCGTGACGACGTGGGCCCGCTCCGTGTCGGACACGGCCCTCCCGGCGCGCAGCTGACCTTCTCCCCCGCCACGCCCGACCCATGGTGCCTGTCGGTCCCGCGGCGCGAGAAGTGATCTCCGGCTGCTGCCGGCGGGGCCTCCCACGAGAAGCGGGAGGCGGGCCATGTCCCTTGAGCTACCGCGCCTCGGGCGGCGGCGGGACCATCCCCGCGTGCGCGGAGCACGGCGGACGCGTACGGACCCCCGGAGGACGTCCGAGACCGGCGCGACATCCGTGGCCCGAGCCGGCAAGACCACCGTCACCATGGGGATGAACGGCAAATCGTAGTCCAGATCCGGCGCGATGGGTTCGCCCGCGCACCCGAACTCCCGGACCGGGGAATCCGGTCGGGGGTCCCTGGATGCGTTGTGGAATCGACTGCGGCTCCCGCTGCGGACTGCCCGTCGGACGGTGGTCGACGGCCATGCGCTGCCCTCCCCGTTCTCGGCTCTGTCGAGGTCAGCGCAAACTATCCAGCGCGCCAAGGGACTTCACACCCGACACGCATAAATCGGGCATAAGCCGTATTAACGTCGGCGCGGCCCGCGTTCAGGCCTCGGCCGCCTCCGCGTACACCTGCGACAGTTCCGGCGCGCCGCTGACGGCCCAGTCGAGACCGGCCTCCACGACCTGGATCTCCCGGCCGGAGACGAGCCGTACGACGGGGTGGCCGCCGGGCCAGATGTGCCAGGCCGCCCCTTCGACCGTACGCACGATGACCGTACCGAGATAGAGCCCCGCGTCGTTGCCCAGCCAGGGCAGCTCCTCCGGGTCGTCGCGCCAGTGCGGAGGCAGTTGGTCCAGGGCCTCCAACGAGGCGGGGGAATCGTCCAGTTCGAGACCGGACTGCCCTGCCCGGACACGCAGCAGCTCGCACTCGGAGAGCAGTTCGGCCACGCCCTCCGCGTCGCCCCCGACGACGGACGCCGACGAAGCTCCCTCGTCAGCGCCGTTCCGTTTGCGCCAGTTGTCCAAGAAAGGGATGTTCATACCACTCAGCCTGCCATTTCCCCGTACCCACGCACCTCAGGGCACGCGGGCGGTATCAGAGGCAGAATGCCCACGGTCCGACCCGCCGATGCCGGTCCGGCCTCCACAACGTCAGAGGTCGAGATCGACGACGACCGGGGCGTGGTCCGAAGCACCCTTGCCCTTGCGCTCCTCACGGTCGACATAACTGTCCTTGACGGCGGCGGTGAAGGGCCCGTTGCCGTAGACGAGGTCGATCCGCATACCCCGGTTCTTCGGGAACCGGAGCTCGCGGTAGTCCCAGAAAGTGTACGGCTGGTCGTACTTGAGCGGTCGCGGCATCACGTCCGACAGACCGCCTTCACGAAGCGCCGCCAGAGCGGCACGCTCGGCGGGGGTGACATGGGTGGCGCCCTCGAACAGGGCCGGGTCCCACACGTCCTGGTCGGTCGGCGCGACGTTGAAGTCACCGAGGACGGCGAACGGCCGGTCCCCCGCGCTGTCCTCGGCCACCGCCGCGCGCAGCGCCTCCAGCCAGCGCAGCTTGTACGCGTAGTGATCGTGCGTGACCTCGCGGCCGTTGGGCACGTAGACCGACCAGACCCGGACGCCGCCGCAGGTCGCGGAGATGGCGCGGGGCTCCTCCACGTCCTCGTACGCCGGGCCGCCGGGCAGGCCCTTGACGACGTCGTCGAGACCGACGCGGGAGATCAGCGCCACGCCGTTCCACCTGCCGGTCGCCTTGACCGCCGCCTCGTAACCCAGCTCGCGCAGGGCGTCGGAGGGGAACTGCTCCACGGTGCTCTTGGTCTCCTGGACGCACAGCACGTCCGTGCCCGTGTTCTCCAGCCAGGCCAGCAGACGCGGCAGGCGGGCGGTGATCGAATTGACGTTCCAGGTGGCGATGCGCATGGACCACAGCCTATCCGCGAGGTCTGACAGGCACGTCACGTCCCGACGGCGACGGCCTCACAGCTCGGTGTACTCGCCGGGGGCCAGCCTGGCGTGGCCCGAGCCCCCGAGGCGGCCGACATGGCCGTCGTACAGAGGCAGCGCCAGATCGTTCAGCAGGGCGTCGTGGATGTCGAAGGTGCGCCGCGGCTTGACCTCCCGTACGTAGTCGATCACTTCGGAGATCTTGTTCCACGGCGCGTGCACCGGGAGCATCAGCGTCTCGACGGGACGGCCGGGGACGGTGAACGCGTCACCGGGGTGGAACAGCGAACCGTCCACCAGATAGCCGACGTTGGTGACCCGCGGCAGATCGGGATGGATCACCGCGTGGAGTTCGCCGTACACCTGTACGTCGAAGCCCGCGGCCGTGAACGCGTCACCGTGCCCCACGGTGTGCACCCGCCCCGGAAAGGCGGCCGACAACTGCTCCGCGACGCTGCGCAGGGTCCAGATCTCGGTGGCCGGGTCCGTTTCGAGGGCGGCCCGCAGCCGGCCCTCCTCGAAGTGGTCGGGATGCTCGTGCGTGATGAGGACGGCCTCGGCGCCGAGCGCCGCGTCCTCCTCACTGAAGACACCGGGGTCGACGACGAGCGTCCGCCCGTCCTTCTCCAGCCGGACGCAGGCATGGGACTTCTTGGTGAGCTTCACCCTGGCCACCTTTCCTGAGCGGTGCTGTCTCCATGGTCGACATCCGCCACCACGACAGCAAACGGGGCGACCGCTACGGATCGGGAGTGGTCTCCTCCTGGACGACCGCGCCGACGACGCGGAACGCCGCGTTCGCCGCCGGGAAGCCGCAGTAGACGGCGGCCTGGATGAGCACTTCCTTGATCTCGGCCGGGGTCAGACCGTTGCGCAGGGCGGCTCTGGTCTCGACGGCGAGTTCGTCGAGGTGACCGCCGGCCACGAGGGCGGTCAGCGTCACGCAGCTGCGGCTGCGGCGGTCCAGGCCTCCCCTGCTCCAGACCTCGCCCCACGCGTAGCGGGTGAGGAGTTCCTGGAAGTCGTCGGCGAACCCGGCGGTGTCCGCCATGACCTCGTCGACGTGGGCGTCACCGACGACCTCCCTCCGGATCCGCATGCCCGCCTCGTAAGGATCCGGGCGTACGGCACCCACGGCCTGGGGCTGTTCGGCGGAGGCGATCGCGGCCACGGGTGAGGTCATCGGCGACAGGGTCGGCGGTCCCGCGGGCGCGCCTGGGCCCGGATAGGTGGCCCAGTCGGGCAGCACCGTGAGTCCGGTCGAGGTGTCGGAGGCGTTCTGCCAGGCGGTGGAGAAATGCCGGATGATCAGATCGGTGACGGCGGCCGGCTGCTCGACCGGCGCCAGGTGCGAGGCTCCCGGCACGAGCGCGAGCCGGGCGTCCGGTATCCCCGCGACCAGCGTGCGGGCCTCGGCGGGCCCGGTGACCTTGTCCTCGGCGCCGACCAGGACGAGCGTCGGCACACCGATCCGGCCCAGCTCCGCCCGTACGTCGAAGGCGGCCAGCGCCTCGCACGCGGCTATGTAGCACCCCGGATCGGTCGTACGGACCATCTGGACCGCCCATTCGACGATCGCGGGCTGGGCGGCGGCGAAACCGGCCGTGAACCAGCGCTCGGGCGCCGACCGGGCCATCGGTTCGAGACCGTTCGTACGGACGATGACGCCGCGCTGCCGGAACTCGTCCGCCGTACCGAACCGCGGCGACGACGCCACCAGCGCGAGCGAGGCCACCCGGTCGGGGCGGCGCAGCGCCAGCTCCGCACCGATCGCGCCGCCGATGGAGCAGCCGACGTAGCCGAAGCGCTGCACGCCGAGCCCGTCGAGCGTGGCCAGCAGCCGGTCGGCCAACTCGGGGACACCGGTGGCGGGATGGGCCGGGGCGCCGCCGTGACCGGGCAGGTCGAAGCGGAGCACCCGCCAGTGCTTGGCCAGCTCGGGCGTCTGCCTGTCCCACATGTGCCAGGTGGTGCCGAGGGAGGGGCCGATCACCAGGATCGGCGCGTCCTCCGGCCCGTCAAAGCGGTATTGCAGGGTTCTGGTCGTCGTCTCGCTCACCCGCTCACGCTCCCATATCCCTCATTTGTTCACGGGAGGGGGTGGGGACACTCGCCAGACCTCCCCAAACGCCCCGGTCATGGAGTGGTCGTGGAGACGACGTACACACGGGGCATCGCCGGGTCGCTCAGGTCGACGGTGATGTCCTGGGTGGGGCGTGGGGCCTTCTGTTTGTGCGTGGTGCCCGACCACACGCGGGTGGGGATGAAGTTCCAGCCGACGGTGCGCGAGTCGCGGGGCGCGATGGTGACGTCGCCCTCCTTGAGCGCGGCTCGGTGGGTGCCCAGCTCGGTGAGGAAGGTGTCGAGCCGCCCGGACGTCACGTTGAACTGCACATACAGCCTGCTGGACTTCCAGTTGCTCGTCTCGTAGTAGCGCACGTTCGTGGCGCGCGCCGGGATCGGCACCTCGAAGACGCGCTGCTTCATCCGGGACGGCACGGCGTCGGTGAGGCCGGTGGCCGAGGACTCCAGCTCCTTGTCGAGGCCGCTGCGCCGGCTCTGGCCGGCCGAGATCACCAGATATCCGGCGGGGACGCCGATGAGCAGCACGATCACTATCGCCGTCACCCACCGGCGACGGACCATATGACCGTGGTTCTCCGGCGGCTTCTGGGGTTCTTCGGGGGACTTCGACTGGTGGGGCACGGTCATGAGGGAGGTTCCTGGCTGTTGGGTTCTTGCCGTGCTTCGGGTGTGCCGGGTGCTTCGGGTGTTCCGGGTGCTTCCGGTGCTTCGCGGGCGGGCGTGTCCGGCTTCGGTTCTGTTTCCGTTTCGGTTTCCGGTCGCGGCTCCGCCGCCGCGGCCGACTCCTGCTGTGCCCGCACCGCCGCGGCGCGGGACTCCTCGGCCTCGCGCAGTTCCTGCTCCTCGCGCAGGTCCTGCGGCATCCGCCCGGTCCGGATCGCCTCCGCGTACAGCTCGTACTTCTCGTACCGCTCAAGCCTGCGCCGGTTCGCCCGGCGGAAGCGGCGTGCCACGAGTCTGGAGAGGTCGGCCGCGCCGACCATGCCCGCCTCGGGGCCGAGCTGCGCCTTGGCGATACGGGCCTCCGGCCGGTAGCCGCGCCCGGTGAGATGGCGGCGGAAGGCGTCCCTGGCGGGGCCGATCAGCAGATCGTCCGCGGCGCTGACGCCGCCGCCGATGACGAAGCAGGAGGGGTCGAGCGCCGCCGCCAGATTGGCGATGCCCACGCCGAGCCACTGGCCGATCTCCTGGAGCAGTTCGACGCACATGGCGTCGCCCTCGCGGGCCAGCTCGGTGATCAGGGGGCCGGTGATGTCGGGGATATGGCCCTTGACGCGTTCGATGAGGTTGTACGCCACCGGGGAGTCGGCGGCGGCCAGCTCCCTGGCCTCCCGGACGAGCGCGTTGCCCGAGCTGTACTGCTCCCAGCAGCCGCGGTTGCCGCACGGGCAGCGGTGTCCGGCGGGCACGACCTGCATATGGCCGAACTCGCCCGCCACGCCGTACTTGCCGCGCTTGACCCGGCCGTCCTCCAGTATGGCGCCGCCGATACCGGTACCGAGCGTGATCATGACGAGGTGGTCCTCGCCGCGTCCGGCACCGAAGCGCCACTCCGCCCAAGCGGCGGTGTTCGCGTCGTTGTCGACCATCACCGGCACGGCCAGCCGGGAGGAGATCGAGTCGCGGAGGGGTTCGTCGCGCCAGGCGAGGTGCGGGGCGAAGAGGACCTTGGCGCGGTCCGCGTCCACCCAGCCCGCCGCGCCGATACCGACGGCGTGCACGTCGTGCCGGTCGGAGAGGTCCAGCACCAGCTCGACGATGGTGTCCTCGACGACCTTCGGGCTCTTGGACTTGTCCGGCGTCTCGGTGCGGATCTTCTCCAGGATGTTGCCGTCCGGGTCGACGACGCCGGCCATCACCTTCGTACCGCCGATGTCGATCCCGACGGTGGGCACGCGCGGGGCGGAGGCGTGCGAGCGGCGCTCGCGGGTGCCGACGGTGCGCAGGACGGTGGCGCGAGCGGAGCCGCGGTGGGTGAAGTCCCGGTAGGTACTCATCCGACCGGCCCCCTCACACGGGCCGGTCGGACGGCGCTGCTACCTGAACGCGGCCTGGGTGCTCGCACGTGTCGTGTCGTCCCTGCGGGTCGGGGGCACGTCGCGCCGGGTGTCCGGGGCGGCGGCGGTGGACGGGCGCCCACCGCCGCCGATTCTGCCATCCGGAAGGTACGGAGGTCGGTCAGGGCTTGGCACTGCCGCCGGACGGCGTCCCGTTCCCGTCCTCTTCCGCCCGATGCCCGCTGCCGTCCACCGGGCGGCCACCGAGATGGGCCGGGGCGGGGGCGTTGGCCAGCTCGTGGCTCAGCTCCTCCAGCTCCGAGCCGCCGGCCATCTGACGCGTCAGCTCGTCCAGGGTGATCGATTCCCTGGTGTGGCTGCCGGCCATGACACCGCGCTTGAGCAGCACGAAGCGGTTGCCGACGAGATACGCGTGGTGCGGGTTGTGGGTGATCAGCACCACGCCCAGACCCGCGTCGCGCGCGGCGGCGACGTACTTCAGCACGACGCCGGACTGCTTGACGCCCAGCGCGGCGGTCGGCTCGTCCAGGACGAGGACCTTCGCACCGAAGTGGACGGCGCGGGCGATCGCCACGCACTGCCGTTCGCCGCCGGACAGCGTCCCGATGGGCTGGTCGACGTCGCGCAGGTCGATGCCCATCCGCAGCAGTTCCGCGCGGGTGGTGCGGCGCATCAGTTCGACGTCGAGGCGCTTGAAGGGGCCCTTGCCCTTCGTCGGCTCGGAGCCGAGGAAGAAGTTACGCCAGACAGGCATGAGCGGTACGACGGCGAGGTCCTGGTAGACGGTGGCGATGCCCAGGTCCAGCGCCTCGCGCGGCGAGCCGAGGGTCGTCCTCCCGCCCTCGATGAGGAAGTCGCCCGCGTCGTGCTGGTGCAGTCCCGCGATGATCTTGATGAGGGTGGACTTGCCCGCGCCGTTGTCGCCGAGGACGCAGCTGATCTCGCCGGCACGCACCTCCAGCGAGACGCCTTCGAGGGCGCGGATGTTGCCGTAGTACTTGCTGACGTCGGCCAGTTCGACCAGGGGTACGTCGCCGGTCGTGGTCGTGGTCGTGGGGGCCGTCGAGGTCGTGCCGGGCGTGCTGGTCATCGGGTTGCCTCCGCGCGCTTGCGGACCCATGCGTTGAGCAGGGTGGCCAGAAGGAGCATCGCTCCGAGGAAGAACTTGAACCAGTCCGGGTTCCACTCCGCGTACACGATGCCCTTGCTGGTCATGCCGAAGATGAAGGCACCGACCGCGGACCCGATCGCCGATCCGTAGCCGCCGGTGATCAGACAGCCGCCGATGACCGCGGCGATGATGTAGATCAGCTCGTTGCCGACGCCCTCGCCGGACTGGACGACGTCGAACGAGAAGAGCAAATGCTGGCCGGAGACCCAGGCGCAGAAGCCGACGCCCATGTAGAGGCCGATCTTCGTCAGCCGGACCGGGACACCGACGGCGCGGGCGGCGTCGGCGTTGCCGCCGACCGCGAAGATCCAGTTGCCGAAGCGGGTACGGAGCAGGATCCAGGTCGCCAGTGCGACCAGGCCCGCCCACCAGAGGATGGTGACCTTCAACTCGACGCCGCCGAGGGTCAGTTCGGAGGCGAAGACCTTACGCGCCGACTCGAAGCCCTCCATGTCGCCGACGCTCCTGGTCGAGACGGTGTCGCTGATCAGCTTGGTCAGACCGAGATTGAGACCCGTGAGCATCAGGAAAGTACCGAGAGTGATGATGAAGCTCGGCAGTTTCGTCCGCGTCAGCATGAAGCCGTTGAACACCCCGATGGCGAGGGTGACCAGCAGCGACACGAAGACGCCGACCCAGATGTTGGCGGTCATCTGGTAGCTGAACATCGAGGAGATCAGCGCCGAACTGGTCACCAGCACACCGGCGGACAGGTCGAACTCGCCGCCGATCATCAGCAGTGCCACCGGCACCGCCATGATCCCGATCGTCGACGCCGCGTACAGGACGGTGCCGAAGCTGGACGTCTTCAGGAACGAGTCGGCGACGACCGAGAAGAAGAGGAACACCGCCAAGGCACCGACGACCGCGCCCAGTTCGGGCCTGCCGAGCAGCTTGCGCAGCGCCGAATCCCCGAGCAGCCGCTCGTCCTTGGCCGGGCCGCCGCCCCGGCCGTCGCCGTCGCCCGGCCGGTCCTTCACGGGTGGTGCGGTTGTGGTCATCGGGTCCCTCGCTCCGCGTATTTCTCCAGCTCGGCGGCGTCCTGCTTGTTGATGATCTGCGGTCCGGTGAGGACCGGGAGCCCGCCGCCGAGTACATCGGCGTTGTAGCGGTAGAGCCAGAGCAGATCGACGGCCTCGTACCCCTGGAGATACGGCTGCTGGTCGACGGCGAAGCCGAGCCGGCCCGCCTTGAGCGAGCCCGCGACCGCCTCGTTGAGGTCGAACGTGTCGATCTCGGCCGTGCTGCCCGCCGTCTCCTTCGCCTTGACGGCGGTGTCGGCGAAAGGCGCGCCGAGCGTCACGACGGCGTCGAATTCGTCTTTGTCGGTGTCCTTGCCGGCCTGGAGCCTGGCCTCGATGGACGCCTGGACGTCGGGCATGTTGGTGCCGTCGACGTACAGGTTCTCCATCGTGCCGTCGAAGGTCTTCTTCGCCCCGGCGCAGCGCTGCTCGTGGCCGACGTTGCCCTGCTCGTGCAGGACGCACAGGGCCTTCTTCTTTCCCCGCTTGTCCAGTTCGTCGCCGACGGCCTCACCGGCGATGGTCTCGTCCTGGCCGATATGGGTGAGCGCGCCGAACTGCTTGGACTGCTCGGAGCCGGAGTTGACGGTGATCACCGGTATGCCGGCCTTGACGGCCTTGGCGACGACGGCCTTCATCGCGTCGGGCTTGGCGAGCGTGACGATCAGCCCGTCGACGCCCTTGTCGATGTACGACTGGACGAGTTGCGCCTGCTGCTGGCCCTCGTCGCTGTGCGCGTACAGGAAGTTGATGTTGTCCTTGGCGGCTGCCTGCTTCCCGCCCTTCTGGACGATGTCCCAGAAGGTGTCGCCGTCTCCCGAGTGCGTGACCATGGCGAAGGTCCACTTCGGCGTGCTCACCGCGGCCCGCCCCCGCGCCTGGGCCTCGGCAGCCGCCGCCCGGTCCTCGGCGCGCTTGCCGCCGGTGCTGCTGCACCCTGCCAGTGTCGCCGCCCCGAGAACCGCCGCCAGCACCGCGCCCAGCGCGCGTACCCCTGTCCGAACCCCACCGACCCTAGCCACGACGCCGTGCCCTTCCCGCTGTGCTTCCCGGTACCGCCGGGCGCGTTACGTCCCGGCCCGGCGGCCCAAGTATCGGGTATGGGTGTACGGGGCATGGTCATCGGGTGCCACGGGCGGTGAACTTCTCCAGTGCGGGGACGTCCTTCTCGGTCACGAGCGCGGGTCCGGTGAGGACGGGCTTTCCGCCGCCGATGACGTTTCCGTTGTTCTTGTTGAGCCACAGCTCGTCCACCGCGAGATAGCCCTGGAGATAGGGCTGCTGGTCCACGGCGAAGCCGATCTCCTTGGCCTTGAGCTGCTTGACCACGTCCTCGTTGAGGTCGAAGGTGTTGATCTCGGCGCTGGAACCGGCGCCCTCCTTCGCCTTGACGGAGGCGGCGGCGAACGGCGCCCCCAGCGTCACGACGGCGTCGAATTCGTCGGTGGCTTTGCCGCTCTGGAGCTTGGCCTCGATCGACGACGTCGACGCGGGCATGTTGGTGCCCTCGACGCTCAGATTCTCGACGGTGCCCTCGAAGGTCTTCTTGACACCGGCGCAGCGCTCTTCGAGCGAGACGTTGCCCTGCTCGTGGATGACGCAGAGCGCCTTCTTCTTGCCGCGCTTGTTCAGCTCCTCGCCGACGGCCTCACCGGCGATGGCCTCGTCCTGGCCGATATGGCCGAGCGCCCCGAAGGGCTCGGAGAACTCGGCGCCGGAGTTGATCGTGACAACCGGGATACCGGCGGCGGTCGCCTTGGCGAGGACGGCCTTGACCGCCTCGGGCTTGGCGAGGCTCACCACGAGCCCGTCGACGTCCTGGTCGATGTAGCTCTGGATCAGCTGGGCCTGCTCCTTGCCCTCCTTGTTGGCCGCGTAGAGGAACTGGACGTTGTCCTTCGCCGCCGCGACCTTGGCGCCGCTCTGGACGATGTCCCAGAACGTGTCGCCCTCGCCGGAGTGCGTGACCATGGCGATCTTCATACGCGGGGTCTTGGCGGCCGTACCTCCGCCGCCCCCGTCGTCGGCCTTGTCCTCGGAGTCCTTGCCGCCGGAGCCGCTGCATCCGGCGACGAGGGCGAGTGCGCATGCGGTGAGCAGCGCCGCCGCCGTGCGGCCCGCCGCCTTTCGGTTGGTACGCATGGTGGATCCGCCTTCTCTCCCGGCCGCCCCGTTGCGGCTGGGGGAGTTCTAGCGGCGGTCGCGCGGCCCCGTCAAGACTTTGTCCGAACATTCTTACGAAAGAACGGGACGTACACGGACCTTACGGAAGCGTGACTCAGGCCTGAACTGAGGACGGAACTCAGGACCGGACGAGGAGCTGGAACTCGAAGACGTAACGCGACGCCCGGTAGATGTGTGCCCCGAACTCGACGGCGCGACCCGTGTCGTCGAACGTGGTGCGCTCCATCGCGAGCAGCGGCGCGCCCGTCGCCTCACCGAGCAGCCCGGCCTCCTCGGCGTCGGCGGCACGCGCGCCGACCGACTGGCGCGCGCTGTGCAGCGTGATGCCGACCGCGCGCATCATCCGGTAGAGACCGGTGGATTCGAGCTGTGCGGTGTCGCAGTCGAGGAGTTGCAGCGGAAGGTGGTTGCGCAGCCGGGCCATCGGTTCGTCGTGGGCGTACCGGAGCCGTTCGATGAGCCGTACGTCCGCCCCTTCCGCGACCCCGAGGGCGGCGGCCACCTGTGCTGTGGCCGGTTCGACCGTGTTGCGCAGCACGCGGGTGGCGGGGCGCTGGCCGGCCGCCTCCAGGTCGTCGTAGAGGCTGCTCAGCTCCAGGGGGCGTCTGACCTGGCTGTGCAGGACCTGGGTGCCGACGCCCCGGCGGCGTACCAGCAGCCCCTTGTCGACGAGCGACTGGATGGCCTGCCGGACGGTGGGCCGGGAGAGTCCGAGCCGGCTCGCCAGCTCGATCTCGTTGCCAAGGAGGCTGCCCGGTGCGAGTCCACCCTGCTCGATGGCCGCTTCGAGCTGCTGCGACAGCTGGAAGTAGAGCGGGACCGGGCTGGTGCGGTCGACGCCGAGCTGGAGCGCGGCGGCCCGGGGGGCCGGCCCGCTCGGCTGCTCTGGTTCCGGCTGCTTGGACACGGAGGCGAGCGTAGCCCCGCGAGATGTTGACGGAAAGTCCTGTAGTTCGGTTGTCAGGACAAGCAGCGACCGTCACCGCCCGATCAAAGATCGTCAGTAGGTCTGGATGTCAGGACAAACGCTTGACACGATGACAGGGCGACGGCCACCTTGGGGCCATGCGCATCGGACTCATCGGCACGGGCCGAATCGGTACATTCCACGCGGAGGCGCTGAGCCGTCATCGTGAGGTCGGCTCCCTGGTCGTCGCCGACACGGACGCGGCTCGGGCCGCCCATGTCGCCGACCGTACGGGCTCCACCGCTGCCCCCTCCGTGGACGAGGTCTTCTCCTGGGGCGTGGACGCGATCGTCATCGCCTCCGCCACCTCGGCCCACGCCGACCTGATCAGCCGCGCCGCGCGGGCCGGGCTGCCCGCCTTCTGCGAGAAGCCGATCGCGCTGGACCTCAAGGGCACACTGAGCGCGCTGCACGAGGTCGACTCCGCGGGCACCGTCCTGCAACTGGGCTTCATGCGCCGCTTCGACGCCGGTTACGGCGCGGCCCGCGATCTCGTGCGGTCCGGTGCGCTGGGCCGGCTGCACACCGTCCGGGCCGTCACCTCCGACCCGGCGCCACCGCCGCCGGAGTATCTGCCGCTGTCCGGCGGGCTCTACCGGGACTGCCTGGTCCATGACTTCGACATCATGCGCTGGGTCACCGGGCGCGAGGTGGTGGAGGTGTACGCGACGGGCTCGGACGCCGGTCCCCCGATGTTCCGCGCCGCCGGGGACGTCGACACGGCCGCCGCCGTCCTGACGCTGGACGACGGGACGCTCGCTACGGCCACCGCCACCCGCTGCAACGGCGCGGGCTACGACGTACGGATGGAACTGGCGGGCGAGCTGGACCAGTTCGCGGTCGGGCTCGACGACCGTACGCCGATCACCTCGACCGAGCCGAAGGGTCCGCCGCCCTGCGAGAACCCGTGGCCGGGGTTCCTGGAGCGGTTCGCCCCGGCGTACGAGGCGGAGCTGGACGCCTTCCTCCGGGTCGTGGCGGGCGAGCTGGAGAACCCGTGCGACGGGCACGAGGCGCTGCACGCGCTGCGGATCGCGGAGGCGTGCGAGCTGTCACGGCTGGAGCACCGGCCGGTGCGGCTGGCGGAGATTCCGGGCGGGTCCTGAACGGGACGGGGCCGCGCGCAGCGGCCCCGTCGCGCCGCCTCAGGCGTCCGGCTTCTGCACCGGCAGCACCGTGCCCTGCGCCACCGCGCACAGCGTCCGCGTGCCGTCGTCCGCCACCGTGAACAGGTCGCAGCGCACCGTCGCCTGCCGGCGGCCCGCGTGGACGACGGAGGCACGGGCGACCAGCGTGCGGCCGGTGCCGGGACGCATGTACTGGATGGAGAAGCCTGCCGTCAGCACGGCGGGGCCGAGCACCGTGCCCGCGGCGAACGTGATGCTGTTGTCGGCGGCGTACGCCAGCACTCCCCCGTGCAGATAGCCGTTCTGCTGCTGAAGGTCCTTGCGGATGTCCAGCTCAAGCTCCGCCTCGCCGTCCCCGAAGACCATGACCCTGGTACCGAGCAGACTGCTGAAAGGCTGGCTGTCCAGCACCTTCCGCGCCAGCACAATGTCGAACTCCTGCATGGTCAGACTCCTCCGGACGTACGCGCGGCACCCCGCGTCTTCATGACTACCACCGCACCGGCAGACCCCGCACGCCACGGATCAGCATTCCGGGCAGCCAGTCCAGCGGCCCCGTGTCCGCGTCGAGGGTCAGGTCGGGGCAGCGTTCGAGGAGGGTACGGATCGCGATCCGGGCCTCCAGACGCGCGAGCGGCGCGCCGAGGCAGTGGTGGATGCCGTGCCCGAAGGCGAGATGTCCATGGTTCTGGCCCTTGGCACCGGTCGCCGTGGCCGTCGCCGTACGCCGGATGTCGAAGCGGTCCGGCTCCGGGTAACGGGCCGGGTCGCGGCCCGCGGCGCCGAGGCCGACCAGCACCGTCTCGTACGCGGGGATGACTGTGTCGCCCACGGTGACGGACTCGCCGGTGAAGCGGACGGTGCTGTTCAGGACCGGCCCCTCGTAGCGCAGCATCTCCTCTATGGCACCGTCGAGCAGCCCGAAGTCCTCGCGCAGCGCGGCCAGTTGATCGGGGTGGCTGAGCAGTGCGCGCACGCCGTTGGTGATGAGGTTGACCGTCGTCTCATGACCGGCGATCAGCAACAGATAGGCCATGGCGCGCAGTTCGGCGGCGGAGAGCCGGTCGCCGTCCTCGGCGCGGGTGCGCAGCAGCGCGGAGATCAGGTCGTCGGAGGGGCCGGCGCAGCGCTTGTCCTCGATCAACTCGGTGAAGTAGGCGCCGATTTCATGGATGGCCGAGTACTCGCCGGCGGGGCCGCCGGGTGCCACGATCTGCGTCGTCCAGGCGCGGAAGGCCTCGCGGTCCGCGGCGGGTACACCGAGCAGATCGCAGATGACGGTGATGGGCAGCGGATACGACAGCGAATCGACCAGGTCGCCCTGGCCGGCGGGGAGCATCGCGTCGATCAGCTCGTCGGTGATGTGCTGGATCCGCTCGCGCAGGCCGGCCACCCTGCGGGCGGTGAACTCACGGGCGACGAGCCCCCGCAGGCGGGTGTGGTCGGGCGGGTCGACGACCAGCAGATTCGGGCCGATGACCCGTTCGTCGAGCATGCTGCCGCCCACGGTGGCGGGGGACTTGGAGAGCCGGGGGTCGGCGAGCGCGGCGCGCGCCTCCCGGTGACCGATGATCAGCCAGAGCCGTTCGCCGTGCGGGGTACGGATCTCGTGGACCGGTCCCGACTCGCGCAGTTTCGCGTAGTACGGGTACGGATCGGCGGTGAAATCGGGCCCGTACGCGCCCAGATCGACGACAGTCATCGCCTCAGGTTACGTCGCTCCGGCGTACGCCGCGGACCTGGGAGTGTCCGCGAACGGGACGGCCGGGCGCCTCACCCGCCGTCGCCCACCAGATCGGCGTCGTGCACCAACAGGGCGATCTGCACACGGTTGTTGAGGTCCAGCTTGGCCAGGATGCGGGACACATGCGCCTTGACGGTCGGGACGCTCATGAACAGCTCCGCCGCGATCTCCGCGTTCGAGCTGCCGCGTCCGACGGCGAGCGCCACCTCCCGCTCGCGCTCGGCGAGCCGGGTCAGCCGGTCGGTCGCGGTGTTCTTGCGTACGCCCGTCGGCGCCCCCGCGACATGGAGCATCAGCTGGCGGGTGACGGCCGGGGAGAGCACCGGCTCGCCCGCCGCCACCTGCCGTACGGCCGCGACGATCTCGGCCGGGGGCGTGTCCTTCAGGACGAACCCGGCGGCTCCGGCGCGCAGCGCCCGCAGCACCTGCTCGTCGGCGTGGAACGTGGTCAGGACGAGGACTTCGGGCGCTCCGGCGCGCGCCCGCAGGAGCTCGGTCGCGGTGAGGCCGTCCATGACCGGCATCCGGATGTCCATCAGGACCACGTCGGGGGTGAGTTCCCGGACGAGCCCGTCGACCTCGGCGCCGTCGGAGGCCTCGCCCACGATCTCGATGCCGTCCGCGCCGCCCATCATGAAGGTCAGTCCGGCGCGTACGAGCGGGTCGTCGTCGGCGATGAGCAGCCGGATGGCCGTGGTGGTGGTCATGGGGACCACGGTAGCCAGGCCTTGACGGCGAATCCGCCGTCCCGCGTCGGCCCGTGCTCGAACCGGCCACCGGCCAGGGTGGCGCGTTCGGTGAGCCCGATCAGCCCCTGACCGGATCCCGGCACGTGCGGGACCGGGCCGAGGGGCGCCTCGTTGCGTACCTCGACGGTGAGTCCGTCCCCCGGACCACCGCTCACCAGGACGGTCGCGCCGGTGCCGGGCGCGTGCTTGCGCGCGTTGGTCAGGCCCTCCTGCGCGATGCGGTAGGCGGTGCGGCCGGTGGTGGACGGTACGGCCTCCGGGTCGCCGACGCCGCTGTCGAGGGTGACCTTCATGCCGGCCTCGTGGGACTCGGCGACCAGGGCGTCCAGGGTGACCAGGGTGGGCTGCGGGCGCTCGCCGTCGTCGCCGGGGGCGCGCAGCACGCCGATGATCATGCGGAGGTCCTGGAGCGCCTCGTGGGCGCTGTCGCGGATCACGCCCGCGGCCCTGGCCACCTCGGGGGGGAGGCGCGTCGGGTCTGAACTCCAGCGCGCCCGCGTGAACGCTGAGCAGGGTCAGCCGGTGCGCGAGTACGTCGTGCATCTCGCGGGCGATGGACTCGCGGGCCAGCCGCTGGGCCTGCTCGGCCCGGAGCGCGGCCTCGGTCTCGGCTCGTACGGCGCGTTCACGCAGCGCCATGACCAGTTGCCGGCGGCTGCGTACGAGCATGCCCCAGGCGAGCGCGAGCAGCACGAGGAGCGCTCCGACGATGAGCGCGACGAGATGGGAGATGGTCGGGTCGGGGCGCAGATACGCCTGGACGGTCATGGTCGCCAGGGACAGGACCGCGACGTACGCGACGGGCTTGAACGGCCGGTGGATGGCCAGGCTGAAGAGTGCCACCAGGGCGGCTCCGCTCGCCGTGGGAGACACGATCTGTACGAGGGAGAGAGCGACGGCCGGCCCCACCGGCCAGCGCCGCCGCACCCAGAGCGTGCCGCAGGCCGCCAGGCCGATCAGCAGGTCGGCCATGATGAGCGGTTCGCTGTTGCCGGCCTGGTCGGCCGTGTCCAGCGCGATCATGCCGATGAAGACGGCGAAGAAGAAGACGATCAGGTCCACGCCCCAGTCCCGCACGGTCCGCCGTGGCCGCCGCCCGCCGCCCCGTTTCCCGGCGGAGTCGGGGTCGGCGGGTTCCGCCATGGCCGAAGGCAGCAGCCAGGGGTACTCCGTACGCGTCATGCGCCCAATCTAGGCAGGCGGGGCATGGCGCGCCGCGCGGTGGGAGGCGGCAGCTACCAAAGTCGCGGGGGCATCGACTTAGGGCGTGGTGCCAACCGGTCGTGGCCGGCGGACCAGGCCGGGGTTGGTGCCGGGGTTGGTGTCGGGGTTCAAGCCGGGGTTCGTGTCGGGGTTCGTGTCCGATTGCCGCCGGTGAGCGGCGCGGCCGGGCGGTTTGATCGAAGGCGTCGGAAGCACTCACCCGCACTACCGAAGGACGCGACACATGTCAGTACAGAGTTCCGGGCCGGCAGGCAGGACCGCGCTGGTCACCGGTGGCAGCCGGGGCATCGGGGCGGCGATCGCCCTGCGGCTCGCCCGGGAGGGCGTCGATGTCGCGATCACATACGTGGCGAACGAGGCCGCCGCGCTGGAGGTCGTACGGAAGATCGAGGCGACCGGGCGGCGCGGCCTCGCGCTGCGTGCCGACTCGGCGGACCCCGCGCAGGCCGTGAACGTGGTGGAGCGGGCCGTCGCCGGTCTCGGCGGGCGGCTCGACATCCTCGTGAACAACGCCGGGATCGGGCTGCTGGGTCCGCTGGACTCCTTCCCGGTGGCCGATGTCGGCCGGCTGCTGGCGGTGAACGTCCAGGGCGTGTTCCTCACGACGCAGGCCGCGGCCGGCCGGCTTGTGCGCGGTGGGCGGATCGTCACCGTCGGCAGCTGTATGACCCAGCGGGTGCCCGGCCCCGGCGGCACGCTGTACGCGACGAGCAAGTCCGCGCTGATCGGTCTGACGAAGGCGGTGGCACGGGAGTTGGGCGAGCGCGGGATCACGGCGAACATCGTCCATCCGGGTCCGACGGACACGGACATGAACCCGGCCGACGGCCCGTTCGCGGCCGGTCAGAGCGCGATGACGGCGCTCGGGCGGTACGGGTCCGCCGACGAGGTGGCGTCGATGGTGGCGTTCCTGGCGAGTGACGAGGCGGCGTACGTCACGGGCGCCGAGTTCGCGGTGGACGGCGGGCACGCGGCGTAGGCGGGCCTGCGGCGTAGGCGGGCCTGCGGAAACCGGTCCGGTCAGCCGTCCGACTCGCGGTGGCGTACAGGGGTCGCCGCCGCCGTACGGCCCGGCGGCAGGTCGGGACGAGGGCCCGGTGGGCAAGGGGCTTGTGGCCGCGGTCAGTTGGTCCTCTCCAGCAGTCGGCCCGAGGGCTCGGCGATGGCCCCGTCCGCGACGATCCGCCGGCCGCGCAGCCAGGTCGACCTGACGACGCCGTACAGCGTCCTGCCCGCGTACGCGGTGATGCGGTTGCGGTGCTGGAGCGCGGCGGGATCGACGGTGAACGAGTCTTCCGGTGCGAGCACGGCGAAGTCGGCGTCGCGGCCCGCCTCGATGGCGCCCTTCCCGGCCAGCCCGGCGAGCGCGGCCGGCGCCGTCGACATCCAGCGCGCCACGTCGTCCAGCGAGTGACCGCGCCGCCGGGCCTCGGTCCAGATGGCCGGCAGTCCGAGCTGGAGGGAGGAGATTCCGCCCCACGCGGTCGCGAAGTCCGACGTCTTGAGGTCGGTGGTGGAGGGCGAGTGGTCGGAGACGACGCAGTCGATCGTGCCGTCGGCCAGCCCCTGCCACAGGGCGTCCTGGTTGGCGGCCTCGCGGATGGGCGGGCAGCACTTGAACTCCGTGGCGCCGTCCGGGACTTCCTCGGCGGTGAGGGTGAGGAAGTGCGGGCAGGTCTCGACGGTCAGCCGCACGCCCTCCCGCTTCGCCTCGGTGATCAGCGGCAACGCGTCGGCCGACGACAGATGCAGGACATGGACGCGCGCGTCCAGCCGGCGGGCCGCCGCGATC
Organism: Streptomyces sp. NPDC050433; assembly: GCF_044458565.1. Taxonomy (NCBI): domain Bacteria; kingdom Bacillati; phylum Actinomycetota; class Actinomycetes; order Kitasatosporales; family Streptomycetaceae; genus Streptomyces; species Streptomyces sp. NPDC050433. The sequence goes on along the minus strand of NZ_JBITIB010000002.1, from coordinate 166,793 downwards.
AGGCCCTCGATCGCGGTGTTCTCGGCGTCGCGGGGGCGGGAGGCGAGGAAGTCGGCGTACTTCGCGCCGGCGTGCGGTGGTGCCGCGGCCAGTTCGCGGGGGTCCTCGGCGTGCACGATGAGCAGCCCGCCGAAGCCGGAGATCTCGGCGAGAGACCGCTCCAGCCGCTCGGCGTCCAGCTCGGGGAACTCCTCGACACCGGACGGTGACAGGAACGCCTTGAAGCCGAACACCCCCGCGTCGTGCAGGGACTTGAGGTCACTGACGTTGTCGGGGAGCGCGCCGCCCCAGAAGCCGACGTCGATGTGCGCCTTGGGAGCGGCGACCTCCCGTTTGATCCGGAGGTGGGCCGTCGTCGTGGTCGGTGGCAGGGAGTTGAGCGGCATGTCGATCAGGGTGGTGATGCCGCCGGACGCCGCCGCGCGGGTCGCGTTCCAGAAGCCTTCCCATTCGGCGCGGCCGGGGTCGTTCACATGGACATGGGTGTCGACGAGGCCGGGGAGGACGACATCGTCGCCGACGTCCACCAGGCGGGCGCCGGACGGCAGTTCGGAGCCGTATCCCCGCTCGTGGGGGAGCACGGCCGAGATCACTCCGGCCGCGACGGCGACCGACGCGGGGCGCGTGCCCTCGGGGGTGACGACGCGCGTCGAGCGCAGCACCAGGTCCACGTTCCGGTCCGGATCGGTCACCGGCCACCCTCACTTCCGTCATGTCCGGGCAAGAATTCAACGAACTGTTGAAGGAGTCTTCATGCCGGACGGGGGCCCGTCAAGGCCCGTCCACCCAGAACGCACGCACTGCATTACACTGAAGTATTTCCACTCAGCGAAACTGAACTTTCACGAAACAGAAGGAGTACTCCACCGTCACGGCTCCACCGCCACCGTAGGGACCGATCACGGCCGGTAAGCTGCTGACTCGCCTTGCCCCTCCCGACGCCCCGAAAGGACCGTTGTTGTGCCGACGTCCAGCGCCGCACGTGCCGGCGCCACCGACGCCGCCAAGCCCGCATCCGCGAGCGGCGGGGTCCAGTCCCTTGAGCGCGCCTTCGATCTCCTGGAGCGGATGGCGGACGCGGGCGGCGAGGTCGGTCTGAGCGAGCTGTCGGCCAGCAGCGGTCTGCCCCTGCCGACCATCCACCGGCTGATGCGCACGCTCGTCGCCTGCGGTTATGTACGGCAGCAGTCGAACCGCCGGTACGCGCTCGGCCCGCGCCTCATCCGGCTCGGCGAGTCGGCGTCGCGGCTGCTCGGCACCTGGGCCCGGCCGTATCTGGCGCGGCTGGTGGAGGAGACCGGCGAGACGGCGAACATGGCGCTGCTCGACGGCGACGAGGTCGTGTACGTCGCGCAGGTGCCGTCCAAGCACTCGATGCGGATGTTCACCGAGGTCGGCCGACGGGTGCTGCCCCACTCCACGGGCGTGGGCAAGGCGCTCCTCGCACACCAGCCGGCCGACGAGGTACGGGCGCTGCTCGTACGCACGGGCATGCCGGCGGCGACGGAGAAGACGATCACGACGCCGGACGGCTTCCTCGCGGCGCTCGACGTGGTGCGCGGGGCCGGTTACGCGGTGGACGACAACGAGCAGGAGATGGGGGTCCGCTGTCTGGCGGTCCCGGTGCCCGACTCCCCCACCCTTGCGGCCATTTCGATCTCGGGTCCGGCCGGCCGGGTCACGGAGGCGGCAACCGAGAGGATCGTGCCGATACTCCAGGAAGTGGCGCGGGATCTGTCCGAGGCCCTGGCGAACACGGCCGCGGCGACGCATCAGCAGCCCTGACCCCGTCTGACGCCGGAGCGGCCGCACACCCCAATCCCCTGGGGCATACGGCCGCTCGAACCAATCTCAGTGCCCTGATCCTCCGAAGAGTTCGACCGCCTTCCTGACATCCATCAGGGTGGGCGCCAAGGCGCTCACCGAGCCGATCGAGCCGACGATCAGCAGCAGTGAGCGACGCATCCGCGGAATTTCCGGATCACCTCCCGCCACCATCGCGGCCATCGCGGCCAGTTCCTCTTCCGCGATCCCTCGGTCTCTGAACTCATTGGGATAAGCGGCCAGTTCACGTCTGAGACGGGCCACGGCGAACCGCAGCCCGGTCAGTCTTGGATCCTCGTTCTTCTCTGTCACTCGCGTATGCCCCACGCTCCGCAACAAAGTTCTCCCCCTCGCACGCCATGGTGCATGTGCCTTCGGCATAGTGCCCGCCTCTGCGGCGCCTCCGCTGGACACGCCAGGCACCGCGAGACGCGGGACAGTAAACGCCACACGAGCGGCCGTGCGCCACTGAATGGACAGGATTCAACTTGTTCAACTGACGTATCGCCAGGTGGGGCCGCGCAACGGTCTGACGCGCCATCTGACAGCGTCGGGCGGGGTGGCGCAAAAGAGTGCATGGGGGCACTGATGAGGTATGCAGGACCCATGGATGACAACGATCACGGAGAGTCGCCGGTCGCCGGGCTGCTGCTCGCCGCGGGCGGCGGGCGGCGGCTCGGCGGGCGGCCGAAGGCGCTGCTGCCTTACCGGGGGCGGCCGTTGGTGGAGCATGCCGTGCGATCACTGCGCGAGGGCGGCTGCGAGCGGGTGCACGTGGTGCTCGGCGCCGCCGCCGACGAGGTGCGGGCCCGCGCCGTACTGCCCGGCTGTGTGCTGGTCGACAGCCCGGAGTGGTCCGGCGGCATGGGCTCGTCGCTCCGGGCCGGGCTGGCCTCGCTGGCGGCGGCCCCCGGGCGGTCCGCGGCGCTGGTGATGCTGGTGGACCAGCCGGGGATCGGCCCGGCAGCGGTGGCGCGGGTCCGTGCCGCGTACCGCTCCCCCGGCACGCTCGCGGCGGCCTCCTACGGAGGCGAGCGCGGCCATCCGGTGCTGTTCGGCGCGGACCACTGGGCCGGGATCGCGAGGGAGGCGACGGGCGATCAAGGCGCACGCGGGTATCTGAGGTCACGCGCGCGCGACATCGTTCTTGTCGAGTGCGGGGATGTCGCCGAGGCGTACGACATCGACACCGAGGAGGATCTGGAGCACCTTGAGTGAGGACGGTGGCACTGAGCGCCGTTGTCTGTCGACCCGGAGAATCTCGACGTCAACAAACCATTGAACTTCCACCATGAGGAAACTATTATCCACTGGTCAGAAGCGCCTGACCCCCGGAAGGCGCCCGTGACCGCAGATCGGCGGCCCGGCACCCAGTGCCTCCCCAGTCGGCCCGGCGGTCACAAAAGGCCCCGTTGCAGGCCCCGTTGAAGGAGTGACAGCTCATGTCCGCACCAGCGCCGTCCCCGCTGGCCGTCGTCGACGCCGACACCCTGCCCCGGCAGGACGAGGTTCTCGACCACGCGGCTCTCGCCTTCGTGGCCGAGCTGCACCGGCGTTTCACGCCCCGGCGTGACGAGCTACTTGCCCTCAGGAACGAGCGCCGCGCCGAGATCGCCCGTACGTCGACGCTGGACTTCCTGCCGGAGACCGCGGCGATCCGCGAGGACGACTCCTGGCGGGTCGCGCCGTCCCCGGCCGCGCTGGACGACCGCCGGGTGGAGATCACCGGACCCACCGACCGGAAGATGACGATCAACGCGCTCAACTCCGGAGCGAAGATCTGGCTCGCGGACTTCGAGGACGCCTCGGCTCCCACCTGGGAGAACGTCATCACGGGCCAGCTCAATCTGATGGACGCCTACGCGCGGAAGGTCGACTTCACCGACCCGGCGTCCGGCAAGTCGTACGCCCTGAAGGACGCCGGCGAACTCGCGACCGTCGTCATGCGCCCGCGCGGCTGGCATCTGGACGAGCGCCATCTGCGGTTCGAGGGCCGCGCGGTCCCCGGCGCGCTGGTCGACTTCGGGCTGTACTTCTTCCACAACGCCAAGCGGCTCATCGAGCTGGGCAAGGGCCCGTACTTCTATCTGCCGAAGACCGAGTCGTACCTCGAAGCGCGGCTGTGGAACGACGTGTTCGTCTTCGCCCAGGAGTACGTGGGCATCCCGCAGGGCACCGTCCGCGCGACCGTACTGATCGAGACGATCACCGCGGCGTACGAGATGGACGAGATCCTGTACGAACTGCGCGACCACGCCTCCGGGTTGAACGCCGGGCGCTGGGACTACCTCTTCTCGATCGTCAAGAACTTCCGTGACGGCGGCCCCAAGTTCGTGCTGCCGGACCGCAACGCGGTGACGATGACGGCCCCGTTCATGCGCGCGTACACCGAACTCCTCGTCCGCACCTGCCACAAGCGCGGGGCCCACGCCATCGGCGGCATGGCGGCCTTCATCCCCTCCCGGCGCGACCCCGAGGTCAACAAGGTCGCCTTCGCCAAGGTCAAGGACGACAAGGACCGCGAGGCGACGGACGGCTTCGACGGCTCCTGGGTCGCCCACCCCGACCTCGTCCCGATCGCGATGGCCTCCTTCGACGCCGTCCTGGGCGAGCGCCCGAACCAGAAGGACCGCCTGCGCGAGGAGGTCTCGGTGACGGCGGCCGAACTGATCGCGATCGACTCCCTCGACGCCAAACCCACCTACCAGGGCCTGATCGGCGCGGTCCGGGTCGGCATCCGCTACATCGAGGCCTGGCTCCGGGGCCTCGGCGCGGTCGCCATCTTCAACCTGATGGAGGACGCGGCGACGGCGGAGATCTCCCGCTCCCAGATCTGGCAGTGGATCAACGCGGGAGTGGCCTTCGAGAACGGCGAAACGGCCACCGCCGACCTGGCCCGCAAGATCGCGGCGGAGGAACTGGCCGCGATCCGGACGGAAATCGGCGAGGAGGCGTTCGCGTCCGGCAAGTGGCAGCAGGCCCACGACCTGCTGCTGACGGTGGCCCTGGACGAGACGTACGAGGACTTCCTGACGCTCCCGGCATACGAACAACTCCGGGGCTGACACCCCTGGTTGGCCAACCCCCACGCTTCCGGCCCCGGTGCTTCGACGCACCGGGGCCGGAGCGCTCTCGTGAGAGTGCTCTCGTGACACTGCTCCGGCCCCCGTTCCCAGACCTCCACCGCGCTTTCCCGCGTCTTCATCCGTTGCTCAACATCCGTTGACGCTGCTCAGCGCCTATGGACGCCAAGGCCCCTTCGGAGGAGAAGCATGATGTACATGGCCCAGGTCACCGGCGACGTGTCAGGGGGGTTGAACGGCTGGGCCGTCGATGTGATCGACGCGCTCGGCGGGCTGGGGCTCGCGATCTTCACCGCCTTGGACAGCATGCTTTTCGGGGTCCTGCCCGTCGACGTCCTGCTGCCCCTGGTGGGGTACTCCGCCACCCGTGGCGCCATCAACATCGGCGTGGCCGTCGTCTGCGCCACCGTGGGAGCGGTCGTCGGCGGCGTCCTCCAGTACGCGCTCGGCGCGAAGCTCGGACGGGACCGCGCGCGGGCGCTGCTGATGAAGATTCCCGGCATCAAGCCGGACACCGTCGACCGCGCCGAGGACTGGTTCGCCCGGCACGGCGCCAAGGCCGTGCTGTTCGGCCGGGTGCTGCCCGTCCTGCGTCCGCTCATCTCGATCCCGGCGGGCGTGGAGCGCATGCCGCTGCCGAAATTCGTGGTGCTCACCGCGATCGGCAGCCTGATGTGGAACTCCGCCCTCCTGGGCTCCGGCTATCTGCTGGGCGAGAACTGGCGGCGGGTCACCCACTACGCGGGGACGTTCTCGTACATCGCGCTCGGTGCCCTCGCCGTGGCCGTCGTTGTCTACGCCGTCAGGCGCCGGAAGCAGGCCGCGGCCCCGGTCGGCGAGAGCGAGCGCGCCGAGGTGGGGTGAGCGCTGCCGGCCTGACATCGTTTCGGTGTTCACCTGGAACGACACCGGAGGTACTGCCATGATCGCGTCCTGGTACGACGAACAGGGTCCCGCCGCCGACGTACTGCGCGTCGGTGAGCTGCCCGATCCCCGGCCCGGCGCCGGTGAGGTCCGGGTCCGGGTGACCGTCTCCGGCGTCAACCCCGGTGACACGAAGAAGCGGCGCGGCTGGCTCGGCTCGTCGATGCCGTACCGGCGGGTGATCCCGCACAGCGACGCCGCCGGGGTCGTCGACGCCGTCGGAGACGGCGTCGGGGAACACCGGATCGGACAGCGGGTGTGGGTGTACGGCGCGCAGTCCTACCGGGCCTTCGGCACCGCCGCCCAGTACACCGTCGTACCCGACGAGTCGGCCGTCCCGCTCCCCGACCACCTCGGCGACGAGCTGGGCGCGAGCCTGGGTATTCCGGGGATCACCGCGCACCGGGCGGTGTTCGCGGACGGGCCGGTCGACGGCCGACGGGTCCTCGTGCAGGGCGTCCTCGGCGGTGTCGGCTCCCTGGCCGCGCAGCTCGCCCGCTGGGGCGGCGCCACCGTCATCGGCACCGTCCGCCGCGGCGGCGATCTGGACCATGTCGATCCGGCCGTCGTCCACGGCGCCGTCGCCCTGGACTCGGACGACCCGGCTGCGGCGATCCGCGCGTACGCCCCCGATGGTGTGCACCGCGTCATCGAGGTGTCCCTCTCGGCCAACGCCGACCTCGACAACGCCGTCGCCGCGCCGGGTGCTGTCGTCGCCGCGTACGGCACTCACACCGATCGCACCGAACTCCCTTTCTGGCCCCTGCTGTTCAACAACGTCACCCTGCGTCTGCTGGGCAGTGACGACTTCCCCGCCGAGGCCAAGCGGCAGGCCGCACGCGACCTCACCTCGGCCGCCGCCGTCGGCGCTCTCACCGTCGAGACCGGCGAGCGCTTCCTCCTGACGGACATCGCGCGGGCCCACGAGCGGGTCGACGCGGGCGGGCGCGGTCGAGTACTGGTCACCGTCCCGCGCTGAGCTGGGTCCAGTAGCCTCCCCGGCCACTCCCCGCAGCAGCAACGCCGTCTCCCCGGCCGCATCCTCGCCAAGATCGGCGCCCGCGACCGCGTACAGGCCGTGATCTTCGCGTACGACACCGGCCTCGTACGGCCGGCGTGACCGGCAGCACATGTCGGGGTCCGGGCGCCCGGCGATGAGTTTCGGTGGTCCAGGGGGTCTACCCCGTATGGATACCACTACCGATTCCCACCGCCCCGACCACGGCCCCGCCTGCCGCAGCCTCGCCGGGCTGCTCGACGGCATCGACGACAAGCAGCTCGCCGCGCCCACACCCTGCCCGGACTACACCGTGCGGGAGCTGCTCGGGCATCTCGTCGGGTTGACCGTCGCCTTCCGCGACGCCGCGACGAAGACGCTGGGGCCGACGACCGACACCCCGCCGACCGACTCCGTGCCGCAGCTGGCGGACGGCTGGCGGACCGTGCTTCCCGCCCAGTTGGACGGGCTCGCCGAGGCCTGGCGTTCGCCCGACGCCTGGCAGGGGTTCACGCGGGCCGGTGGGGTGGATCTGCCGGGCGAGGTGGCGGGGATCGTCGCGCTGAACGAGGTGGTGGTGCACGGCTGGGACCTGGCGCGCGCCACGGGCCAGGTGTACGAGATCGACCCGGCGAGCCTGGAGGCGACGCTCGCGTTCCTCGAACCGGCGGCGGCGAGCGCGGAGGCGGGCGACGGGCCGGAGGGGCTGTTCGGCCCGCCGGTCCGGCTGCCGGCCGACGCGCCGCTGCTCGACCGGGTCGTCGGACTGAGCGGACGCCGGCCGGACTGGCAGCCGGGCGCGTAGCGGGCCTCAGCCACCGGACGCGGCCGGTCTGGTCCCGGTGACCGTGTCCGGCCGGCCGGGGCGGGGCCGCCCTTCGGCTACGCGTCCCCGGCCGTGCGCAGCAGCGCCCGCGCCTTCTCCCGGAAGAGGGCGTCCGCGCGGACCGGGTCGTTCGTGAAGCCGGGTATGAAGACGTGCGCGTCACGCTCGGCCAGGTCGGCCAGTCGGCGGAGCTGATCATCCGTCAGATTCCTTGCTCCGAGGGCCCCGAGGAGGTCCAGCGCGGTGAGCGGATCCGCGTTGGTCTCGGCGGAGGTCAGGGCCGCGTCCGCCAGCCGGTTACGGTCCTGGCCGGCCGGGTCGACGGTGAGCAGCGCGAGCGCCGCTGCCGCCGCCCGGTCGCGGCGGTCCAGTTTGCGTTCCAGGAGCGGGGCGAGCGGACGGCCTTGCTCGCCGAGCGCGCGGGCAGCCTCCGCCGCGTGCACGTTCTGCCAGCGGTGCCAGTCCCCGTCGGCCTCCTCCAGCACTCCGGCGATGATCGGGAGGGCTTCGTCCGCACTGCCCGTGAGCCGCCACAGGGCGCGGGCGATCTCCGTATCGCCGTCGAGCCGGGGGTTGTCGCGCTTCTCCGCCGAGGAGCCGGACGACGGGTCGGGCGTCTTGCAGGCGGTGTCGCTCAGCGCGGCTCGCAGGTACGGCAGCAGCGTCAACGCCTCCGAACTCCCCAGCTCCGCCGCGAGTTTCGCCGCGTCGGCCACGTCCCGGCCGCGGGAGACCAGCACATCGGTCACGGCCCGCACCAGCGGTCCGGTCTCGCCCGTGAGCCGGTGCAGCGCCGAGCCGACGTCGAGCGGGCTCTGCTGGGTGAGGTCGGCGGCGTGCAGCGCCGCCGCCGCGCGGTCCCGCTCCTCAGGTGGGCAGACGGCGGGCAGGGCGCGTACGACCACGAAGGGGTACCGGTCCAGCGCGGCGAGCAGGTCCGGCACGGCCGGTGCCGCGCGTTGGCCCCAGTCGGCCAGGAGCAGGCCGAGATGGATCGACTCGTTCCACGCGATGTCGCTGTCCGCCAGCCGGGCCCGGACGGCGTCCAGCAGTTCCGGTGAGTACGGGAACGGGTCGCGGTCCCCCTCGCGGCCGGCCCCCGTCGCCCACCTTGCGGGACCAGTCTTCGCCGCCGCGTCGAGCGCTTCCGGCCGCCGCGGCAGGTCGGCGGCCAGCAGCGGGGCCGCCTGCTCCGGTGCGGCCGCGACCAGGACGGCCAGGGCGCGGTCGGCCAGCTCGCCGCCCCCGGTGGCGAGGGCCGTGAGCGCGGGGACGGCGGGTGCCGCGAGCCTGCCGAGCTGTCTGACGACCGAGAGGGCGGCGCTCGCCGACGACGGATCGCCGAGCAGCGCGGCCAACGGCCCGGCAAGGCGCGCCGGTGCGCTGCGGGAGACCTCGCAGGCGTGCTCCGCCGCCGAGACCGTCTCGCGCCGCGCGTCGGCGTCCGGATGCCGCAGCCCGGCGTCGATCAGCGTGAACGCGGCCTCTCTCGCGTCGTCCGTGGCCCGGTCCAGCAGTTCCTCGACCACGTACCGCACCGGCTCGTTCTGCTCCAGGTCGTACCGCCCCGCGACCAGTGACTCGGCGGGCAGCAGGGAGATGAGCGCGTCGTGATGGACCCCGGTCCACGGCAGTCCCGCGTCCACGCAGGCCAGCAGCGCGGCCAGCCGCACCGGAGCGGCCTCCCCGTCCTCCTTGGCGCCTCCCAGCACGGCCGTCTCGAACTCCCCCGCGCCCGCCGGATCGAGCCTGACCACCCCCGCCAGCACCTCGGCCCTGACCTGCGGGTCCAACTCGCCGTCCCAGCACCGCCGCAGCGGCCCGAGCACCTGCTCCGCCGCGCCCGTCCTGGCCGCCGCCCAGACCGCGGCCTGCCGTACGGAGGCGTCGGCCGACTCGATCAGCGGCAGTATCAGGGGCAGTTGGGCGGTGACGGCCGCCCGGCACGCGCTGGGTGTGGCACTCCGCTCGTCGTCGCTCTCGGCGATGGAGCCGAGCAGCAGAAGCATGTCGGCCGGTCTGATCCCCGCGGCGGCCAGCCGCGCGGGATACGGCACGGCGTGGGCCGTGGCCTCGTACACCGACCCCTGATGGATGATGTTGCCGTACAGCTCGTACAGCGCCTCCTCCGCCGTCTCGGCGTCGTCACTCGCCAACGCCCGCAGTTGGTCCGGGACATCCTCGGCGCTGCCGTAGGCATGCTCCCGTTCCGCCCAGGGCTGCGCGTCGAGGTCGGCGAAAATCTGTGCGAGATCCATGGACGGAATCCTGGCACGAGCCACTGACAACACGACCCGCCCACCCGCCGCCCGGTGGACAGCTCACGTCACAGGGCAGTACGGGCTCAGGCTGCCCCGGCCCCCGACGGCTCCCCGAGCCCCGAAGTTCCCTTCCGGCCCCAGTGGTTGAACGCCGGATTCAGCACGATCGCCACCACACCCCGTGCTGATCCCGGAGTCGAGCACCACCAGCAGGTCCTTCGGGAACCGAGCCGAAGAGCACGATGCCCGCGCCGCCGAGGACCGGCAGCGGGACGAGTGCGATCACCGAGGCCAGTACGGTGCGCATGCCCAGCAGTATGAGGATGCCGCCGCCCGGGGCGACGATGAAGCGGCTGCGTACCTTGGTCATGGCGACCAGCCCGATGTTCTGGGCGAACGCGCTGCAATCGCCACGATCTCGAACTGCGGTGCGCCGAAGTGGAACGGCGAAGGGAGCCCGTGTTACGTACACGAGTCACCGTTCCGGGGGGTGGCGCACCGTTGTGCGGTACGCCACCACCCGGACGCGGCTGCCAGGAACCCCGCTCGGGCCCGTGGCCGCCGGTCGAGGGCCGTCCCCCTCGACCGGACATCCGTGAGGACCGTCAGCCGGCCGCCGCGATCCGCGCGAGGCGCTGCGCCTCGGCCCGCGCGGAGCGGGCGACGGCGTCCTCGTCCACCGTGGTGAGGTGGTTGTCCTCGACGACGGTCCTGCCGCCCACGAGCGAGAGCGTGACGGGCGCGGCGGCTCCGAGGACCAGCGCGGCGACCGGGTCGGCGATGGAGGAGTGGGCCAGGGTGTCCAGCTTCCACAGCACCAGGTCGGCGAGTTTCCCGGTCTCGATCGAACCGATCTGGTCCGCGCGGCCGAGTACTTGGGCGCCACCGTAGGTGCCGAGCCGCAGTGCCTGACGGGACGTCAGGGCGGCCTGGCGGTGGGCGCCGAGGCGGTTGATGAGCAGCGCGTTGCGCAACTCGGTGTGCAGTTCGCCGGATTCGTTGGACGCGGTGCCGTCCACGCCGAGGCCGACGGGAACGCCCGCCCTCAGCATGTCGGGCACGCGGGCGATACCGGCCCCGAGACGGGCGTTGGAGGACGGGCAGTGCGCGACGCCCGTGCCGGTGCGGGCGAAGGCGGCGACGTCCGAGTCGTTCATATGGACGCAGTGGGCCATCCATACATCGGAGCCGAGCCAGCCCGTCGACTCGAAGTAGTCGGTCGGGCCCATTCCGAACAGTTCCTTGCAGAACTGCTCCTCCTCGACCGTCTCGCTGCCGTGAGTGTGCAGCCTCACGCCCTTGCGGCGCGCCAACTCGGCTCCCTGGCACATCAGTTCCGTGGAGACGGAGAACGGCGAGCAGGGCGCGACGGCGATCTGGGTCATCGCGTCGAACGAGGCGTCGTGATAGGCGTCGACGGTCGCCTCGGTGGCGGCGAGCGCGTCGTCCAGCGACTCGACGGCGAAGTCCGGCGGCAGGCCGCCGTCCGACTGGCCGCGGTCCATGGAGCCGCGGGCGAGGGTGAACCGTACGCCCGTCTCCACCGCCGCCCCGATGATGGCGCCGGACAGGTCGCCGACGCCGCGCGGATAGACATAGTGGTGGTCCGTCGCGGTGGTCACCCCGCCACGCGCCATCATCGCGAGTGAGCCCTGGGCGGCGGCGCGCGCCATCGACTCGTCGATGCGCGCCCAGGTCGGGTAGAGCGCCACCAACCAGTCGAACAGGTGGTGGTCGGTGGCAAGGCCGCGGCTGATCCACTGGTAGAAGTGGTGGTGGGTGTTGACCAGGCCGGGGGTGACGAGATGGCCGGTGCCGTCGACACGACGTACGACGTTCTCCAGTCCGGCGGGCGCGCGGCCGGCGCCCACGGATTCGATGAGGTTGTCGGCGACGACGACGTACCCCGACGCGTACTCGGTGTCGTGCGCGTCCACAGTCGCGATGGCACAGTTCTCGATGACGATGCGCGAAGCCGCCATGGCGGGTCCTCGTTCTTCCCGTTGGGTGGACGGATCCGGGGTGGCTACAGGTTGGTCATGTCGAGCGGGATCCGCGGTTCGGCACCGTCGCGCAGCACGGTGGCCTCGATGAGGCCGTACGGGCGGTCGGCGGCGAAGTAGACGGCTCCGTCGGGGGTTTCGTTCTTCAGGTCGAAGGGTTCGAGGTCGACCAGGAAGTGGTGGTTGTTGGGGAGCGAGAAGCGGATCTCGTCGATCTCGCCGCGGGCATCGATGATCCGCGAGCCCATTTGGTACAGCGTCTGCTGGAGCGAGAGGGAGTACGTCTCCGCGAAGGCCCGGAGCAGGTGTGTGCGCGCCTGCTCGTAGGACTCCTCCCAGTCGGGCATCGGCTGCGCGTCGTCGGTCCAGTTGTAGCGCCACCTGGCGGAGACGTCGGTGGCGAGTATGCGGTCGTACGCCTCGCGGAGCGTCGTGTACTTGTCCTTGACGTAGCCCCAGAACTCGGAGTTGGTCGAGTTCAGCACCGTCAGGTCCTTGAGGCCGGAGACGATCTCCCACTTCTCTCCGTCGTAGCTGATCTGCGCGACGCGGGTCTCCTGACCCTTGCGGACGAAGGAGTGCTTGGCATCGTCCGCGCCGGAGGTCGCGATGCGCTCCCACGCGTACTCCTCGATCCGGATGCGCGCCCGGTGGATCGGGTCCTGGCTGGTGACGAAGTGCCGGGCGAGTCGGATGCCGAACTGCTCGGCGGACTCGATGCCGTGCTCCTTGGCGAACGCGTACACCGTGTTCTTGGTGGTGTCGGTCGGCAGGACGTTGGCGTTTGAGCCGGAGTAGTGGACCTCCGCCATGTCACCGGAGAGGGCGACGGAGACGTTCAGGTCCTTGATGTGGTGGGTGTCGCCGTCCCGCACGATCCTGACGACGCGGTTCTCCGCTTTGCCGTACTGGTTCTGGCCGAGAATGGTCGGCATCTGCTAGCTCCCTCGGTATACGGAGTAGCCGAACGGGTTGAGCAGCAGCGGTACGTGATAGTGCTCGCCGGGAGCGACGGCGAAGGTGATCGCCACTTCCGGAAAGAACGCACCGCTGTCCCGTAGCGCGGGGGCGTCCTGCTGTGCCTCGGCTTGCTTCTGGCTCTGACTGTGGCTGGGGCTGGGGCTGGGGCTGTGACTGTGGAAATACGCCTCGGTCTCGAAGTCGAGACGTACATGGGTCGTTCCTTCCGGCAGCGCCGGCAGGTCTCTGCACCGCCCGTCCGCGTCGGTCGCCGACCGGCCCAGCACCACCCACCGCTCGCGCCCGCCGCTGCGGGCGCAGAGCGAGACGGCGACGGACTCGGCGGGGCGGCCGACGCTGGTGTCCAGGATGTGCGTGGACACCGACGCGGTGTTTTCCGTGCTCAAGTGGATCACTCTCCTGCGTGTACGAGGCGGGTCAGCCGGATGCGGTTGATCTTGCCCAGCTCGGTGCGGACGACGGCCCGCTCCTGTTCGGGCGAGTTGCCGATCCGTATGCGGACCGCGTCCCGCATCTGCTCACCGGTCCTGCCGGTGGCGCAGATCAGGAAGACATGGCCGAACCTGTCCTGGTAGGCGAGGTTCAAGTCGAGCAGTTCCGCCTTGAGTTCGTCGGACGCCCCGGCCATGCCCCGCTGTTCGCGGGCGGAGGTCGGGTCGCCCGGCTTCGGCCGGCCGATGGGCGGGTGCCCGGCCATCGCCTCCGCCAGAGCGGCGGCGGTCAGTCCGGCCGTCGCGGTGTCACTGGCGGCGAGGAGGGCGTCGGCGGTGGCGTACGGCCGGTGGGCGAGCAGTTCACTCCCCCAGGCCGTACTGGCGCACACCTCGTGAAGTGCGGTGAGCGCCGCGCTGTCGGAGGAAGTGTTGAACCGGGTGAGGCCCGGTGGCTGGTCGGTCGGCACGGGAGCCTCCGTGGCTGTGCTTGACGGGCTGCGGGACAGCTAACGCCTTCGCGAACATCACGTCAACACTTTGTTGAATTTTTTTGAGCGGATGCCCCGGTACCCGGATCAGCTCGTCTCCGACCGGTTCAGGTAGTTGTAGACGGTGAACCTACTGACCCCCAGCGCACCGGCGACAGTCTCGACGCCGTGCCGTACGGAGAAGGCCCCGCGGGCCTCCAGCGAGCGCACCACCGACTGCTTGACCTTGCGGTCGAGTTCCGACAGGGGCATGCCGTGCTTGCGCTCCAGCGCGACGAGGATGTGGTCGAGCGATTCGGAGAGCTGCGGGAGGCGTACGGCGACGACGGCCTCGCCCTCCCAGCTCAGCACGACGTCGTCGGGCAGGGCCAGGTCGGGGCGTACGGTCTCGGCGCCCATGGCGTCCACGAGCGGCTTCACCGCCGCGAGGAGCGGATGGTCGGGCGCGTCCGAGGGCCCGGTCGCCCGCCTCCCCGGCCCGGTCACTTCCCGTCCTCCGCGATCACGTTCACCTGGAGGGAGACTCGTGTGGCACCGGCGTCCAGGGAGCGGCGGAGCAGGGCGTCGACGGCGGCGATGACGGCGTCGGCGCCGCCCTCGGCGGTGTTGCCGAACGGTCCGACGTCCACGGCGTCCAACTCGGCCGCCTGGATGACCTCGCGGGCCACCACGGCATGCTCGGGTGCCTCGTCCAGGTCGAACGGCTCGGTCGTGAATTCCACTCTCAGTCGCACGCGCACAACCTACTGCGCGAAAGACGGACCTTCGCCCGAAATCGGGACCGCCCTCTTGACAGCCCTCCCAGATCCCAGGCAATCTTCCATTAAGCAGAAACTAACTTCCGCAATACGGAAGGAGCGCAGAACCCCTCATGGCCCCCTTCACGAACAAGCCCGGCTCCGAGCAGCGCTTCGATGTGAACCTGTCGATCCTCTTCACCGAGCTGCCGCTCCTGGAGCGCCCCGCGGCAGCCGCCGCGGCGGGCTTCACCGCGGTGGAGCTGTGGTGGCCCTGGATCGAGACTCCCACTCCGCCGCAGGCCGGGCTGGACGCCCTGAAGAAGGCCCTCGACGACGCGGGCACCCAGCTCGTGGGACTGAACTTCTACGCCGGCCGGCTGCCCGGCCCCGACCGCGGGGCGCTCTCGCTGCCCGGCGAGGAGTCGGACCGCTTCCGCGCGAACATCGACGTGGCGGCCGGCTTCGCCGCCTCGGTGGGGTGCGGGACGCTCAACGCGCTGTACGGGAACCGTGTCGAGGGCGTCGACCCGAAGGCACAGGACGAGCTGGCCCTGGAGAATCTGGTCCTCGCCGCCCGCGCCGCCGACCGGATCGGGGCGACCCTGCTGGTCGAGGCGCTCAACAGGCCGGAGTCCCCGCACTATCCGCTGGTCGGCGCCGAGGCCGCCGTCGCCGTCGTGGACCGGGTGAACACCGCCACGGGGCTCGGCAACGCCGCGTTCCTCCTCGACATCTACCACCTGTCGATGAACGGCCTGGACGCCGAGGCGCTGGCCGGGGTCATCGACACGTACGCCGAGAAGACCGGTCACGTACAGATCGCCGACAACCCCGGCCGGGGCGCGCCCGGCACCGGCACGCTGCCGCTCCAGGACCTGCTCGACCGGCTGCGCAAGGCCGGTTACGAGGGGTGGGTCGGCCTGGAGTACAAGCCCGGCGACCGCCCGAGCGCCGAGTCCTTCGACTGGCTGCCCGCCGGCGCGCGGGCCGCGCGCTGAGGCCCGACCGCCCCGACCTGGACACGACGCACACACGTAGACACACACGTATGCGAGAGAGGCACCCCCGATGAGCACTCTTCCCAAGGTGGCATGGATCGGCCTCGGCATCATGGGGTCCCCCATGGCCGAGAATCTGATCAAGGCCGGATACTCCGTCACCGGCTTCACGCTGGAGCGGGAGAAGCTGGACCGGCTGGCGGCCAACGGCGGCACGGTGGCGCCGTCGATCGCCGGGGCCGTCGAGGGCGCGGACGTCATCATCACGATGGTGCCCGCCTCTCCCCAGGTCGAGGCCATCGCCTACGGCGAGGACGGCATCCTGGCGCATGCCAAGAAGGGCGCCCTGCTGATCGACATGTCGTCCATCACCCCGCAGACGTCCATCGATCTGGCCGAGGCCGGCCGGCAGAAGGGCGTCCGCGTCCTCGACGCGCCGGTCTCCGGCGGTGAGGCGGGAGCCATAGAGGCGGTCCTCTCGATCATGGTCGGCGGCGAGCAGGCCGACTTCGACCAGGCCAGGCCGGTCTTCGACGTGCTGGGCCGGACCATCGTCCTGTGCGGTCCGCACGGCGCCGGTCAGACGGTGAAGGCGGCCAACCAGCTGATCGTCGCCGTCAACATCCAGGCGTGCGCCGAGGCCGTGGTCTTCCTGGAGAAGTCCGGCGTGGACCTGAACGCCGCGCTCGACGTCCTGAACGGGGGGCTGGCCGGCTCGACCGTCCTGACGCGCAAGAAGGACAACTTCATCAACCGCGACTTCGCGCCGGGCTTCCGGATCGACCTGCACCACAAGGACATGGGCATCGTCACCGACGCCGCCCGCAATGTCGGTGCCGCGCTCCCGGTCGGCGCGGTCGTCGCGCAGCTGGTCGCGTCGCTGCGCGCGCAGGGTGACGGCGGTCTCGACCACTCGGCCCTGCTGCGCGCCGTCGAGCGGCTGTCGGGCAACCAGGTCTGACCGGACCGACCAGGACCCGGACCAGGCCCAACGAACTCCGGGTTGCGGCGGCGCTGACACCTGTCCTGTCGCGCCCAGGCGCCGCCGCAGCCCGGGAACCACTCCGCCTCGCGTCGTGGTGGCCAACAGCCGTCCCTCCCGACGGCCCTCATGAGGGGTGGCCGGCGGGAGGGACATTCCGGGGACCGCGGCGGCGCGAGCCAGTGCGGTGGTGAGGGGAGCGGCGGCCATCTTCCTGACCAGAAGGAAGGCCGGCCGAAGCGCCCCGTCGCCGTCGCCGCGGTCCCACAGCCTCTGCTGAGGCCCCGTCAAACGCCGTCCGGCGGTGCGAAGGTCCAGTCGCGCCGGCTTCGCACCGTCGGACGGTCTCCAGGCTGCCCGCGCCGCTTGCAGCAGAGCCCGGCCGAAGAATTCGGCCGGGCTCTTGTGCGCTGTCTCCGGGGCCGCACACTGAGAGGATGCGCATTGCCGTGTTCTTCCTCGTGTCAGCGGTGTCGGTCGTCGTCGCGATCGCCGAGAAGGACTACTCCTGGCTGATCCCGCCGGTCGTGCTCCTGCTCCTGGGGCTCGGTCCGTCCTTTCCGAGGACGCCCCGCAAGAAGGTACGTCGGCCGGACACCGGAGCCGCCGCGGCGGGAACCGCTGTCGGCGCCGCCGGGACCGTGGCGGCTGCCAGTTGGTGGGCCGACGGGGCGCACACGCACGGCGGCGACACGGCGGACGCGAGCGGTGGGGACGGTGGTGGCGGCGACGGCGGGGACGGTGGCGGGTGCGGTGGCTGCGGAGGTTGCGGCTGCGGCGGCTGACGCCCCCCACGCATGGACGACGGCGGCCCCCGCCCGGAGAGTTCCGGACGGGGGCCTGCTGCCATGACGTACCGTCAACTGCCGTGTCAGACCAGCGGCCTGATCTCCGTCGGTGCGTGTCCGGGCTCGGTGGCGAGGTCTTCCCACTCGTTCACCTGGTCGATCCGCACGCCCATCGAGATGTTGGTGACCCTCTCCAGGATGGCCTCGACCACCACCGGCACGCGGTGCTCCGCCGCCAGCTTCTTCGCCTGCTCGAAGGCCGGCAGCAGCTGGTCGGGCTCGGTGACGCGGATCGCCTTGCAGCCCAGTCCCTCGACGACCTTGACATGATCGACCCCGTAGACGCCCAGCTCCGGTGAGTTGATGTTCTCGAACTCCAGATTGACCTGGAAGTTGATGTCGAGATTGCGCTGCGCCTGCCGGATCAGCCCCAAGTAGGCGTTGTTCACCAGCACATGGACATAACCGATCTTGTGCTGCGCGCCCACGGCCAGCTCTTCGAGCATGAACTGGAAGTCGTAGTCGCCGGAGAGCGCGACGACCGTCGTGTCCGGATCGGCCTTCGCGACACCGAGCGCGGCCGGGATCGTCCAGCCGAGCGGTCCGGCCTGACCGCAGTTGATCCAGTGGCGCGGCTTGTAGACGTGCAGCATCTGCGCGCCGGCGATCTGCGAGAGACCGATGGTGGTGACGTACCGGGTGTCCGGCCCGAAGGCACGGTTCATCTCCTCGTACACGCGCTGCGGTTTCATCGGCACGTTGTCGAAGTGCGTCCTGCGGTGCAGGGTGCCCTTGCGGTCGAGCACCGACGCGATCCACTCCGTGCGGTCGGGCAGCTCGCCGGCCGCCTTCAGCTCCTTCGCCACCTCCACGAAGAGCGTCAGCGCGTCCTTGGCGTCCGAGGCGATCCCGTAGTCCGGCGCGAAGATCTTGCCGATCTGGGTGGGCTCGATGTCGACGTGGACGAAGGTGCGGCCCGCCGTGTAGACGTCGAGCGCGCCGGTGTGGCGGTTGGCCCAGCGGTTGCCGATGCCGAGGACGAAGTCGGAGGCCAGGAAGGTCTCGTTGCCGTAGCGGTGCGAGGTCTGGATGCCGACCATGCCCGCGTTCAGGTCGTGGTCGTCCGCGATGGTGCCCCAGCCCATCAGCGTCGGGACGACCGGTGTGCCGGTCAACTCGGCGAACTCCACGAGCAGTTCGGACGCGTCGGCGTTGATGACACCGCCGCCGGCGACGATCAGCGGGCGCTCGGAGGCGGCCAGCATGGTCAGCGCCTTGGCGATCTGCGCGCGGGTCGCGGACGGCTTGTAGACGGGCAGCGGCTCGTACGTCTCGATGTCGAACTCGATCTCGGCCAGCTGGACATCGATCGGCAGATCGATGAGGACCGGGCCGGGCCGACCGGAGCGCATCAGATGGAAGGCCTGCTGGAAGACGCCGGGGACCTGGGCGGCCTCCAGGACGGTGGTGGCGGACTTGGCGACCGGCGCGGCGATCGACGCGATGTCGACGGCCTGGAAGTCCTCCTTGTGGATCACCGCGGTCGGGGCCTGGCCGGTGATGCACAGGATCGGGATGGAGTCACCGATCGCGGAGTACAGCCCGGTGATCATGTCGGTGCCCGCCGGGCCCGATGTGCCGATGCAGACACCGATGTTGCCGGGGTGCGTACGGGTGTAGCCCTCGGCCATGTGGGAGGCGCCCTCCACATGGCGGGCGAGCGTGTGGTCGATGCCGCCGGCCTGTTCGAGGGCCTTGTAGAAGGGGTTGATCGCCGCGCCCGGCACACCGAACGCGTCGGTGACGCCTTCGCGCTTGAGGATCTCAACTGCCGCTCGGGCAGCGGTCATACGAGGCATGGAGTGCTCCTGCTTCGGCCTGGTGGACTCGCGCTCTGTCGCGCCACCTGAGAGCGTCGATTCCGTCGATTCCTTCATTTTCACGATGCGGAAGCCTTGTTCTGCTATGTGGAATCAATCTAAAGTGCGTTACTGGCGGCGTCAAGGCGATGGCCGAAGCCCCTCCCCAACGCCCGCCCGTTGATGGACGATGGGCGGCAGAAGGGGGTGTCGACGGTGGGAGAGAGCGTTCCTGTCCGGTGTCCCGACTGCGGACACGGCCAGCAGTTCACGGCACCGGCCTATCCCTGCCCCTGCGGATCGGCCGTCGCGGCGCCACTGATCGCGGGCGCGCCCGCCGTCCGCCTGGTGCGCCGGTCCTGGGACGACGAGTGGGTGACCGTCGGCTGCTCCGGGTGCGGACGGCTGGACCAGTGGCCGAGGCCGGAGCTGGGCTGCCCGTGCGGGGCGGTGCTGCGGGTGCCGGTCAGGCCGGCGACGGTGGGCGCGGCCACCGAGACCGCGAAGGCCGACGCCCTGAACGTCGCCGCGCTCTATCTGCGCGGGGTCGGCTTCCGCGACGTCGGCGTCGTCCGGGCCGACGGGCACCCGGAGGCGGGCGTCGACCTGCGCGGCCCCGGAGTTGTGGCCCGTGTCGACCGGGGCACCCGCCCCGCCGACGCGCGCGCCGTCGAGTGCCTGTGGCTCAACGCGCTGAGCGAGTCCGCGACGAGCGCCTTCTTCTCCCTGGCCGGTTACGCGGACGAGGCGCGCGAGCGCGCCGACGCCCTCGGGGTGCCGCTCTTCGTGCTGGACCCGACGGGCGCCCCTCGACCGGCCAACGGCCCGGCGGACGGGCTGGATCGCTCACACGCCTGACCGGCTTCCGCGCCCTTCAGCGCAGGTCGCTCTCCTCGTACTCCGCGGGCGAGCCCGCCGCCGTACGCTCGCGCAGCTCGATCCGGCGGATCTTGCCCGAGACCGTCTTGGGCAGCTCGGCGAACTCGATGCGGCGCACCCGCTTGTACGGGGAGAGCACCGCGCGCGAGTGCTCGAAGAGCAGCTTCGCCGTGTCCGGACCCGGCTCCCAGCCGTCCGCCAGGACGACGTACGCCTTCGGCACGTTGAGCCGCAGCGCGTCGGGCGCCGGTACGACGGCGGCCTCGGCCACCGCCTCGTGCTCCAGCAGCGCGCTCTCCAGTTCGAACGGCGAGATCTTGTAGTCGGACGCCTTGAACACGTCGTCACTGCGGCCGATGTACGTGATGTAGCCGTCGGCGTCGCGCGAGCCGATGTCGCCGGTGCGGTAGAACCCGTCCGCCATGGACTCGGCCGTACGCTCCGGGTCGCCGTGGTAGCCGGTCATCAGCCCGACCGGGGAGTTCGCGAGGTTCAGCGAGATCTCGCCCTCGTCGGCGCCGGGCGCGCCGGTGACCGGGTGGAGCAGTTCCACCACATAGCCGGGGGTCGGGCGGCCCATCGATCCGGCCTTGAGCAGCTGTCCCGGCGAGTTGGCGACCTGGACGGCCGTCTCGGTCTGGCCGAAGCCGTCCCTGATCGTCGCGCCCCACTCCCGGCGCACGGTCTCGATGACCTCGGGGTTCAGCGGTTCACCGGCGGCCACGACCTCGCGCGGGCGGTGGCGCAGCTGGGTGAGATCGGCCTGGATGAGCATCCGCCACACCGTGGGCGGAGCACAGAAGCTGGTCACCTCGGCGCGGTCCATCTCGGCCATGAGCCGGGTGGCGTCGAAGCGGGTGTAGTTGTGGATGAAGACGGTCGCCTCGGCGTTCCACGGCGCGAAGAGATTCGACCAGGCGTGCTTGGCCCAGCCCGGTGAGGAGATGTTCAGATGCACGTCGCCGGGGCGCAGCCCGATCCAGTACATCGTGGCGAGATGGCCGATCGGGTACGAGACATGGGTGTGCTCGACGAGCTTGGGGTGGGCGGTGGTGCCGGAGGTGAAGTAGAGCATCAGGGTGTCTTCGGCGCGGGTGACCCCGTCGGGCTCGAAGTCGGCGGACGCCCGGTGGGACGCCTCGTACGCCCGCCAGCCGCCGCCGTCAACTTCGGCGCCCTCGCCACCCACCACGATCCGGGTGTACTCCCCCGGCACCTCGGCGAACTTCGCGGCGTCACCGGCCCGGACGATCACATGCCCTACCTGCCCGCGCTCGATGCGGTCCCGCAGGTCCGCCGGGCCGAGCAGCGGCGTCGCCGGGATGACGACGGCGCGGAGTTTCATCGCGGCGAGCGCCGTCTCCCACAACTCCGTCTGATTGCCGAGCATGACGAGGACGCGGTCCCCGGCCGCGACGCCCTGGGCGCGCAGCCAGTTGGCCACCTGGTCGGAGCGGGTGGCCATGGCGGCGAAGGAGGTGACGCTCTCGGTGCCGTCCTCCTCGACGATGTGCAGAGCGGGCCGGTCGTTGCCGCCGGCGATGACGTCGAACCAGTCCAGCGCCCAGTTGAACAGGGCGGGCCGGGGCCAGACGAAGCCTTCGTACGCCGTGATGTAGTCCTCACGGTGCCGCAGCAGGAAGTCCCTGGCGGCGCGGAACTGCTCGGTCGCACCGACTGTCGTCATGTGCCCTCCTCATCACTCGCCCGTTCACTAGCATCGTGTAGCCGGTGACGTACGTCTCACCACCCCCTGACGGGGGTGAATCGACCTCGTCCCGCTGGTGGAGACACCCGAGAGAAGGAAGTCGCTGTGATGGAGGCGATCGAGGCGGTCGAGATGCGCACGGCGCTGCTGACGCTGCGCCGTGCGACCGGGCTGCCGGTCGCGTTCGGCGGTCTGTCGCAGGATGCGCGCCAGGTGCGTATCGCGGAGCTGAACGGTACGGCGACGGGCGCGCTGCGGGGCCTCGCGATCTGTGTCGGGAACGGGCTGGGCGGCAAGTCGATCGCCCTCCAGCGGCCGTGCGCGGTGACCGACTACCGGCAGGCGCGCCACATCAGCCACGAGTACGACGCGGCGGTCGCCGCCGAAGGACTGCGCTCCGTGGTCGCCGTCCCGGTGATCGTGCGGCGCCGGGTCCGGGGCGTGCTGTACGGCGCGCTGCGCGACCCCCTGCCGATAGGCGAACGCGTCTTCGACGCCGCCGTCGCCGCGGCCCGCGAGGTGGAGCAGACGCTCGTCGTACGGGACGAGGTGCAGCGGCTGCTCGCGGTGACCCGTGAGCCGGTGTACGGGCGCCCCGAGGCGTGGGAGGAGGTCCGCGAGGCGCACAGCGAACTGCGGGCGCTCGCGCCGCGCATCGTCGACGCCGAGCTGCGGAACGAACTGCGCGCCGTGTGCGGCCGGTTGGAGGGCGCGGGCGACGCCGCGCGCGCTCGACGCGAGTACTGCGAGCAGCAGGCCGTGACGCTGGCACCGCGCGAGGTGGACGTGCTGTCGTGTGTGGCGGCGGGCTCCACGAACGCGGCGGCGGCCGAGTGCCTGGGCCTGCGCCCGGAGACGGTGAAGGGCTACCTGCGCGCGGCGATGCGCAAGCTGGGCGCCCACACCCGATTGGAGGCGGTGGTGGCGGCCCGCCGGGCGGGGCTGCTGCCGTAACGGGGGCGGGGGGGTGCGGCCACGGACGGCTCGGCCCTGCCCGCCTCGCGACTGCCGTCGGGACGGGCGTCGGCCGATGACTCGTTGGTACGTGTGATCGCAAGCCGGAGCACCGGGCTCGTACCCGGACGTACTCGGATGACTTCGCGAACCCTGCCACCGCAGGGGACAGGCGCCGCCTGCGGGCCAGGCGCCAACCATGCGCGGCGGGCCGCCGGAAAGGCCGGAGGGCACAGCGACGACTCCCTCGTGGAGGACACCATGGAGAGCACCACTCCGTACATCAGGCTTGCCGAGACCTGTCTGCGGGCGCTCGCGGAACCGCTCGGTGTCGTCCATGTGACGATCGACCCGCAGCTCGGGGCCTCGTCGGTCTGGCCCGCGTCCGCCGTCTCCGCGCCCGGCGAGGTACGGTCCCGTGTCCGCCGCCGGCTGCGGGCGCTGCCCGTGGCTCTGATCTGACCGGTCTCAACCGGCGAAGTCCGCGAAGCGCACCGCGTACGAGGGGGATGTGGCCGAGGAGAGGGAACCGAGCATCCGCTCGCCCTCCTCGGCCACCGCGTCGCGCTGCGCGCGCGTGAGTGCGCCGAAGGCCCGCACGGTCAGCGTCCCGCGCTCGTCGCCCTCCGCGCCGCCGTCCTCCAACCGCCAGATGCCGGCGAGGAATCCGTCGACGAGAAACGTGCGGTAGCTCTGGTTGCCGCTCCAGGTGCGCCCCCGGTACGCGAGGGGGACGACGCGGGTGCGGTCGGCGTGCGAGAGCAGCAGGTTGTCGAACTCGGGGAGGAAGCGGGGCGGTGCCGGGGTGGCCGCGTCCGGTCTCGGTGCGTCGGGGAGGTCGAACAGCTCGGCGCCGTTCTCGTCCCGGAAGGTGAGGAGCCGGTCGCGCAGCCGCTCGAAGACCGGGGCGAGCCGCGTCAGCCGGCACCACGTCTGCATGTCCTTGACGGAGGCGGGTCCGAAGGCGGCGAGGTAGCGCAGGACGGCGTCCTCCGGTGCGATGCGCGGCGCCGCGTCGTCGCTGTCCGCCCCGAACCACTTCTGCGCGGTCGTGAGCGTGACCTGACCGCTGCGGCCCCACAGTCCGCGCGGTGTGATCTGCACGAGCGGCAGCAGGCACCGCGCGGCGACAGCGAGGGACCGCGGATCGCCGTCCGGCCAGCGCTCCGCCAGGGCCGCCTTCAACTCCTTGAGCGGCAGGGGCCGTTCCTCGACCAGCTCCTTGCTGTACGCGGCGAGGCGGTCCAGGTCCACCCCGGCGAGGCCGTCGCGGAAGTTGCGCAACTCGCTCTCGACCACGGGCTGGGCGAACGGGCGCAGGGCGAGGCAGTCCTCGGCGGTGTGGGTGTGGATGGTGGAGCGGAGCGTGACCATCCGGCCGACCTCGCGGGAGGCCATCAGCCCGGACAGCTCCTCGGGGTCGAACCCGTCGAGCCTGGCGCCGAGTTGGACGTACGGCGGCTTCACGTTCTGCGCCTGGAGCCCGACCAGATGGGTCACCGCGTCCTTCGCGGACATGGCCGCGCGCCGCAGCAGGAGCTGCCGCGCGAGGGTGGCGCGGTTGAGCGCGCGGGTGGTGAGCACGGGCTGGGGGACTCGGTCCGCCGTCTTCGAAGCCATACTTCGCACCGTACTCAGGCTTGCGGACAACTTCCGTCCGCAAGCGTCCGCAAGCCGGAGCACCGCGTCGCGTCTCGTCACATCGCGGCGGTGACCGTGAACAGCGCCCCGTCCGGGTCGCGCAGCGTCGCCTCGTCCACCTCGCCGGCCCCCTCGGACCGCCGGACCAGCGAGCCGCCGGAGACCAGCGCCGCCTCGACCGCCGCCCCGACGTCCGCCACGTTGAAGTGCACGTGCCAGCGCGGCCGGATCTGCGGGTCGGCGGCGGCCTGCACGGCGCCGCCGCTGATCCGCGCCACGGGCTCGTCGCCGTCGAGGAGCACCGACTGGTCCCCCTTGTGCGCCAGGCGCAGTTTCCCCTCCCCCTCCGGCTGCCAGCCGAGGGCGAGCGAGTAGAAGCGCCCGGCCGAGGCCGCTTCCCTGGTCCGCAGCTCCAGCGAGGCCGAGCCGCTGCCGCGCCCCATCGACCAGTCGGAGCGCACGGAGCCTTCCCAGATACCGAAGACGGCACCGTCCGGGTCGACGGCGAGTGCGGCGCGGCCGGTGTGGAAGGCGAGCGGGCCGACCCCGACCGTACCGCCGCGCTCCCTGATCCGGGCCGCGGCCTCGTCCACGTCCGTGACGTTGAAGTACGGCGTCCAGGAGACGGCGACCTGGAGCGAGGAGGCGAGTGCTCCGATGCCGGCGACGGGCAGGCCGTCGATGATCGCCACGGAGAAGTCGTCACCGAGCCCCGCGCGCCGGTAGGTCCAGCCGAGGACTTTGCTGTAGAAGTCCTGGGCGCCCGGCAGTTCGCGTGCCAGCAGGCTCACCCAGCATGGCGCTCCGGCGACTCCCTGTGCTTTCGGCATCCTGCTCCGTTTCATCGGGGGATCACTGCCTTCCCGTAGGACCGCGTCGGAAGGCTGGTGCCCTTACGTGCACGACAGACACGTACGAATGTATGTGAAGGTAATGCGGCGCGGCGGCCCGAGGTTGTTCGCGATATGATCAACCACTTATCATGGGAGCGCTCCCAGTGGTTGGATGGCGATCGCCCGGCGGAGTCCCGATGGAGGTCGGACGATGGTGGCAAGGGGACGTACGAGCCGGACCGGCCAGCCCACGCTCGAAGAGGTGGCGGCGCACGCGGGCGTGGGGCGCGGCACGGTCTCCCGCGTCATCAACAACTCGCCACGGGTACGGGAGTCCACCAGGCAGCTCGTCCAGCGGGCCATCGCCGAGCTGGGCTACATACCCAACCGGGCGGCCCGCGCGCTGGCCGGGAGCCGTACCGACGCGGTGGCGCTGGTGATCCCGGAGACCGAGAAGCGGTTCTTCGCCGAGCCGTACTTCTCGGACGTGCTCCACGGCGTCGGAACGGGACTCGCCGACACCGAGATGCAGTTGCTGCTCACGCTCGTACGGACCGAGAAGGAGCGCGGGCGCTTCCTCCAGTACGCGCGGGCCGGCCGGGTCGACGGCGTACTGCTGGTGTCCGTGCACGGCGACGACCCGCTGCCGGACCAGCTCGCCGAGATGGGCCTGCCGACCGTGCTGAGCGGCCGACGCTCGGCCGACGAGCCGGTGAGTTACGTCGACTCCGACAACGTCGGCGGCGCCCGTTCCGCCGTACGGCACCTGGCCGAGACCGGGCGGCGGCGGATCGCCACGATCACCGGGCCGCTGGACATGTACGTGGCGCAGTGCCGGCTCGGCGGGTATCAGGTGGCCGTGGCGACCGCCGGGGGCGACCCGGATCCGTCGTGGACGGCGCACGGGGACTTCACCGAGGAGAGCGGGCGGCGGGCGATGACGGAGTTGCTGGCGCGCCACCCGGACCTGGATGCGGTGTTCGCCGCGTCCGACGTGATGGCGGTCGGCGCGCTGCACTCACTGCGGGCGGCGGGGCGCCGGGTGCCGGAGGACGTGGCCGTCGTCGGCTTCGACGACTCCCCCATCGCCCGGCACACCGATCCCGGACTCACCTCCGTACGGCAGCCGGTGGAGGAGATGGGGCAGGCGATGGCGCGGGTGCTGCTGGAGGGGATCAGCAACCCCGGAGCGCCCTGGCAACACGTCGTGCTGCCGACGGAGTTGGTGCGGCGCGCGTCGTCGTGAGCACGCTGGGCCCGACTCGGATCATTGCGAAGTCAGGTCCGGGGCGGTCGGCTTTACGTGGCGTTTGGTGGACGGCGGCATCGCGGAGCGGGGCATGGCGTTCTCGGCGGCGATGTCCTTGACCGGGACCGCGCGACCGGGCGTGCGTCAGGTGCGCAGGTACGCCAGGACGGCGAGGACACGGCGGTGGCCCTCGCCGTCCACCCGCAGGTCCAGCTTCTGGAGGATGGCGCTGACGTGCTTGTTGACCGCCGCCTCCGTCACATACAGATGGCGCGCAATCGCCGCGTTCGCGCGCCCCTCCGCCATCAGGGAGAGCACTTCGCGCTCCCTGGGAGTGAGCCGCTGGAGCGGATCCTGTTGCCGGTGCAGGAGTTGGCGTACGACCTCCGGGTCAACGACCGTCTCACCGGCCGCGACGCGGGTGACCGCGTCGACGAACTCCGTCACCGCGCTGACCCGGTCCTTGAGCAGATAGCCGACGCCGCCGTCGCTGCCGAGGTCCAACAGGCGGGCGGCGTAGGACTGTTCGACGTACTGGCTGAGCACCAGGACGGGCAGCGCGGGGTGTTCGCGGCGCAGGGCGACGGCGGCGCGCAGGCCGTCGTCCGTGTGGTCCGGCGGCATGCGGATGTCCGTGACGACGATGTCGGGGCGGTGGCCGCGGACCGCCGCGATCAGGCTGTCCGCGTCGCCGACCTCGGCGGCGAGCCGGTGGCCGAACCGGGTGAGGACGCCGACCAGGCCGTCGCGCATCAGCGGGGAGTCCTCGGCGAGGACGACGGTCAGCGACACGGGATCTCCACGTGCAGCAGGGTGGGCCCGCCGGCCGGGCTGGAGATCCGGAGTCTGCCGT
The DNA here is from genome assembly GCF_044458565.1 of Streptomyces sp. NPDC050433. Lineage (NCBI taxonomy): Bacteria > Bacillati > Actinomycetota > Actinomycetes > Kitasatosporales > Streptomycetaceae > Streptomyces > Streptomyces sp. NPDC050433. Next base: position 139,488 of record NZ_JBITIB010000002.1, on the reverse strand, counting down.
CGGCCGCGGCGATCCGGTCGGCGAGGCCGACCAGACCGGTGCCGGCCGTCGGATCGGCGCCGCCCACGCCGTTGTCGGTGATGCTGAGGGTCAGGACGTCGGCGTGCAGCCGGGCGTGCACCTCGGCGCGGGTGGCGGCGCTGTGCTTGGTCGCGTTGGCGAGGGATTCGGCGACGACGAAGTACGCGGCGCTCTCCACGGCGGCGGGCGGGCGGTGCGGCAGCCGGATGTCGACGGCGACCGGCAGGGCCGAGCGCGCGGTGAGATTGCCGACGGCCTCGGGCAGTCCGTGGTCGGTCAGCGCCTTGGGGTGAACGCCCCGGCTCAGCTCGCGCAACTCGTTGACGGCCAGGGCGACTTGTTCCTGCGCGGTGTCGAGCTGCCGGGCCATGGGCGAGTCCGGCTCCGCGTCCAGCCGGGCCATGCCGAGCAGCACGTTGAGCGAGACGAGCCGCTGCTGGGCGCCGTCGTGCAGATCCCGCTCGATCCGGCGGCGCTCAGCGTCGAAGGAGCCGACCAGCCGGGCGCGGGAGGCCCGTACCTCGGTCAGCTGCCAGCCGAGTTCACCGTCGCGCGGCGCGAGGATCGCGCGGGTCATGGCCGCACGGGCCCCGGCCCAGACGGTCAGGGTGTACGGCGCGACCGGCACCAGGCACACCGCGACGACCACCAGCGGCCAGGCGCCCGGATCGTCGACGGGTGAGGTGGCGAGGAGTACGGGGACGGCGAGCGACAGCCCCAGTACGAGCGCGTCCATCCACCACATCGCGGCCAACGACGCGGCGGTGAAGCCCAGTTCACGCCAGGTGGCGGGCTCCCGGAGCCGGGTGGCCAGCCAGCCGCGAAGTCCGGGTTCGGCCGGCGGGCGGTGCGGGTCGGGGAGCGGGTCGGGGTCCATCAGCCGCAGCCGCCGGCGCTCGACGCGGCTGACGACGATGCCGGACAGGCTCACACCGAGGAGGAGTACGGCGCCGACGCCGACGATCAGGGAGACGACACCGGCGAGGGTCATCGCGGCCAGGACCGTCAGGACGAGCGCGCCGAAGACGCCTCCGGACAGGAGGTAGAGGAACGACCGCCAGGGCCAGGCCGAGGTGAGGAATGTCCACGGGCTCTGGGAGACGGCCCGCAGCGCTGTTGTGTGCTGCACCCATCGACCGTAGCCGCTGGTGGCGGGCCGGACAGTAGGACCAGCACTACCTTCGGACTCCCGTGCACGCCAATGTGCCGGACCCCCGGCCGGCGGTGGGATACCGGCATGTGGATCAGAACGAAGAAACAGGGTCCCTCGCCGGCGGGGCGGCTGACGGCCGCGCTCGGCCTCACCGTCGTGGCGCTGGCGGGCCTGACCCCCGCGGCGCTCGCCGACCCGGCCCCCGCGAACGCCCTCACCCCGGCGGCGATAGACCGCTTCATGGACGACTACCTGGAGGAGACCGGGCTCCCCGGCGCCGTGGTCGCAGTGACCCGTGGCGGCGACGTCGTCCACACCGCCGGATACGGGCACTCCGCCGGCGGGCGGCCCATGACCGGGCGGACCGAGGTTCCCGTGGCCTCGCTCTCCAAGTCCATGACCGCGCTCGCCGTCATGCGGCTCGTGGAGGAGGGGAAGGTAAACCTCGACCGGCCGGTGCGGAGCTATCTGCCGGAATTCACCATGGCCGACGAGCGCGCCGCGCGGATCACCGTCCGGCAGTTGCTCAACCAGAGGTCCGGCATGGCCGATTCGGCCTTCCCCGATCTCACTCTTCCGCAGGCGCACACGCTGAAGGGCTCGGTAGCCCGGATGCGCGGGGCCCGTCTCGCCGCCGAGCCGGGGACCCGGTGGAGCTACCACAACCCCAACTACTTCGTCGCGGCCCGGCTGGTGGAGGTGGTCGCCGGGGAGCCGTTCGCGGACTACCTCCGTACGCGGGTGTTCACGCCCCTCGGGATGACGGACTCGCGCTCCGTCGACTCGACCACCGACATGCCGGAGGACGCGCGGGGGTACGTGCGGGCGTACGGCCGCGTGGTGCAGCGCGGGCACCCGCGCTGGTTCACGGCGGGCGGGCACGGGGTGGTCACCACCGCCGACGACCTGGCGCGCTGGCTGATCGCACAGAACAACGGCGGCGTGGCCGCCGACGGGCGCCGCGTCGTCTCCGCGGGGAGCGTCGACGTCATGCACACCCCGCCGAAGGGCGAGCGGTACGCCATGGGCTGGTCGCTCGGCGAGGCGAACGGGGACGAGGAACCGCCGCTCCAGCACACCGGTCAGCTGCTGACCCGGAACGCCATCCAGATACTGCTGCCGGAGCGGAAGATCGGCATCGCCGTCGTCAGCAACACCGGCATGCTCTCCGGCGACGACAGCGCGGGGATCGCGGACGGCCTGCGCGACCTGGCGGAGGGCAGGTCGCCGGAGATCCGGGAGCCGTTCACCATGACCGCCGACTGGGTCCTGGCCGCGCTCACGCTGCTCGCGCTGGGTCTTGGCACGCTCGGCACCGTACGGGCGAAGCGCTGGGCACTGCGCGCGGCCGGGCGCCCGCTGTGGCGTGCGGGTGCGCGGGCGCTGCCGTACGCGGCCCTGGTCGCGCTGTTCCCGTCGCTCCCGGAGCTGATGGGCCTGCTGATGCGACGCGAGGGCACGCTCGACCAGGTGCTGTACGTGTGGCCGGCGCTGTACATCTACTGCGCGGCGGCGTCGCTGGCGGCAACCGTGGTGATCGTCGTGCGGGCCGTCCACACGGTCCGTACGGTCCGGGCCGCCAGGGCGTGTTGAGAAAGTAGCGCCGTCCGCCCGTAGGGCAGGCGGGACTTTCGCAGCACGCCCTGGGCGAGTGACCTTCAGGCGACGGAGCCGATCCGGCCCGTGGGCGGTCGGCCGGCGTCGTGGTGGATCGGGGTGTGGGCGCCGGTCAGGGAGACGCCGGTGCCGCCGCGCCGATTCGCGACGATCTCGGCGGCGATCGACAGGGCGGTCTCCTCGGGCGTACGTGCGCCGAGGTCCAGGCCGATGGGGCTGCGGAGCCTCGCCAGTTCCAGTTCGGTGACGCCGACGCCGCGCAGCCGCTCGTTGCGGTCCAGGTGGGTGCGCCGGGAGCCCATGGCGCCGACGTACGCGACCGGCAGTCTGAGGGCGAGTTCCAGCAGGGGGACGTCGAACTTGGCGTCGTGGGTCAGGACGCAGAGCACCGTACGGCTGTCGGTCTCCGTCGACTCCAGATAGCGGTGCGGCCAGTCCACGACGATCTCGTCGGCCTCCGGGAAGCGGACGCGGGTCGCGAAGACGGGGCGGGCATCACACACCGTGACGCGGTAGCCGAGGAACTTCCCCACCCTGACCAGGGCGGACGCGAAGTCGATCGCACCGAAGACGATCATGCGCGGCGGCGGCACGCTTGACTCGACGAGCAGGGTCAGCGGGCGTCCGCAGCGGGAGCCGTCCTCGCCGATCGTGACGGTGCCGGTACGGCCCGCGTCCAGCAGGGCGCGGGCCTCGTCGGCGGCTGCGCGGTCCAGCTCCGGATGGCCGCCCAGCGTCCCCTCGTACGCTCCCGCGGGGCGTACGAGGAGCGCTCGGCCGCGCAGCTCCGGGGGCCCGTCGGTGAGCCGGGCGACCGCCGCGGCCTCTCCTCGGGCGGCGATGGACAGCGCGGCCCGCAGGACCTCCCTGCCGGGAGAGTCCGCGCGCTGCGGGGTGACGAGGATGTCGATGACGCCGCCGCAGGTCAGGCCCACGGCGAAGGCGTCCTCGTCGCTGTAGCCGAAGGTCTCCAGGACGGTCTCGCCGTCGTCCAGGGACTGCCGGCACAGGTCGTAGACCGCGCCCTCCACACATCCGCCGGAGACCGAGCCGATCGCCGTGCCCTCGCTGTCGACGGCGAGTGCGGCGCCGGGCTGGCGGGGCGCGCTGCCGCCGACGGCCACGACCGTGGCGACGGCGAAGTCGCGTCCCTGCTCGACCCACCGGTTCAGTTCTTCGGCGATGTCCAGCATGTCGGCCTCCTCTGGTCTCTCAGTATCGGATGTGCGGAGGGTCGCTGCCTGTCAGGTAAACGACGTCAGCTCACGGCGTCAGCTCACGCCGAGCCAGCCCTCGATCGGGTGGAGCGCGAAGAAGACAAGGAAGATCACGGTCAGCGCCCACATGAACGCGCCGATCTCCCGGACCTTGCCCTGGGCGGTCTTGATGGCGACGTAGGAGATGACACCGGCGGCGACACCGGCGGTGATCTGGTAGGTGAACGGCATGATCACGACGGTCAGGAAGACCGGGACGGCGACGGCGCGGTCGTTCCAGTCCACGTGCTTGGCGTTCTGCATCATCATCGCGCCGATGACCACCAGGGCCGCCGCGGCGACCTCGCCGGGGACGACCTGGGTGAGCGGGCTGAAGAACAGGCACGCGGCGAAGAAGAGGCCGGTGACGACGGAGGCGAAGCCCGTACGGGCTCCCTCGCCGACCCCGGTCGCGGACTCCACGAACACGGTCTGGCCGGAGCCTCCGGCGGCCCCGCCGATGACTCCGCCCGCGCCGTCGACGAACAGCGCCTTCGACAGGCCGGGCATCCGGCCCTGGTCGTCGGTGAGCTTGGCCTCCGTACCGACACCGATGATGGTGGCCATCGCGTCGAAGAAGCCGGCGAGCACGAGCGTGAAGACGATCATGCCGACCGTCATCGCGCCGACCTCGCCCCAGCCGCCGAACTCGACGTCCCCGAAGAGGGAGAAGTCCGGCATGGAGACGGCGCTGCCGGTCAGTTCGGGCGGTCCGCTCGTCCAGGCCTTGGCGCCGACGACGCCGGTGGCGTTCAGTACGGCGGCGACAACCGTGCCGGCGACGATGCCGATCAGGATCGCGCCGGGCACGTCACGGGCCTGGAGCATGAAGATCAGCAGCAGCGTGACGGCGAAGATCAGGACGGGCCAGCCGGCCAGCTCGCCCGCCGGGCCCAGGGTGACGGGCCCGCCGCCCTGCGAGGCGTGTACGAAACCGGCCTTGACCAGGCCGATCAGCGCGACGAACGTACCGATGCCCATGGTGATCGCGTGCTTGAGCGCGAGCGGGATCGCGTTCATGATCATCTCACGCAGGCCGGTGACGACCAGAAGCATGATCACGACGCCGTACATCACGCACATGCCCATGGCCTGCGGCCACGTCATGCTGGGCGCGACCTGTGTGGAGATCACGCCGGAGACGGAGAGCCCGGCGGCGAGGGCCAGCGGGACCTTGCCGACGAAGCCCATCAGGAGGGTGGTGACGGCGGCGGCGACGACGGTGGCGGTGATCAGCGCGGGCTGGCTGAGCACGTTGCCCGCGACGTCCTTGCCGCCCAGGATCAGCGGGTTGAGCAGCAGGATGTACGCCATGGCCATGAAGGTCGTGACGCCGCCGCGTACTTCACGCGCCACGGTGGATCCCCGCTGGGATATATGGAAATAACGGTCGAGCCAGGACCTTCCGGCCGAGGGACGCGAGCCTGGGCCGGCGTCCTCGGCGGTGGTCCCGGGCCGTACGGACTGGTGGGTCATGATCCCTACTCCCAAGGTTCACAGGGGCACCCGCGAAGAGACTTCCGATGCGGGATTTGGGTGGGCTGCACGACCCGGGGGACGGCCCGAGGCGAACTGGGTTTCTCTACAAGGGTGTTGCGTGTCAGGTGCGTCGGTTCGCACTCCCGTTCAGGTGCCGGTCAGGTGCTCCGGCCGTACCGGTGTCCTGTTCAGCTCCAGACCCGTGGCGGCACGGATCGCCGCGAGCACAGCCGGAGTTGACGACAGGGTCGGTGCCTCGCCGATGCCACGCAGCCCGTACGGCGCGTGTTCGTCGGCGAGTTCGAGCACATCGACGGGGATGGTCGGCGTGTCGAGGATGGTCGGGATCAGATAGTCCGTGAAGGACGGGTTGCGCACCTTCGCGGTCTTCGGGTCGACGATGATCTCCTCCATGACCGCCACGCCCAGGCCCTGGGTGGTGCCACCCTGGATCTGGCCGAGGACGGAGAGCGGGTTGAGCGCCTTGCCGACGTCCTGTGCGACGGCCAGCTCGACCACCTTGACCAGGCCCAGCTCCGTATCGACCTCGACCACCGCGCGGTGCGCGGCGAACGAGTACTGGACATGGCCGCGGCCCTGCCCCGTACGCAGGTCGAAGGGTTCGGTGGGGCGGTGGCGCCACACCAGCTCCAGATCGACCGACTCCCCCTCCAGGACGTCCACCAGATCGGCCAGGACCTCGCCGCCGTCGGTGACGACCTTGCCGTTTTCGAGCAGCAGCTCGGCCGTGGCCCAAGCGGGGTGGTACGTACCGAACTTGACGCGGCCGATCTCCAATACCCGCTCGCGGACGTGCTCGCAGGTGTTCTTGACCGCGCCGCCCGTGACATACGTCTGACGGGACGCGGAGGTCGAACCGGCGGACCCCACACGGGTGTCGGCCGGCTGGATCGTCACCTGCGCGACGCCCAGTTCGGTGCGGGCGATCTGCGCGTGGACGGTGACGCCGCCCTGGCCGACCTCCGCCATCGCGGTGTGCACAGTGGCGACCGGCTCGCCGCCCACGACCTCCATCCGCACGCGGGCGGTGGAGAAGTCGTCGAAGCCTTCGGAGAAACCGACGTTCTTGATGCCCACCGCGTAACCCACACCGCGTACGACGCCTTCGCCGTGCGTGGTGTTGGAGAGCCCGCCGGGCAGCGCCCGTACGTCTGCCGCCTCGCCCGCCGTGAGCCACTGCCGCTCGGGCGGCAGCGGGCGCGCCTTGACGCGGCGCAGCAACTCCGCGACGGGGGCGGGCGAGTCGACGCGCTGACCGGTGGGCAGGAGGGTGCCCTGCTCCATCGCGTTGAGGCGGCGGAACTCCACCGGGTCCATGTCGAGCTCGGCGGCGAGCTTGTCCATCTGCGCCTCGTAGGCGAAGCACGCCTGTACGGCTCCGAAGCCGCGCATCGCGCCGCAGGGCGGGTTGTTGGTGTAGAGGGCCAGGGCCTCGATGTCGACGTCCTCGACGACGTACGGGCCGACGGAGAGCGAGGAGGCGTTGCCGACGACGGCCGGGGACGCGGAGGCGTACGCGCCGCCGTCCAGCACGATCCGGCACCTCAGGTGCGTGAGCTTGCCGTCCTTGGTGGCCCCGTGCTCGTACCAGAGCTTGGCCGGGTGGCGGTGGACGTGCCCGAAGAAGGACTCGAAGCGGTTGTAGACGATCTTGACGGGTTTGCCGGTGCGGAGCGCGAGCAGGCAGGCGTGGATCTGCATCGACAGGTCCTCACGGCCGCCGAAGGCGCCGCCGACGCCGGAGAGCGTCATCCGGACCTTGTCCTCGGGCAGGCCGAGGACGGGGGCGATCTGGCGGAGGTCCGAGTGCAGCCACTGCGTGGCCACGTACAGGTCGACGCCGCCGTCCTCGCCCGGCACGGCGAGGCCGGACTCCGGGCCGAGGAACGCCTGGTCCTGCATGCCGAAGACGTACTCGCCGGAGACGATCACGTCGGCGCGCCCGGCGGCCTCGTCGGCGTCGCCTCGCACGATGGGCTGGCGGTGCACGATGTTCGGGTGCGCTACGTGCTCCGCGTGGTGGTCGTCGCGGTTCTCATGGACCAGCGGCGCGCCCTCGGCCGTGGCGGAGGCCTCGTCGGTGACGAGCGGCAGGTCGGCGTAGTCGATACGGATCTTGGCGGCGGCGCGGCGCGCGGTCTCGGGGTGGTCGGCGGCAACGATCGCGACGGGCTCGCCGTGGTGGCGGACCTTGCCGTGGGCGAGGACGGGGGTGTCCTGGAACTCCAGGCCGTACCGCCGTACGTCCGTCGGCAGGTCGTCGTAGGTGAGGACCGCGTGGACGCCGGGGGTGGCCAGGGCCTCGGCGGTGTCGATGGACCGGATCTCGGCGTGCGCGACGGTGCTGCGCAGGGTGTGGCCCCAGAGCATGTCCTCGTGCCACATGTCGGAGGAGTACGCGAACTCGCCGGTGACCTTGAGGGTGCCGTCGGGGCGGAGCGTGGACTCGCCGATACCGCCCTTGGTCTGCGAGCCCTGTGTGATGTCGGTGGGTGTGCCCGTGGTCGCCATGGTCAGACCGCCTCGGACTGCCGGGCCGCCGCGAGGCGCACCGCGTCGAGGATCTTCTCGTAGCCGGTGCAGCGGCAGAGGTTGCCGGACAGCGCCTCGCGGATGTCCGCGTCGGACGGCGAGGGGTTGCGCTCCAGCATCTCGTCGGCGGTGACGAGCAGTCCGGGGGTGCAGAAGCCGCACTGGACCGCGCCCGCGTCGATGAACGCCTCCTGGATCGGAGAGAGTGTGGCACGCGGGAAAACGCCTCCACCCTCGCCGGTCTGGGAGTCGGTTCCCCCGGTGCCCCTGGCCTGCCACCGCCGGGCCTGCTGGAGGCTCGTACCGCAGCCGCCGCCGGAGGCGCACGAGTCGCCCGGATGCGTGTCGGCGCGGTGCTTCGCGTAGTCGGCCAGGCCCTCGACGGTGACCACGTCGCGGCCTTCGGCCTGACCGGCCGCGACGAGGCAGGCGCAGACGGGCACGCCGTCGAGGCGGACCGTACAGGAGCCGCATTCGCCCTGCTCGCAGGCGTTCTTGGAGCCGGGCAGGCCCATGCGCTCACGCAGGACGTAGAGAAGGGACTCGCCCTCCCAGACGTCGTCGGCCTCCTGCGGGCGGCCGTTGACGGTGAAGTTCACGCGCATCGTTATGCAGCTCCTTCAAGCGTGGTGCCGGTGGACCGGTACTGCTCCCAGGTCCAGCCGAGCGTGCGGCGGGCCATGATGCCCACCGCGTGGCGGCGGTACCTCGCGGTGCCGCGCACGTCGTCGATCGGGTTGCAGGCGCCGGACGCGAGGTCGGCGAACTGCTTGGCGACGGACGGGGTGATGACCTTGCCGCTGTCCCAGAAGCCGCCCTCCTCCAGCGCCGCGTTGAGGAAGTCCTCTGCTGCGCGGGCGCGCAGCGGGGTGGGCGCGGCGGAGCCGATGCCGGTCTTCACGGTGCGGCTGTCGGGGTGCAGCGCGATGCCGAACGCGCAGACCGCGATGACCATCGCGTTGCGCGTGCCGACCTTGGAGAACTGCTGCGGCCCGGACGCCTTCTTGATGAGGACGGACTTGATCAGCTCGTCGGGGGCCAGCGCGTTGCGCTTCACGCCCGTGTAGAACTCCTCGACGGGGATGTGGCGGATGCCGCGTACCGACTCCACCTCCACCTCGGCGCCCGCGGCGAGGAGCGCGGGGTGCGCGTCCCCGGCGGGCGAGGCCGCGCCGAGGTTGCCGCCGACGGAGCCGCGGTTGCGGATCTGGGGCGAGCCGACGGTGTGCGAGGCGAGCGCCAGTCCGGGCAGCTCGGTCCGCAGGTGTTCCATGATCCGGGTGTACGGGACGGAGGCGCCCAGCCGGACGTGCTTCTCGCCGACCGCCCACTCGCTCAGTTCGCCGATGCGGTTCAGGTCCATGAGGTACTCGGGCCGCCGGTGGTCGAAGTTGATCTCGACCATGACATCGGTGCCACCCGCGATGGGGACGGCGGTGGGGTGCTCGGCCTTGGCGGCGAGCGCCTCCTCCCAGCCGGCGGGGCGAAGGAAGTCCATACCTGGCTCTCTTCATTCGTGATCGGTCGTTCATGTGATCGGTCGTTCACTGGAGCCCGGGGACGGCCGGAGTCTCGACTGCTGGTCTTTGTCTCATGCGGATATTCACTAGCTGTTAACGCTGTGTGGCCCAAGTACACCGGACCGTGCTCCGTCCGGTGCAGTCACCGAAACCATGAAGGAGTTGCCTGGGCCGCTTCCGGGTCTTGTAGATTCAAACAAATGGCGACGCGGCGAAACGCTCGCGGACCGCCGCAGCACACCCAACGTGCTCACCTACGTGCTCACTCAGGACGACGAGACAGATCGGCGGCGACGAGATGCGGCTGCGCGCCCTGCTGGAAACCGATGCGCTGGGCCTGCGGCTGCTCGGCGGCCAGGACGAGCTGGACCGGACCATACGCGGTGTGATGACCACCGACCTACGGGACCCGAGCCGCTATCTGTCGGGCGGTGAGCTGGTCCTGACGGGCCTGGCGTGGCGGCGTACGCCCGAGGACTCCGAGCCTTTCGTGCGGCTCCTCGCGGGCGCCGGGGTCGCCGGGCTCGCGGCCGGTGAGGCCGAACTGGGCGTGGTCCCGGACGACCTGGTCGGGGCGTGTGCCCGGCACCGGCTGCCGCTCTTCGCGGTGAGCGAGTCCGTCGCGTTCGCGTCGATCACCGAGTACGTGGTGCGGCAGGTGTCCGGCGAGCGTGCCGGGGATCTGGCCGCCGTCGTCGACCGGCACCGCAGGCTGATGACATCGGGTCCGGCCGGCGGCGGGCCGGAGGTCGTGCTGGATCTGCTCGGTACGGACCTCGACATGCGGGCCTGGGTGCTCTCGCCCACGGGGCGGCGGATCGCCGGTGAGAAGCCGCTGTCCGCCGCGGCGGGCGCGGCGCTGGCGGCGGAGCACCTGACGGCTACGCGCGGGGAGCGGCGGGCGCCGTACCGGGTGGAGCTGGGCGGGACGACGTACTCACTGTTTCCGGTACGGGGTCCGGGGGGTGCGGCGGGTGCGGGGGACGTACGCGAGAGTGTCCTGTCGGACTGGCTGCTGGCCGTGGAGGCGGACGCCGGTGAGTGGGGCGCGCCCCGGCTGGATCTGCTCCAGGGCGTCACGCAGCTGATCGCGGTGGAGCGGGACCGGCGGGACGCCGCGCGTGCGGTACGGCGCCGGCTCGCCCAGGAGATCCTGGAGCTCGTCAAGTCGGCCGCCCCGCCCGCGGAGATCGCTGCCCGGCTGCGTGTGGCGGCGCCGGTGCTGCTGCCCGGCCAGGGGACGGCCCCGCACTGGCAGATCGTGGTGGCGCGGGTCGACTGGGAGGGCGAGGGCGACACGGCCGGGGCGGACGGGACCGGCGCCGTCGCCCAGTCGCTGCTTGAGGAGATCCTGGTCGATCCGGCGACGGCGGGCACGGAGCCGGGCGACCGGGTCGCGGTGGCGTACGCGGGCGGCGAGGCGATCGCGCTGGTCCCGATGCCGACGCCGGTGCCGGTGCCGTCCGGCGCCGATGAGGGGGCGGGCGCGGAGGCGAGACCGGCGGACGCGAGACCGGCGGACGCGGGCCTCCAGGCCGATGCGCTGCTGGCGGCCGTACGCGAACCGCTGACCGCCGGACTCGCGGACGACGGCCGGCTGACCCTCGGCGTCAGCGCGGCCGTGCACTCGGCGGAGGGCCTGCGCGGCGCGCTGGAGGAGGCCCGCCATGCCCGCCGGGTGGCCGCGGCCCGACCCGGCCGGGTGTGCGCGGCCGGCCACCACGAGCTGGCGTCGCACGTGCTGCTGCTGCCGTTCGTCCCGGACGACGTACGGCGCGCGTTCACGGCGCGCCTGCTCGACCCGCTGCGCGACTACGACCGCCGCCATCGCGCCGAACTGGTCCCGACACTTGAGGCGTTCCTCGCCTGCGACGGCTCCTGGACCCGCTGCGCGTCCCGGCTGCACCTGCATGTGAACACGCTGCGCTACCGGGTGGGCCGCATCGAACAGCTGACGGGCCGCGACCTGGCACGCCTGGAGGACAAGCTGGACTTCTTCCTGGCGCTCCGGATGAGCTGAGGGGGCGGCACGGCGACTGGTGACCGTCACCCCGTGCCATGTTGACCGCCGTCACCCCTGACGGTCGTGGCGAGATCCAACTGCTCGGCGCGGACCTGGCCGTGGCCGTCCCCGTGGTGAACTCCCCACCGCCCGCCGACGGGTGACTCTCGCTGGTCAGCCCAGGTGACGGCGGTCATGACAGGTCGGTCTGAGGGTGCTCACGGCGGCCTTGACGGAGCGTCCAACGGCCCGTTGTCGACCCCTTGTTGACCAAGGCATTGTGAATTTTTTCACCTGACCTATTGGCCCGGCGTGCCGATCCGTGCTGAGATGCGGGAGAACTCAACAGCACAATGGCGCGCTCGGGGAGGGCAATGTGGCGGATACCGCCATGTCTGGTTCCGGATTCACTGCCGGGGACGATCCACTCCAGACCGCGGTATGGCGGTTGCGCTCGCGCGGGTGTTGGGCCGACGCCGCCGCCCTGCTCGCATCCCGTCCGGGAGCCGCGCCCGCGCTTCAGCGGGCGTCGTTGCTGGTGGAGCGGTGCCTGTTCACGGGTGAGGGCTGGCCCGAGGCCGAGGACGCGCTGCGGGTCGCCGAGGCCACCGCGCGGGAGGACGACGAACGCGGCGGCGCCGCCAGCGAGCGGGGTCATCTCGCGTACGCGGCCACGATCCTCGGTGTGCGGGACCGCGCGGACGAGGCGCGTGCCGCGCTCGGCAGGGCCGCCGCGCTGCTCGCGCCGACGGCGCCCGGCCGGCCGCTGCTCGACTTCCGCCGGGGGCTGATCGCCGAACATCTCTCGGACTCCCCGCAGTCGGCGCTCGCCGCCTACCGGCGCGCCCACGCGGGCGCGACCGCGCACGGTCAGACGTTGCTGCTCTCCTTCACCTGGCGTCATCTGGCCGGACTCGCCCTGCGCGACGGCGAGTTGGCGGAGGCTCGGCACGGCTTCGGCGAGTCGCTGCGGATCCGGGAGGAGCTGGGCTATCTGGTCGGTACGGCTCCGGCGCTCGCCGCGCTGGCCGACGCCGAACCGGAGCCGGAGGCGGCGCGGTTGCGCGCGGAGGCTGGACGGCTGTTCCGGCTGCTGGACGGCGTACCGACATGGCTGGCCGCGCAGCTCGCACCGCGCACCGCCGCCTGAGCGGCCGGCAGGAGGCCCTGGCCCCTACTGAGTCGAACCCGACGTCGCCGCGTGGGGACCGCCGGCCACGCCCGTGCGGTCCTCGTCGTCCGACGGCGCCGGCTTGCGCGCCTGCGGGCCCGCCTTCCGCAGCAGCCGTTCCAGCGGGTGCTCCACCCACTGGTACGCCATCCCCGCGACGGCCAGGCTGATCACGATCGCCAGCAGCCAGAACCCGGCGGTCGTGACCAGGGACTCGGTACGGCCGTAGCGGGCGAGCAGCGCGCGGATGACGATCTCATGCACCAGGTACCAGGCGAACGACCAGTGCCCCAGCCGTACCGCCCACGGCCCGCCGAGCCCGGTACGGCTGCCCCGCAGGTCCGCCTGCGCCGCCGCGCACACCAGCAGGGCGAAGATCGGCGCGGAGAGCAGCTGGGACGCGCTGTACGGGCTGTACCAGAGGCTGTCGGGAACGGCGTCGCGCCACGGGACGAGCGCCAGATGCCAGAGGGCGACCAGACCGATCGCCGCCGGCAGCCCGACCGGTGAGCGCCCGCCGCGCTTGATGGCGAGACCGGCGGCCACACCGATCACGAACTGGAGCATGCGCGTCGGCGGGAAGTAGTCGAGCAGCCAGACGCGGGTGGCACCGGTCTCGATCAGCGCGCTGGCGAACCACACCCCGACAAGCGCGACGGACATCGTCACCATGACCCAGCGACGGCCCCGGCCGGACCTCAGCAGCGGCAGCATCATCAGGAGCGGGAAGATCAGATAGAACCAGGCCTCGTCGCTCAGCGACCAGGCCGCCGGGTTGGCGCCCTTCTGGATGACCGTGTCGGGGAACCAGGCGTGCACCATCAGCAGCGTCGCGAGTACGGCCTTCGTGGACACCTCCTTGCCGATGGCGATCCAGACGGCGACCGACGCCGCCGAAGTCACCGCGAGGAGCGGCCAGATGCGGGCGAAGCGCCGCCACAGGAAGACCTTGGCGGACACCCGCTGGCCGTCGTAGGTCCAGGCGAGGACGAAGCCGGAGAGCACGAAGAAGAAGGTGACGCCGCTGCGCCCGTACCACGTGGCCTCGCTCAGGCCGGGGATCTCGCCGACCTGCCGGGACAGGTGGTAGAGCACCACGATCAACGCGGCCCAGAACCGCAGGCCGGTCAGGGACGGCAGCCGGTCCCGGCCCGCGAGTCCTGACCGGTCGGCAGTGGCGGTTGGCTGACGAACACTGCTGGCGCGCATGACGTCCTGTGGTGTGGGTGACCGGAAGATGAAGAGTGAGTGACGCTACCCGTACACGCGCGCGGTGCCAAAGCCGGGGATCGCTCCCGTGTCCCGCGGCGGGATGTCAGCCGGGGTGTCAGCCCGCGCCGCCCGTGAAGTGCTCCCGGACGAGCGACCGCACGACCGGCAGATCCGCGGCGATCAGCGCGTCCAGCAGGGCGGAGTGCTCGGCGGCGTCCGCGACGAGCGCGGCCCTGATCGTCCTCGGTGCGCCGGCGAGCGGCCACTGCGCGCGGCGGTGCAGATCGTCGGCGATCATGACCAGCTGCCGGTTGCCGGAGAGGCCGAGGAGCGCGCCGTGGAAGGCGCGGTCGTGGTCGGCGTAGGCGGCGAGATCGCCGGTCGCCGCGGCCGTGACGGTGGCCTCGGCGAGCGGGCGCAGTTCCGCCCAGCGCTCGGGGGCGACGGTACGGGCCAGCCCGAGCACCACCGGGACCTCGATCAGCCCGCGCACCTCGGCCAGCTCGGCGAGATCGCCGGCGGTGCGCTCGGTGACCCGGAAACCCCGGTTGGGCACGACCTCGACGGCGCCTTCGAGTACGAGCTGCTGCATGGCCTCGCGCACGGGGGTGGCCGACACCCCGAAACGCTCGCCGAGCGCGGGGCCGGAGTAGACCTCACCGGGCACCAGCTCACCGCTGACGAGGGCGGTGCGCAGCGCGTCGAGGATCTGGCCGCGTACGGAGTGGCGGTGGACCTTGCGGCGCGCGCCCTGCGGGTGCTCGCCGTGCCTGATCTCGCCGCGCGCCTGCTCGGGGACCCGCTTCGGCGCCGGCTCCTGGCGGGGTGAGGGCACGGTCGTCTCGTCGTGTGCCCTGTCCTGCTCCATCGCGCCTCCACCTCCCACCAGCTCGTATCCACCCCGGCTCGCGCGGGCCGGGCCTCCGGAGCACCATAGGCGGACAGGGTGACAGTTACACATCTGTCGTGTCGGGTAAGGTAAGCCTCACCTTCAATCGATCGCGATTCGGTGGTCCCCAGGAATGTCTGCGCGCGCTCTGCTGCCCGGCCGGTACGTCTCGCCGGTCGCCGATGCCTACCGGCGACTGACCGAGGTGTTCCCCTCACTGGGCATCGACGAGCTGACGGACAGTGAACGGCCGGGCACGGACGACGGCTGGGTCCGCGCGACCGACCTCGCGGCGGGCGGCCCCGCCGTCGACACGTTCCTCGCCTGGGACGAGGCGCAGGTGATCCGTGACTACGGCCGGCGGGCCCGGCCGGACGTCGTCGCCACCTTCGGGCTGCACCGCTATGCCTGGCCCGCCTGCCTGCTGATCACCGTGCCGTGGTTCGTGAGCCGCCGAGTACCGCGGGTGCCGGTGGAGAACGTGTCCTTCCAGCGGACGCGGGGCCGGATGGCCGTCCGCGTCGACGAGTTCGCCTGTCTGCCCGACGACCCGGCCGCCGCCCTGCCGGGCGCCAGGGTCGTACCGGACGAGGAGGCGCTGCGCGCGGAGGTGCGGTCGGCCGTGGCCGAGCATCTCGGCCCGGTGCTCGCCGCGTTCGGGCCCCGCATGCGGCGCCGTAACCACGCGCTGTGGGGCATGGCGACGGACGAGATCGTCGAAGGGCTCTGGTACGTCGCGCATCTGCTGGGTGAGGAGGGGCGTGCGATGGCGGAGTTGGAGCTGCTGCTGCCGGGCACGACGAAGCCGTACGTCGGTACGGCGGGCTTCCGCGAACTGCGCGGCCCCGGCGGCGAATCGCTGCCGACCAGGGACCGGGCGAGCTGCTGTCTCTTCTACACGCTGCGCCCCGAGGACACCTGCGTGACCTGCCCCCGTACGTGCGACTCCGACCGGGTCCGGCGGTTGACCGCCGCCGGCAACTGACGCCTCTGCGGGGTTCGTTGAACCATGCCACCGTCCGGGTGGCATGACGGCGGGTCATATTAGAACCCAACTCGGCCCCCTCGCCGGTGCGTTCGAGCGGACCCCTCCAATGCGCGTATCCTTGCGCCTCGTTGGCGTTCTCTTGTCCCGAAACCCTCCTGCGCGCAGCCGTGGTTCGGCCAATATGGCGCCCGAGACGCCCCACTGCGATGCAAGGGACACCGCATGCGACTGACCGAATCACCGCTCAACTGGCTGCTTCCGGGCGGCGTGATGCTCATCGGCGTCCTGGTGGCGGTGGCATTGATCGTGCGCGGCAAGAACGCCGGCGCCAAGACCGCGACCGAGGACTCCTGGGAGCGCAGCGAGGAGCGCCGCAGAAGAAAAGAAGCGATTTACGGCAGCGCCTCCTATCTGCTGCTGTTCTGCTGTGCCGCGGTGGCCGCCGCGCTCTCCTTCCACGGGCTTGTCGGCTTCGGCCGGCAGAACCTCAGCCTCTCCGGCGGCTGGGAGTATCTCGTCCCGTTCGGCCTCGACGGGGCGGCGATGTTCTGCTCCGTGCTGGCCGTGCGTGAGGCCAGCCACGGCGACGCCGCACTCGGCTCCCGGCTGCTGGTGTGGACGTTCGCCGGTGCCGCCGCCTGGTTCAACTGGGTCCACGCACCGCGCGGTCTGGAGCACGCGGGAGCGCCCCAGTTCTTCGCCGGCATGTCGCTCTCGGCCGCCGTGCTGTTCGACCGGGCGCTGAAGCAGACCCGCAGGGCCGCGCTGCGCGAACAGGGCCTGGTGCCCCGTCCGTTGCCGCAGATCCGGATCGTCCGCTGGCTGCGGGCGCCCCGTGAGACGTTCGCCGCCTGGTCGCTGATGCTGCTCGAAGGCGTACGCACGCTGGACGAGGCGGTCGACGAGGTGCGCGACGACCGCAGGCAGAAGGAACAGAAGAGGCACCAGCGGCGCGAGCAGGAGAAGTTGGGCCGGGCGAGGATCAAGGCGCTCAACCGTCAGCACCGGGCCTGGGGGCGCGGCCGTGGCCGCCAGGTGGAGCTGCCGGCAGCGGCGGCCGTACCGGCCGTGGGCGCCGGAACGGGCTCACCGCCCGCCGTCGGGGCCGCCTCTCCGGAGCCCGTCATAGCCGGGCTCTACGAAACGGACCCGTCGCCCGTACGGTCCCAGCCTTCCCTCCAGCCGGTGAAAGGGTACGAGGCACGCACCGTTGACCTGACCGCCGAGGACGACACCCAGGCACTGCCCAGGCTGGACTCGCTGGAGCGCAAACTCAGGCATCTGGAGCAGCAGTTCGGCTGAGGGCCCGTGCCGAGCGAGAAGCGACACCGCAGGTGAGTGCACGACCGGCGTGACGGGAGACCGTCGCGCCGGTCCGTCGTCTGTGGCGGCGTCAGGGCCCGTGCTGCTGCGGGCATCCGAGGCTGCGTCAGCGACGGGGAGCGGCAGACCTCAGGCCGTCTCGCCGTTCAGCTCGAACCACACCATCTTGCCCAGCCCCTGCGACCGCACCCCCCAGGAGTCGGCAAGGCCCTCGACCAGGACCAGCCCCCTCCCGTGTGTCCCGTCGTCGTCGGTCGGCTCGTTCGGCGTCGGCGGCGCTCCCTCGAAGTCCCGTACTTCCACCCGGAGTCGGGAGTCGGCGACGGTGGCCTTGACGACGGCTCCGTGCTCGGTGTGCACCAGCGCGTTGGTCACCAGCTCGCTCATGAGCAGCTCCGCCACTTCCGCCGATTCACGTGCCCGCCAGTGGCTCAGCAACTCGCGCAGCGCGTGCCTCACCTCGGGCACCGCCGTGAGATCGGCGCTCTCGACTCTGCGGAGCAACTGCTTGCGCAGCAGTCGCGCCTGCTCCCCCGTGCCTCTCATGTCCCCCATCTCCCCCATGCCACTCTTGTCCGTACGAGCTTCCTCTCTTGAACGCTCTCCCCGAGATGCATGCCCCACTGGCCACCGGCCACGCATGACGATCCGGGACGGCGTGACGGCGAGTGCCCGGTGCTCCTCGTGGGAAGTGAGGGGTTGCGAGATCGGCCGGACACCTGGAGTCTGCCGTTCCGAAAGGCCGAGCCGTAGACCTGAGGAGCCTTGATGCACGACGACCGCACCTTGGTGGAGGGCCGACTGGAGCGCGCCCTGCGCCAGTTCATCCGCCCCGCCCAGTACGCGGCGAGGACGCCGCTCGCCCTTTCGGTCTGGGAGGTGCCGGGCGAGCCGGTGCCCGTGGGGCAGGCTCTGCAGAGCACGTACACGCCGTTCGAGACCGGCACGCCCTGGGGCCCGCCGTGGTCCACCAGTTGGTTCCGGCTGGAGGGAGTTGTCCCCGACGAGTACGCCGGGCGGCGCGTGGAGGTCGTGATCGATCCCGGCTTCACCGGTGAGGGACCGGGGTTCCAGGCCGAGGGGATGGTGTACGACGCGGCCGGTGTGCCCATCAAGGGAGTACATCCGCGCAACCGGCACATTCCGGTCGGCTCCCCCGCCGCGGGCGGCGAGTCGGTGCATCTACTTCTCGAAGCGGCGGCGAACCCGTCGATGCCGGGCGACTTCATGCCGTCAACGCTCGGGGACGTGACGACGGCCGGTGACCAGCCGCTCTACACCTTCGCCGCCGCCGACATCGCCGTGCTGGACGAGAACGTGTGGCATCTGGTGCTCGACATCGAGGTGTTGTCGGAGCTGATGACGGAGCTGCCCGTCGACCGCTCGCGGCGGCACGAGATCCTGCGCGCCCTGGAGTCCATGCTGGACGCGCTGGATCTGCACGATGTGGCGGGTACGGCGGTGGCGGCCCGCGCCGAGCTGGCCGGGGTGCTGGCGAGTCCCGCCGCGCCCAGCGCCCACCGCGTCTCGGCGGCCGGGCACGCGCACATCGACTCGGCGTGGCTGTGGCCGCTGCGCGAGACCGTGCGGAAGGCGTCGCGGACGTTCGCCAATGTCACCGCGCTCGCCGGTGAGTATCCGGAGCTGGTCTTCGCCTGTTCGCAGGCCCAGCAGTACGCGTGGGTCAAGGAGCACCAGCCGCTCATCTGGGAGCGCATCAAGAAGGCTGTGGCGGACGGCAATTGGTCGCCGGTGGGCTCGATGTGGGTGGAGTCGGACGCCAACATGCCGGGCGGCGAGGCGCTGGCACGGCAGCTCGTACACGGGACGCGCTTCTTCCGGGAGGAGTTGGGCGTCGAGACGGAGGAGATCTGGCTGCCGGACTCCTTCGGCTACACGGCGGCCTTCCCCCAACTGGCCAAACTGGCGGGCGTGAAGTGGTTCCTCACACAGAAGCTCTCGTGGAACCAGTCCAACAAGATGCCGCACCACACCTTCTGGTGGGAGGGCATCGACGGCACCCGCGTCTTCACGCACTTCCCGCCGGTCGACACCTACAACGCGCAGTTCCACGCCTCCGAACTGGCCCACGCCGAGCGGAACTTCGCCGACAAGGGCCGGGCGTCGCGCTCGCTGGTCCCGTTCGGCTGGGGTGACGGCGGCGGCGGTCCCACCCGCGAGATGCTGGAGAAGGCACGCCGGCTCAAGTCCCTGGAGGGCTCGCCGCGCGTGGAGATCGAGAAGCCCGCCGCGTTCTTCGCCGCCGCCGAGGAGGAGTACGGCGCGAAGGCCCCGGTCTGGTCGGGCGAGCTGTATCTGGAGCTGCACCGGGCGACGTACACGACGCAGGCGAAGACCAAGCAGGGCAACCGCCGCAGTGAACACCTGCTGCGGGAGGCGGAGTTGTGGGCGACGGCCGCCGCGCTGCGGACGCCGTCGTACGCGTATCCGTACGAGGAGCTGGACCGGCTGTGGAAGACGGTGCTGCTGCACCAGTTCCACGACATCCTGCCGGGCTCGTCCATCGCGTGGGTGCACCGGGAGGCCAGGGACACCTACGCGGCGGTGCGCGAGGAGCTGACGGAGATCACGGCGGCGGCCGTCGCGGCGCTCGGCGGCGGCGGTGCGGCGGTGCTCAACACCTCGCCGTACGAGCGGATGGAGGTCGTCGAGGCCGACACGGCCGACATCTCCGAGGGCAGTGCGGTGCAGGCGCTGAACAGCCACGGCCGCTCGGCGGTCGCCGTGCGCGTGCCCGCGCTGGGCGCCACCACGCTCACCGCCGCCGAGACGGCGGCCGGCACCACGGACGTGACGACGCGCGCCGAGGGCTCGGGCGTGATCACCCTCGACAACGGGCTGCTGCGGGTCACCGTCGACCGGGACGGTCTGCTCACCTCCGTGACGGACCTGACGGCGGGCCGTGAGGTGCTGGCGCCGGGCAGCCGGGGCAATCTGCTCCAGCTGCACCCGGACCACCCCAACCACTGGGACGCCTGGGACATCGACCGGCACTACCGCAACCGGCACACCGACCTCACGAAGGCGGAGTCCGTGCAGCTCGTCGAGCAGGGACCGCTGCGGGCGACGGTCCGGGTGGTCCGTACGTTCGGCTCGTCGTGGATCGTCCAGGAGATCCGGCTCGCGGCCGGCAGCCGCCGCGTGGACGTCGTCACGGAGGTCGACTGGCAGGAGTCGGAGAAGGTACTCAAGGCCGCGTTCCCGCTGGACGTGCACGCCGAACGGTCCACCGCCGAGATCCAGTTCGGTCATGTGCACCGCGCCACGCACACCAACACCAGTTGGGACGCGGCCCGGTTCGAGATCTGCGCGCACCGCTGGCTGCGGGTCGCCGAGCCCGGGTACGGGGTCGCGGTGGTCAACGACTCCACGTACGGCCACGACGTGACCCGCACCGCGCACGACGAGGGTCTTGGTACGACCGTACGGCTGACGCTGCTGCGGGCGCCGCACAGCCCGGACCCGGAGACGGACCTGGGCACGCACCGGTTCAGCTACGCGCTGGCGCCGGGCGCCGAGGTGACCGACGCGGTCCGGGAGGGTCTGGCGCTCAATCTGCCGCTGCGGGTCGCTGCCGCTCCCTCGTCGGCGCCGCTGGTCTCCGTCGACCACCCGGCGGTCACGGTGGAGTCGGTGAAGCTCGCCGAGGACCGGAGCGGTGATGTGGTCGTACGGCTCTACGAGTCGGCCGGGAACCGCGCGGCGGCCACGCTGCGGACCGGCTTCCCGGTCGTACAGGCCCAGGTGACGGACCTGTTGGAGCGTCCGCTGCACGAGGCCGAGACGGGGGCGGACGGTCTGCGGGTGGAGCTGCGGCCGTTCCAGATCCTGACGCTGCGGTTCACGCCCGCGTAGGAGCCCACCGGGCGGGAGGGGTCAGGGCCGGGGCAGGTTGCGCAGGTTGGAGCGCGCCATCTGCACCATGCGGCCCACCCCTCCGTCCAGCACGATCTTCCCGGCGGAGAGCGCGAAGCCCTGCACCATCTCGGCGCTGATCTTCGGCGGCATGGACAGGGCGTTCGGGTCGGTGACGACGTCGACCAGAGCTGGGCCCTTGTGTTTGAAGGCGTCCTTGAGCGCGCCCGTGAGCTGTCGGGGCTTCTCCACCCGGACTCCGAACGCCCCGGCGGCGCGGGCGACGGCGGCGAAGTCGGGGTTGCGGTTCGTGGTGCCGTACGCCGGCAGCCCGGCCACCATCATCTCCAACTCGACCATGCCGAGTGACGAGTTGTTGAACAGCACGATCTTCACCGGCAGTTCGTACTGGACGAGGGTGAGGAAGTCCCCCATCAGCATGGCGAAGCCGCCGTCGCCGGACATCGAGACGACCTGTCGACCGCGGTCGACGAACTGCGCGCCGATGGCCTGCGGCATGGCGTTGGCCATCGAGCCGTGGCTGAAGGAACCGATCACGCGGCGGCGGCCGTTGGGCGACAGATAGCGGGCGGCCCAGACATTGCACATACCGGTGTCGACGGTGAACACGGCGTCGTCGTCGGCCACTTCGTCCAGCACCGACGCGACATACTCGGGGTGGATCGGGACATGCTTGTCCACCTTGCGGGTGTAGGCCTTGACGACGCCTTCGAGCGCGTCGGCGTGCTTCTTGAGCATCCTGTCCAGGAAGCGGCGGTCGTTCTTCATCCGTACGCGGGGCGTCAGACAGCGCAGCGTCTCGCGTACGTCGCCCCAGACCGCGAGATCCAACTGCGAGCGTCGGCCGAGGTGTTCGGGCCGGACGTCGATCTGGACGATCTTGACGTCGGTGCCGTCGGGCAGGAAGGCGTTGTACGGGAAGTCCGTGCCGAGAAGGATGAGCAGGTCGCACTCGTGCGTGGCCTCGTACGCGGCGCCGTAACCGAGCAGTCCGCTCATACCGACGTCGAACTTGTTGTCGTACTGGATCCACTCCTTGCCGCGCAGGGCGTGGCCGATCGGGGACTTGATCCGCTCGGCGAACTCCATGACCTCGGCGTGCGCCCCGGCCGTGCCGCTGCCGCAGAAGAGGGTGACGCGGTCCGCGTCGTCGATCATGGAGACCAGCTTGTCGATCTCCAGGTCGCCGGGCCGCACCGACGGCCGGGAGGTGACGATGGCGTGCTCGATCGCCCTCGTCGGGGCCGGCTGGGAGGCGATGTCGCCGGGCAGGGTCACCACGCTGACGCCGCCCCGGCCGACCGCGTGCTGGATGGCCGTCTGGACCAGCCGGGGCATCTGCTGCGGGCTGGAGATCATCTCGTTGTAGTGACTGCACTCCTCGAACAGCCGCTCGGGGTGCGTCTCCTGGAAGTAGCCGAGGCCGATCTCGGCCGTCGGGATGTGCGAGGCCAGCGCCAGGACCGGGGCCATGGAGCGGTGCGCGTCGTACAGGCCGTTGATCAGATGCAGATTGCCGGGGCCGCAGGAGCCGGCGCAGGCGGCCAGCTTGCCGGTGACCTGCGCCTCGGCGCCCGCCGCGAAGGCCGCCGCCTCCTCGTGTCTGACCTGGACCCAGTCGATGGCCGCGTTGCGCCGGATGGCGTCCACGACGGGATTGAGGCTGTCGCCGACGACTCCGTACAGCCGCCGCACACCCGCGCGGGCGAGGATGCCGACGAACTGCTCCGCCACGTTCTGCCTGGCCATGGAAGCGCGCCCTTCTGCTGTCCGGGGCCGGGGCCTGTCCGGTGGCCGACTGGCCTCCGGCCCGGTGCCCCCTCCGGTACCCGCTGTCCATCAACCCACGCTCCGCGCCGTTACGCCTCCCAGACCCCCACGGCCGTACGGTCGTCGGCGTACCCCTTCGCCCGCAGCCCGACGTCCGTCAGGAACGCGGCGAGCCCTGGCGGCCCGCCGGACGCCCAGCGTGCGGCCAGTTCGCCGCCCACGGCGGGCACACCGCGCAGCGGCTCGGCGAGGCCGACGCTGGTCAGCAGGAGTGTGTCGCCCGGACGGGCCACCGAGGCGCGGAAGCGGAACGGCTCCGGCGGAGGCGGCACGGGAGTCTCCACGAGCGGGCCGGGAGGCTTGGTGATCTCCAGGTCCATCGTGAGGCGGTCGCCCTCGGGGGTCTGTTCGGCGGCGCCGACCGGTGCGGAGCCGAAGCCGACGACCGGTGCGCCCCTCATCGCGGAGGGCTCGGGGACCAGCGGCTCCAGGTCCTGCCAGGCGCCGTCCCTGAGCCGGAAGAGCCCGCCGCCGCCGACGCCGAAGAAGACCCGGGTCCGGCAGTCGGGGTCGGCGGAGAGCAGCAGGCAGCGCAGGCTCGCGGTGTAGTCCTCCGGCTCGCGTCCCAACTCGGCCGCGCGGGCACGCAGTTTGCCGTACGTACGGTCGGTGAGCCGGTGCAGTCCGGACTTCAGGTCGCCCCGGCGGCCGGCTCTTATGTCCTCGGAGAGCCGGCTGTGGCTGCGGCCGACGGCGCCCCCGATCCACCGGCAGGCGTCGGCGGCGGACAGGTGCGCGCCCTCGGTGGCGCGGGCGCCGGTGGCCACGGCGACCAGGACGAGGGCGCTGGGGCCCGCGCCGAAGCGGGCGGTGAGCAGGGCGTCTCTGCGCGGCTCGCCGCGGTAGCGCGCCGAGTCGCCGCGTATGGAGGCGGCGCGGAGCGTGTACGTGCCGTACTGGGCGCCGTCGAGGACGGTGTCGGCGACGAGCCGGTCGAGCCCTTCGGCCTCGGTGGCGGGCAGCGCGGTGGGCTCGGCGTCGTAGGTGGGCGGGCTGTCCCCGACGTAGCCGAGGCGCGCGGCGGATGGGGGCGACGGCGGGGGCGGGGAAGGCGCTGGGGTCGGGGGCGGGGGCTCGTAGGTGGCGGCGCGCGGGTCGTGGGGCGGGGGCGGCGGGTCGACGGCGCCCGGCAGCGGTCTGGCGTCGCCGGGGTCGAACGTCGCGGGCGGCGGCTCCCAGGGCGCCCGTGGCCGGGGCGTGCGGGGGGTGTCGGCCACCGGGGGCGGGGGTGTCCGTACGGGCTCGGGAGCGGGGGCGGGCTCGGGCGGCGGGATCACGGACTGGTGGCCGCCGTGCGGCTCCCACCAGGCCAGTGGCCGCGAGACGCCACCGCCGCCGGCGACTCCGACGTCCTCGTCCTCGTCACCCGCGTCGTCTTCGTCATCGTCGTCGGTCACGTCGATCGCGTCGACGGCGCGCCCGTAATCCCGAGGCGACGGCACGTCGTCCCCGCCGAGGGTGTCCGTCGCCGAGTCGAAACGGTCGTCGATCGTGTCGTCCGGCGTCCGGGCCGGACCTGTGTCGGGCGCGGACTCGTCGTACAGCCGGCCCCACCAGTCGTCGGTGGTGGCGGGCCGGTCCCCCTGCTGGCTCATGCTCCTATTGTCGACCGCACGGGCCGTCAGAAAACGGGACAGCACGAAAAACAAGAGGCATGGCGGGATGACGTCGCGGCCACGCTGCCCGAGTCCGCCGGGCGACCCCACCCCCCACGGGAAGGACGCCCGGCGGACGTTCGGATGGTCGGAGCGCAGCGGGTGCGCCGACCAGGATTCGGGGCCGGGAACCGGCCGTACGTCGACCGTACGCCGATTCGAATCGTAGTGACTCGTCGGGGTTCGACAGGAACGTCCCGGTAGTCAGTTTATCCGGCATAAGGAGCCGGACTCACACTCGTGACGCCGGGGGCATATCCCTGGGGCCTGTTGGTCCGGCAATGTCGTCACATTGGCAGAGTGCCGCGTGGTACGGGGATGATGTGCGCGGCGGGTTTACGCCGTGGCCGGTATCCGCCACGGCCCGCCGGTTTCGTAAGGGCGTCCGGGGAGGGGTGCAGGGGTGCTGGGAGCGATAGGTCTCGACGAGAGACAGGAGTCGGCGTATCGCGCGCTGGTGGCGCTCGGCGCCGCCGAGGCCGCCGATCTGGCGCATCGGCTCGCGATACCCGAGCAGGACACCGAGCGCGCGCTGCGCAGGCTGGAGCAGCAGGGACTGGCCGCGCAGTCGTCGGCCAGGACCGGACGGTGGGTCGCCGCACCGCCCGCCGTGGCGCTGGGCGCGCTGCTCACCCAGCAGCGGCACGAGCTGGAGCGGGCCGAGCTGGCGGCCGTACTGCTGGCCGAGGAGTACCGCGCCGAGTCGGCGGGTCCCGCCGTGCACGATCTGGTCGAGGTGGTGACGGGCGCGAGCGCGGTGGCGCACCGTTTCCACCAGCTCCAGCTCGGCGCTGCCGAGGAGATCCGCGCGCTGGTCACCGGCAGGCCGGTGGTGGTGACGGGGGTGGACAACGAGTCCGAGGAGCGGGTGGTGACGCGCGGCGTCCGCTACCGCGTGGTGATCGAACGCGAGGTGCTGTCGCTGCCCGACGGGATCACCGAGCTGTCGGCGGCTCTCGGCCGTGACGAACAGGTACGGGTGGTGGACCACGTACCGACGAAGCTGGTGATCGCCGATCGCGCCCTGGCGATGGTGCCGTTGACCGCGGGCGAAGCGGAGCCCGCGGCCCTGGTCGTACACGCCAGTGGGCTGCTGGAGTCGCTGTCGGGACTCTTCGAGGCGGTCTGGCGCGACGCGCTGCCCCTGCGGCTGGCGCCGGGCGGGAACGGGGCCGGCCGGGACGGGTCGGCGGTGGCCGAGGACACGGCCGACGGGCCGGACGAGACCGATCTGGAGGTGCTTTCGCTGCTCCTCGCGGGGATGACGGACGCGAGCGTCGCCAAGCAGCTGGACCTGGGGCTGCGGACCGTGCAGCGCCGGGTGAAGGGCCTGATGGAGCTGGCGGGTGTGACGACCCGGCTCCAGCTGGGGTGGCACGCGTACGAGAGGGGCTGGGTGGCACGCAGCGACCCGCGGCGGTAGGTCCCGCCCCGTCCCCCGTCCCACGTGCCGCTTCGACCGGGATCCTGCACTCTTGGCAGATGGACGTGGGGCAGCTCGTGCTGGTGGGTCTGGTCATCCTGCTGGGCGTCATCGGTGTGCTGATTCCGGGCGTGCCGGGACCCGCCATCGTCTGGGCCGCCGTGGTCTGGTGGGCGCTGAGCGACGCCTCGGGCACGGCCTGGGCTGTACTGATCGGCTCCACGGCGTTGCTGCTGCTCAGCCAGGCGCTCAGACCTCTGCTGCCGTCCCGGCGAACCCGCGTCACCGGCATCCGGCGGCGCACCCTGGCGGCCGGCGGGCTGGTGGGGATCGTGGGGTTCTTCGTGCTGCCGGTGGTGGGCGCGGTGGTGGGTTTCGTCGGGGGGATCTATGTGGTGGAGCGCGTACGGCTGGGCAGCCACCGCGACGGCTGGGCGTCGACGCGCGCGGTGATGCGGTCGGCGGGCTATCCGCTGCTGGTGGAGCTGTTCTGCTGCCTGCTGGTGGCGGGCGCGTGGCTGGGCGCGACGATCTGGGGCTGAACGCGGGGGCGCGTGCGCGAGTACGGCGTCATGGCGGGCGTGGGGCTGTCGACGCGGATCGTCCGTGACCTCGGGGAACAGAGGGCGGGCCGCCCAGGCCCTGTGCGGCGGTGATCTTCGTGGATCAGTCCGGGTGCCTGGCACGGCACCTCGCCGCGTTGGCGGCGTTGTCGAAGCGCACGCGCCGTCCGCGATCGCGCCGGTGGCGTCGGAATGTCGTCGCGGACCGGCCGCTGCCGGAATGGACCGACTACACATCGGATCTCTCCCGCCGTATTGACGCGCCTCAGCCTCACCTCTACCTTCCGTCCAGAGATAGCTCGGATGAATCAGCACAGTCAGAGCCGTCAACTGCCGGGAGGCGCCATGGCAACGACCCCGTCCCGAAGAGACGTTCTCGCCGGCGGCACGGCGATCGGCGGCGCTCTCGTCGCCGGGGGCATCGCCGCCGTCCCCGCGCAGGCCGCGGGACCGCCTCGTACGGCATCACCGGCCGCCGCCGTCGAGCCGCACGCGGCGGAGGACAGCTGGCGCCAGGTCCTCGACGCCGCCGATCCCGTCTGGCTGACGATGCCCAAGACCTGGTTCGAGGGACCGTTCGTCGGCAACGGCTTCCTCGGCTCCGGCATCTACGCCGAGCCGGGCGAGAACGCGGTCCGTTTCACTGTGCAGCACTCCGAAGTGCAGGACCACCGGCCCGAGTTCGGTTCGCTCTTCGGTCTCGCGCGGCTGCCCATCGGGCACTTCACCCTGGAGCCCGTCGGCACCATCACCGGTGTCGACTGGCGACTGCGGCTCCGGGACGCCGAGTTGACGGGCACGCTCACCACCGACAAGGGCACGCTGCGGCTGCGCGCGTTCGTCCACACCTCGACGTCCGTCATGGCGGTCGAGGTCACCCCGAGCCGGGGCGAGCGCGGCTTCCGCTGGGTCTTCCACCCGGCCGAGTCGATCAGCCCGCGCGCCGCGCACAAGCCCATCCCCCAGGGCTACGAGGCCAATCCCCCCGCCGTGACCGAGGAGCACGGCGACGCGCTCGGCCAACTGACCGCCGCCGTCCAGCCGTTGCTCGCCGGCGGCCAGTACGTCACCGCCTGGCGCGAGCGCGAGCGGCACGGCAGCCGCACGCTGTACGTGTCGGTGGCCCACTCCCACCCGCGAGACACGGCCCGCGACCAGGCGCTGCGTACGGTGCGGGCCGCCGCGCTCGCGCCGTACGACCTTCTCGTCGTGCCGCACCGCGTGCGATGGCAGAGCTTCTACCGCAAGAGCTTTCTCTCCCTGCCCGACGCACGTCTCCAGAGCTTCTACTGGATCCAGCTCTACAAGATCGCCTCGGCCGCCCGCAAGGACGCCCCGGTGATGGCGACTTGCGGGCCGTGGCTGGAGAGCACGCCCTGGCCTGCCACCTGGTGGAATCTCAACGTGCAGCTGGAGTACTGGCTGATCCACGGCTCCAACCATCTCGAACTCGACGCCGTCACCCGCGCGTTGAGCGAATTCCGGGACCAGCTCACGGCGGAGGTGCCGACGCCGTACCGCATCGATTCGGCCGCCGTCCCCCGTACCACCGACGCCCGCCTGGTCAACGGCGGCCCCACACCGCCCGACCAGGGGTTCGGCGTCGGCATCCCCGGCCAGGACCCGCCGACGCCGGAGGTCGGCAATCTCACCTGGGCGCTGCACAACGTGTGGCTCAGCTACCGCCACACGATGGACGAGTCGATCCTGCGCGACGTCCTGTTCCCGCTGCTGCGCAGGGCCGTCAACTACTATCTGCACTTCCTCGACACCGGTCCGGACGGCAGGCTGCATCTGCCGGCGACGTCGTCGCCCGAGTACGGGGTGAACTCACCCGACTGCAACTACGACCTGATGCTGCTGCGCTGGGGCTGCCGGACGCTGCTCGAATCCGCCGAACTGCTGGGCGTGCAGGACCCGTTGGCGCCGCGCTGGCAGGAGGTCCTGGCCAGGCTCGTGGCGTATCCGACGGACGAGAACGGCTTCATGATCGGAGCGCGGGTGCCGTTCGCCAAGTCGCACCGGCACTACTCGCATCTGCTGGCGGTCTATCCGCTGTACGAGATCACCGGGCGCACCCCCGAGGAGCGCGCGCTGATCGAGACGTCGCTCGCGCACTGGATCAGCTTCGAGGGCGCGCTCCAGGGCTACACGTTCACCGGTGCGGCCTCGATGTCGGCTCTGCTCGGCAAGGGCGACGACGCGCTCGGGCATCTCGGCGAGCTGATGACCCGTTTCATCCAGCCCAACACGATGTACAAGGAGTCGGGTCCGGTCATCGAGACCCCGCTGTCGGCCGCCCAGTCGGTGCACGACATGGTCTGCCAGTCGTGGGGCGGGGTGGTGCGGGTCTTCCCGGCGGTGCCCGCCGCGTGGCGTGAGCTGGTGGTGCACGACTTCCGTACGCAGGGCGCGTTCCTGCTCAGCGCGGTCCGCGAGGAGGGGCGGACGCGGTGGGTCAGGATCACCAGCGAGGCGGGCGCGCCGTGCCTGGTACGGCACGGCATCGAGGGCCCGGTCGACGTGCGCGACCGGCGGGGCAGGCCGCTGGACCACGAGGAGGTGGCCGACGGGGCGCTGCGGATCCGGCTGGGCAAGGGGGAGGCCGCGCTGATCACCGCGGCCGGTGACCGGCCGGCACTCCATGTCCGGCCGGTCGAACCGAACGCTCCGGCGGCCCGGTGGGGTCTGCCCACCTGAGCCGCCGGTCGTGCGAAGGCGTGTGCTGATCCGCAGGTGTGCCCGTCAGCAGATGGGCACACCGGGCAGTTGGGCCGCGGGATGGTCGATGTAGATGTTCGACATGAAGCCGCCCTGGTCGCGGAGCTTGCTCCACCAGTTGTTGGTGTACCCCTCGGCGTTCACGGTGTCGCCCTGCTTCTGGCAGAGCACGTGGACGTTGGTGGGTCCGGCCAGCCGGGTGATGATGGCGGCGTCGAGGCGGGCGTCGGCGCGGACGCTGACTCCGGTGCCCCAGGTCATGAAGGAGGTGCCGCCTCCGCCGCCGCAGCCGTTGTCACTGGTGAGGTAGTGCTGGTTGTAGCTGCCGGGGTAGGGGAGGCCGCCGCCGTTGATGACGATGTTCTGCCCGACACCGTTGAGCAGCTGCTCGTAGTGCAGATGGGGGCCGGAGGAGTTGCCGCTGGAGCCGGTGGTGCCGATCTGCTGGCCCTGGTTGACGAACTGTCCGCTGGCCACCGAGTAGGAGCCGAGGTGGAAGTAGTACGTCTTCCAGCCGCCACCGTGGTCGATGGAGATGTAGTTGCCGGCGCCGCTCGGCTGGCTGTGCCGCGTCGCGGTGCCGGCGGCCGACGCCAGGGCGGGGGTGCCGTTGGTGGTGCCGCCGTCGGCGCGTACGAAGTCCAGCGCGCGGCGGACCTCGGCGGAGTGGTGGCTGTAGGTCCACCGCTGGCCGCAGGGGTACGGGGCCTTGAAGTTGGGCCCCGCGGCTGCGGCGGCCGTGTCGGAGGCGCCCGCTTCGGCCGTTTCGGCTGCTCCGGCGGGTACCGTCAGCATCCCGACGAGCACGAGGAGCGCACCGGCGAATGTGGTCGATAGGCGTCTGAGACGGGTCACGAATGCTCCCGGATGTGGGGAAGGCAGCCGATCGGGCGGCGAGCCGCGACCGCTGCGAGACCCGGCAAAAGTAGCGAGGCGCGCGCCCTCTCACAACGACCGGGCAGCGCCTTTCGTCGGAGATGAAATGTCTTGCCCCTGACAAGTCTGCACACCACCATGGCGTCGGACGCCGTCCGTGCGGCAGAGTGCGTCATGCCTTGCCCCATGCACCTCGTACAACTTCACAAGTCACCTGAAGTCACTTGAATCCCAAAGGAGTTGACGGCTCCCAACCGAGCCGGCAGCCCCTCGCCCCGCCTTGCCCCCACTGTGCGCCTCGGCCCGACGCCCGCGCACCACAGAGCGGAGAGAAGATCGATGACCTTGATGACAGGCTGGAAACGCGGCCGGGCCGCGCTCCTCGGCACGGTGGTCGCCGCGTCGCTGGCCTTCACCGGCCAGCCGGCGAGCGCCGCACCGTACCCCGGTGGCGGCGGCGCCGCTGACGCCGGATCCGGCGCCATGAACACGGCGTTCGCGAAGGCCGCCGCAGAGTTCGACGTACCGCGTGATCTGCTCGTCGCCGTCGGGTACGGCGAGACGCACCTCGACGGCCACGGCGGCAGACCGAGTCAGGCGAACGGCTACGGTGTGATGCACCTGGTCAGCCAGCCGAAGCACCAGACGCTGGAGCGGGCCGCGAAGCTCACCGGCGCGTCGGTCGCGAAGCTCAAGAAGGACACGGCGGCCAACATCCGCGGCGCCGCCGCCGTCCTGCGCGCCACCGCCGACGAGCAGGGCCTGGACGCCACCGACCGCGACTCGCTCGCGCAGTGGTACCCGGTCGCCGCCGAGTACGGCGCCGCGACGAACGACCGGACGGCGCGGCTGTACGCGGACACCGCGTACGACCTGCTCAACAAGGGTCTACGCGCGCAGGCCGCCGGCAACGAGCAGATCCTCGTCAAGGGCCGCAAGGTGACGCCGGACCGCGGCAAGTACGCGAGGGTCGCCTCCGACCTCGGCGTGCTGAGTGACGACTACGGGCCGGCGCTCTGGGTCCCGGCGAGCACGTCGAACTACCAGACCGGCCGTACGGAGGCGATCAACAAGGTCGTCGTGCATGTCACCCAGGGGTCGTACGCCGGCTCCATCAGCTGGTTCCAGAACCCGTCCTCGCAGGTCAGCGCCCACTATGTGATCCGGTCCTCGGACGGACAGGTCACCCAGATGGTCCGCGACGCCAACACCGCCTGGCACGCGCGCTCGGCCAACGCCAGCTCCATCGGCATCGAGCACGAGGGCTTCGTCGCCGACCCGTCCTGGTTCACCGACTCGATGTACCGCTCGTCGGCCGCGCTGACGCGCCACCTCACCGCGAAGTACGGCATCCCGCGCACCCGCGCGAGCATCGTCGGCCACAGCGAGGTGCCGGGCAACGACCACACCGACCCCGGTGCGAACTGGAACTGGACCTACTACATGTCGCTGGTCAACGGCGGCACGGGTGACCCGGGCCCCGGCCCCGGCACCTCGTTCCCGACGTGGGGCACCGGCGTGAGCATCCGTAAGGACGCCACGACCACCTCCGCACAGGTCGCCAGCCTGGCCGGACCGACGACGGTCAAGGTCCAGTGCCAGAAGCGCGGGCAGCTGGTCAACTACCAGGGGTACAGCAACGACGCCTGGTCCTATCTGCCGGACTACGGCGGCTACATCTCGAACATCTTCATCGATGTCGCGGACGCCTGGCTGCCGGGCGTGCCCAACTGCTGAGTACCCAGGCCTAGTTGATGATGCATCACCGCCTCAGGGGGCGGGGCCGTCGAGCAGGGCCTTCCCCAGCTGGGTGCGGTGGTGCATCATCCGGTTTCCGTGCCGGTGCGAGGTGAGAAGGCCCGCCTCGCGCAGTACGGAGGCGTGCCGGCTCGCCGTCGAGGGAGCCATCCGCAGCGCCCCCGCCAGACCCGTCGTCGTCATCGGCCGGTCGAGCAGTTCAAGCAGCCGGGCGCGCGAAGTGCCGATCAGCTGGGCGACCGGCGGCGTCGCCTCACCCTGCCGGTGGCGCAGCAGCCAGCCGGGCGCCGGGGACAGCGGGTGGACCAGCACCGGGGGAAGCTCGTCGTCGACCAGGGCCAGCGGCGTACCGACACAGAAGAAGCCCGGCACCAGCGTCAACGTCTGCCCGGACAGCTGGAGTTCGCGGCTGACCGGGTACGGCGTGCGCAGGATGCCCTCCTCGCAGCGCCAGCCGGGCATCTCCTCGTAACTGGCCAGCAGCCCCTCCGCTCCCCCGGTCAGGGCCGCCTCCGCACGGCGCGACCGGTCGGCCGCGGCCTGGGCCCGGATGGCGGGCAGATACGGCACCACGGCGACCGCGTAGTAGCGCCGCAGCGTCGACCCGAGCCAGCGCAGCGCCTCCGCATCACCCTCGGCCAGCCGCCGTACGGTGGCCGGGACCGGCCCGCGTCTGCGCGCGTAGAGTCGCGCGAGATCGGCGACCAGGCGCCGACGGGGAGTGGACAGCAGCTGGTCCACCCCGATGTCGAGGTCCAGCTCGCCCCGGCCGGGGGTGAGGAAGTCGGGGAAGTACTCGGCGGAGGGGCAGAGCAGCATCAACTCCCGTACGGCCGATGCGAGTCCGGCACGTTCCAGGGCGGTGCGGACCTCGCGTCGCCAGGGCGCGAAGGCCGGTGGGACGTGTTGGTTCTGGAGCAGATGCAGGCTGAGAGCGGCCTCCCACAGAGCGTCGGCTCCGTCCGCCACGCGCAGCCTGTTCAGCTCCCGTCCACGGAGATCGACTCGCAGCACCTTGGACTCCCCCGGAAAGCCTGTGCGTTCAGAAGTCTGTGCGTTCAGGCCCGGATTGTAGCGGGGCGGGGTGGACTGCCCCTAGGTCTGATAACGGGAGTGGTCGATGTGCCAGACGTAGGAGGACGCGATGGACTTGAGGGCGTGCGCGTGATCGCGGAGGGGGCCCTCGCCGACGGCCAGTTCGGCGATACGGCCGGTGGCCACGGCCGCCTGCTGTTCGCACATACGGGAGGCCAGCCGGTACGCCTCAACGAGGTCGCACCCGTGCTGTCGCATCAGCAGTGACGGCAGGTTGAGCGTGGTCGGACCGTCGTGGGCCGTCTCCTTCGCGTACGAGGCGAGGTCGTTGATCCAGCCGGCGAGGTCCGCGACGGCGGTCTGTAGTTCCCGGACCGGCTCCAAGGACCTGTCCGCTTCGGTCAGTTCGTACCGGAGGGCGACTTCCGCCGTGGCCATGAGGGTCCGGACGAAGACGGTGTGCGGACGCATCGCGCGGTAGTCGGACATGGTGACGTGGTGGTGCCCGTCGATGTCCGCGTGGTCGGGTCCGTCCAGGTGGTGCGCCTCCCAGAGGATGCCGAAGAGATTGTCCCGCAGGTGTGCGGTGAGCCGCAGGTACTGGGTGGGAGTGGCCCGTTCCCCGAACCGGGTCAGGAGATCGCGCAGCGCGGCGCCGAAGGCGCTCGGGGTGCCCGGTGGCTCGTCGTGGCCGGCCAAGAGATGGACGCACTCACCGATCGCGCGGACGAGACGAGCCGGGTCGTCGGCCCCGGTGGCCTCCCCGTGCGCGTCGTCGAACGCGGTGAGCCACAGGAAGAGATCGGCGCAGAGGAAGAGTCCGTCCCGGTCGGCCGTCGGGAAGGTGCGGGCCATCCCCTGGCCGGTGATGTTGGCAAGGGCGCCCAGTTTGCGCGCTGAGCCGACGAGCGGGAACGTCCGAAGCCACTCGGTGGCGTGCCGCTCGATGTCGTCGGCGTACGGGCTCGCGGGGAAGGGACCGGGGAAGGAGTCCCGCAGGTCGGGCATCGGCAGGGCGGGTGCCCGCGTGCGGGTCGCGTCGTTCATCGTGCCGTCCCCGCGATGCTGTGGCGCCTGAGTTCGGGCACCATGTGCAGAGACGAGGGGTGCGTGGTGATCGCTCCGACCGGGCGTACCGTCTCGGGGGTCGGCCGCAGTCGCCAGCGGGACGCGACCAGCGCGGTGATGAGGGTCGCCTCGGTCCAGGCGAACGCGTCGCCCATGCACATGCGTTTGCCGGAACCGAACGGGATGAAGGCGCCCTTCGGTGGCTGGGGGCGCTCCGGGAGCCAGCGGTCGGGGTCGAAGCGCAGCGGATCGGGGTAGAGGTCGGGATCCCGGTGCAGCGCGTAGGCGCTCCAGATCACATCCGTGCCCGCCGGGAGGCTGAACTCACCGAGACTCACGTCCGAGATGGCCTTGCGGGTCACGAGCCACGCGGGGCTGTACAGCCGCAGGGTTTCGCTGACGAGTCTGCGGGTGTGGACGAGTTGGGGGATCCGGTCGGCGGTGAGCGGACCTGTCGCGAGCACGGAGTCGACTTCCTCGTGGAGCCGGCGCTCCAGGTCCGGGTTGCGGCCGAGTTCGTGGAAGAGCCAGGCGAGCACGACCGCGGTGGTCTCGGAGCCCGCGGCGAGCAGCCCGACGACCTCCGACAGGATCTCGTCGTCGGGCAGTGTCTCGCCGGATTCGTCCCTGGCCGTCAGCAGCAGCGAGACGATGTCGTCGTACGCGTCGGGGTGGGCGCGGTGTTCCGCGATGATGTCGGCGACCGCGGCGCGCAGCGCGGTGCCCGCGGCGTCGGCCTTCCGGTTGCGCCGGGTGGGGAGTCGTTCCAGGACGGAGACGGGCAGCAGGGCACGTTTGATGGCGGTCCTGAAGACGGTGTCGACGCTGTTGAGGATCTCGTAGGCGGGATCTCGCCGGGGCGATGCGGAGAACATGGTCGACATGACGACGCCCTGTGTCATGAGCTGCATCTCGGTCTTCAGGTCGAGTGAGGTTCCGCCGTCCCAGGCCGCGATGTACGGCTGCACGGTCTCGCGCATCGTGTTGACGTAGCCCGCGATCTGCTGGCGGTGGAAGGCCGGCTGCATGAGGCGGCGCCGACGCAGGTGCGGCTTGCCTTCCGCGACGGGCAGGGCGTCCTTGCCGAAGAGTTTGAGCTTTTCGAAGAGCAGCCCCTTGGTGAACTCGTCGGCCTGGCTGGTGAGCATCTTGTGCATCAGCTCGGGCGAGTTGACCACGGTCAGCGACTTCGGGCCGACGGTGATGCGGACGATCGGGCCGTGAGTGCGCAGGCTCTGGATGAAGGCGAGGCGGTCCTTGATCAGAGGTACGGCGTGTCCGACGAGCGGCAGTTTCCCGGGCGCGATCGGTGGAACGTTCATGCCGGTGCTCACGTGTCTGTCCTACCTTTCCCCGTCGGTGGGTGTGGTCTGTTGGCCGTTCAGGCCGTGACGTGTCCGCAGCAGCTCCCGCACGGCGAGGACTTCCGCTTCGATCATGGCGCCGGGGGCGTACAGGGTTTTGTCGTGCCAGAGCGCGGGATGGTGGCCGGCGCCCGCCGTGTCGTTCAGATAGGTCTCGGCGCGGTCCAGGGCGCGGGCGTGCCGCGGGGTCCGGTCGGCGGTGGACAGCAGGATCTTCGCGGCGTACGCGGTCTCCTCCGTGGTGCCGCCCCACACTCCCCAGGAGCCGTCGTCACGCTGGGTGTCGAGGGTCCAGGCCACCGCGGTCCCGACGGCCGCGGACGCGTGGTCCGAGCCGTGACGCGTCAGCGCGGTGACGCACCGTGCGGTGGCGTAGTAGGGGGAAGCGTGCCATTTGTCGGGCCACGGTCCTTCGGGGCGCTGCTGGTCCACGAGCCAGTCGCGCAGCTTGTCCGTCCGGGGACCGTAGAGGTGCCGTGTCTCGGGGTGGCGGCGCTGGTAGCCGGCGAGCGCTTGGAGGGCGTGGGCGTTCGCGGTGATCGATCCGGTGTCCTCGCCGATGTAGCAGTCGTAGTGACTGCCGTTGTGGAAGAGGTCAAGTGGCTCCGGGGTGTGCTCCAGACCGACCAGTGAGGACACCAGCACGGCCATGGCGGTGTCGTCGGCGTCCGTCATGAGTCCGGGTGCGCCGCGTACGCCTCGGGGGTCGTAGAGGTCGTCGGCCCAGCCGCGGACGGTGGGCACACTGGCGGCCGGCAGATGGGTGCCGGCCAGCGCGGCGGCGACCCACAGGCGTTCGAAGACGAGGATGGGAGCCGCCTCGGGGAAGCTACCCGCGTAGCGTTCCGCGACGGTTTGGAGGGCCGCGACGGTTTCCGCCGCGGGTTCCGGGGAGGCCGTCGCTGCGCGGGCGGCGGTGGCGGCGGGTGAACTGCCCAGCAGGTCAGGGCCGTTGGGTATGAGCGCCCGCGGTATGTAGCCGGCTATGCCTTCGAACGTGTGGTGGAGCTTGACGGGGAGAGTGCCCGCCGCGGCGTAGCGCTTCGCCACGTACGCGGGCACGCCTTGGTCATAGCCTCCGGGCAGCGCGGGTCCGGGGCCCGGACGCCATCCGTCGACGACCGGTGTCGTGTCGTCGGCGGTGAGTGCGATCCGCTCGTGGATCTTCGCGACCAGGCTGGGGACGAGGATCTCGGCCGCGGCGGTGTCGGGCCACGGTCCGGCCTGGGGCAGCGCGCGCAGCGCGGCGAGGCCTCGGTCCACCGCGGTGGCGAGCCGCCGTGCCGTCTCCCCGGACGTGGCGCCCCGCCGCAGGAGGGCCAGTGCGGCCTCCACGCCGCTGAGCGTCGGCAGCAGCCGGTAACGCTCCGGCCCTTCGCCCCAACTGCCGTCGGGAGCCTGCTCGTTCAGCAGATACGTGATGCGGCGCGGCTCTCCGGGAAGCCAGGGGGCCGCCGAGATGACGCGGGCGGTCTCGTACAGGGAGGGGCGGACGCTGCCCCACCTGTCCTGGTCGATCCTCGCCACCAGGTCTGCGGCCTGTTCGGAGTAGGTCGCGTTCACGACCGTGTCGCTCATGGGTTGTTCCACCTCACGGTTGCGGTGACGGGTACGGGCGGGCACTCGGTCGGTCGGCGGGGGGCGGGGGGCGGTCATGTCTGCCGGTCCGTGGCGGCCAGCGCGATCTGGCGCAGCTCGGCGGTGGTCACTTCCGGGAAGGGAGCCTCGTCCAGTGCGGTGAGGGCCGCGTCCCGGCGTTCGGTGATCATTTCTTCCACGGTCTGCCGGGCCCCGGTGGACTCCAGAATGGTCCGGACCTCAGCGGCCCGGTCGTCGTCGAGGTCACTCCGGCCGACGAGGTCGCGCAGGGTCTCGCGCTGGGCGGGAGACGCCCGTTGGAAGGCGAGGCCCATCAGTACGGTGGCCTTGCCCTCGCGCAGATCGTCCAGTATCGACTTGCCGGTCTCGGCGGGATCGCCGAAGACTCCGAGCAGGTCATCCCGTAGCTGAAACGCTTCTCCTAGCGGGATACCGAAGGCGGTGCAGGCGTCGAGCACCCGGGGGGCGGCCCCGCCCACCGCCGCCCCGATATGAAGCGGGCGTTCAACGGTGTACTTGGCGGTCTTGTAGCGGATGACATGCAGAGCCGTTTCGACATCGCCGGTCAGCCGGCCCGTGGACTGGAGGTCCAGGAGCTGGCCGTACATGAGTTCGCTGCGCATGTCCGCCACCAGGGGCATCACCTGGGCGAGCCTGCTCGGGTCGAGACCCGCCGTGTGGAGGAGTTCGTCCGACCAGACCAGTGCCAGGTCCCCAAGGAGGACGGCCGCGCCCAGCCCGTGTGCGGCGGCACGGCCTCGCGGACCGCCTCTGTCGGTGTACGCGGCGGCCAGCGCGCGGTGTGCGGACGGCTGGCCCCGGCGGACATCGCTGTCATCCATCACGTCGTCGTGCACCAGGGCGAATACCTGGAAGAGTTCGAGGCTCGCAGCCGCGCGTATCGCGGCCGCCATCTCTCCGTCCCCTCCGGCGGCCTGCCATCCGTAGACGCACAACACCGATCGCAGCCGTTTCCCGCTGGTGAGGAACCCGCGCAGGGTGCTGGTCAGATAGAGCAGTTCGGTTCCCGGCGCGGCCAGGTCCTTGGCGTCAAGGAATCCGGTGAGCACCGCACCCACCTGGTGCCGTACGGACAGGAGGCCCGGCGGACTCGTGCCGGGACGTGTGTTGGTCATGGTGGTTGATCCCCTTTCGGTCGAGAACCGTCATGGCGGTTCCGTTCGGGCAGAGGACGGGACCAGGACACTGCTTTTCGCACAGATGTCACGGTGGTGCGCGTCATTCGGCCGGCGGCACCACCGCGACACGGAATTGTGAACGGGCTACGAAGCGGTCACCGACTCGCGGTCGGCAGCCGTCGAGGACGACCCCGGCTCCTGGCCGGTGGTACTCCGGCTCCAGGGGGTGACGCCCTTGGCGTCGGGGGTCAGCGGCGTGAACCGCGCGGGAAGCGACGTGAGCGTCCGGTGGATGGGCCCGTCGCGATAGGTCAACTGGTCGGCCGGGACGGCCAGTTCGATGTCCGGCAGATAGCTGGCGAGTCGTTCGATCGCGGCGGTCGCGATCAGCAGGGCGAGATCACGGGCCGGACAGGCGTGCGGCCCGGCCGCGAACGCCAGGTGCGCCTTGGTGCCCGAGCGGTAGCCGTCGGCCGGCATCCCCGAGTGCGGGCAGGTGTTGGCGGCGGCGTACGACACCATGACCGGGGAGCCGGCCGGAATGTGCTTGCCGTAGAAGGTGACGTCCTCCTTGGGGAAGTGGAAGCTGTAGTTCGCCAGCGGGGAGTCATACCACAGCGCGTCGTCGATGGCGTGCTGGACCGGCAGACTTCCGGTGCTGAGCGTGCCGAAGTACCGCTCGTCGCTGAGCATGCGGACGCAGGTGTTCGCGATGAGGTTGGCTGTCGGCTCGTTCCCGGCGCCGAGGGTGATGATGATCTGGTTGATCGCCTCCTCCTGGCTCAGCCCGTTGGGGTGGTCGATGAACCAGGACGTCAGGTCATGGCCGCGCTGTGCGGCCTTGGTCTGATAGAGGGCCCCCAGGTAGGCGCCGAACAACTGGGCGCCGTCCGCCTTGCGTTCCGGGTCGGTGTCCATCATGGCCGCGAGAGCCCCCACGAGCCGGGGACCGTGTTCGTCGCCCATGCCGAACAGGGCGTTGAAGACCATCAGCGGCAGCTGCTGCGCGTACTGGCTGACGAGGTCGACCTTCCCGGTGTCGGCGAAGTCCTGGAGCAGCCTGTCCGCGTGACGGAACGTCAGAACCCGTACGTCGTTGGGGTCGAGGAGAGCGAAGCTGTCGGTGATCACCTTGCGCAGGTGCGTGTGCTCGTCACCGTCGGCGAAGAAGAGACTGGGCCGCCACTCCACCAGGGGTCTGATCGGGCTGTTCTCCGGCACCTGGGGCAACCAACTGCGGGTGTCCTTGGACCAGGTGGCCGTGTCCTGGAGGAGTTCGATCGCCGCCTGGTAGTCGGTGACCAGATGGACGACGACGCCGGGAGAGATCTCGGCGACGCCGACCGGCCCCTGAATACGCAGCAGTTCATAACTGTGCTGAGGATTGGCCGCGTGCGCGGCCCCGTGCAGGGGCACGGCTGTGGCGGCTGGGGGTGTGGTACTCACGAGGCTCCGACTCCGGCCGAGGATATGGAATGGGCGGTCAGTGCGATGAGTGCGCTGAGACTGCTGTTCATCTCGCGGGCATCACACGTGATGAGTGGGGTGTCTGGGGCGAGGTCGAGCTTCTTACGAACGACCTCCAGGTCGTAAGCAGGTGAGTCAGGGAAGGTATTGACGGCCACGGCGTACGGCAAACCGCGCTCCTCGATAAGATCCATCACCTCGAAGGACTCGTCCAGGCGCCGGGTGTCCACCAGGACGAGCGCACCGAGGGCCCCGAAGGCGATGCCCTCCCACAGCGGAAGGAACCGCCGCTGACCGGGAGTTCCGTACAGGTACAGGACAACTCGGTCGCCCGGCAGGGTCAGTCGGCCGAAGTCGATGGCGACCGTGGTGGTCGTCTTGTCCCGCAGACCGACCAGGCTCACGTCGTCGGCGTCGGCCGCCGCGTCCGTCATGACCTCGTCGGTGTGCAGCGTCGGGATCTGTGAAAGCGTCCTGATCGCGGTCGTCTTGCCCACGCCGAGAGGACCCGCGACAAGGATCTTGACTCTCTGGTGCTCCCCCTCGGGGAGGTACACGGGACGCGGGCTAGGCGACACGGAGGGATTGGAGTCCACTCAGCACCTCTTCCATGAGTTGCAGCGACGGCCGACCGGCGCGCGAGGGGGCGAGAGCATCAGGAATGGGCACACTTGCGTTTAACAGACCGTCACTGACGAGTTGTTCGGCGAGCATCAGACCCACACTGGCCGGCAGTGCGAGATAGGCGGCTATCTCGACGGCGGTGAGGGAACCACCCGTCACCAGCTCGACCACGCGGCGGTGCACCGCCGTGTGGTACGCGGCGAGCGGAACGCCACTGGCACGCAGAGCGGTCAGGGTGTCAAGGGTGGTGGGCAGCGGGGCCCCGCCGGCTCCGGTCGCCAGATACGCCGGAAGCAGCCGCCGCTGATGCTGACCGCGGCTCATGACGCGCCGTCGTGACTACGCGCGGAGACAGACATGTGCTGCTCCCCGAGCTTCTTCGCCTGACGCGCCATCATGTGCACGACCACGCCCATATGCATCGAGTCGTCGCCCGCCGCCGCGATCAGGGTGTTGGCACCGGCGGGCATGACCATGTAAGTGCCCTCGGCCACCTTCACGGTGACGGTCTCGATGGGGGTGTCCGCCGCGGCCCCCAGCGCCGGGATGACAGCGGCGCGCGAGGCCGCGTGCAGTGCGGAGGTCATCGCGGCCACACCGTCCGCGTCGTCGGCCGAAAGGTTCTCGGACCGGGCCTGGACCATCCCGTCGAGGGTCATGAGCAGGGCGTGGCGGACACCTGGAATCTCAGTGATCGGGGCCAAGTACCAGGTCTCGTTGTCGCCGTAGGGCATGGTCACTGTGTGTCCTCCAAATCGGTACCGGTTCGGCCGCTTTCGAGGCCGTCCTGGAACTCACTCCAGGCTTTGAGAGACCGCTCCGGGTCCGGGGCTCGGTACGCGGGAGCGGCGAGTCCGGCCGAGGCCACCGCGGGCCCACGGCGGCGACGCTGCGGCAGACCTTCCGCACTGTCCGGTGCGGGGGTGCGCGTCTTCTCGTCGCCCGCAGCGGTTTCGGTTTCGGTTTCGGTGCCCGAGGAGGGCCGCCTCTCCGCCTTCGGCGCTACGGCCGGCTGGGGAGCCATCGCGGAAGGCGGCTCGGCCTCCTCGTCGATCGTGGCCAGAAGGTTCGGGGGAATGGTCACCACAGCACGCACCCCGCCATAGGGAGACGGATTGTCGATGGAGACATGAAAGCCGTAGTCGGCGACGAGCCGGCCAATGGCGACGAAGCCCTGCGAGGGCGGGTCGCCCAGCTCGGTGAGCATGACATCTCGGCTGTCGGCCGACACCAGCCGTACACCTCGCGACGACGCTTCCGCGGTCATGCCCTTGCCCGCGTCGTCGACCGTGATGCTGACGTTGCCGTTTCCGGTCTGGATCAGGCTGACATCCACCGCGAGGTCGTCACGGGAGTGCTCCAGCGCGTTGGCCATCAGCTCCGCGCAGGCAACGGCGACGGGCTCGGCGGCACGTCCGACGATCCCGACGTTGGAGGCTATTCGCGAGTTGATCTTGATTCGGTCGAAGCCGCGGAGACGGGAAGAAGCACCCGTGACCAGCTCCGCCACGTAGGTGTCCTTGCGGACGTGCCCCGGCCACGCGCCGCACACGATGGCGGTCCGCTGGATGAGGCGCAGGTTCTGCTCGTTGAGGTGGTCGGCGGCCAGAATCCGGTGCGTCAGGTGCCGCGCCCCGGTGAACTCCCTCTGAAGGGCGTCGAGTTCGGACTGGAGCCGGTACGACAGCGCCTGCGAGTCCTGGCTCGCGCCGCGCAGGGCCGCCCTGGCGGCGGCGTCGACGCGGCGACGCTCCGTCAGGACGATCTCCGAGACCTTGGCGAGTACGGAGTCGAGGAGTTCCGCGTCCTTCGGCCCCGCCGAACTCTCGTGAAGCAGCCCGGGTACGGGGTGGTGAGAGCTGATCAGATTGAGCTTGAGGGCCGGAAGCCGGGCGGCGACGAGATGAGCCACCTCGGCGCGGAACCGCTCCTCGCGGGCCTCCGCGTCCCGCGTGCGGGATTCGGCGCCACGTGTGCGGGATTCGGAGTCGCGCGTACGCGCCTCGGCGCTCTTCAGCGCTGCGTCCATCGCCCTGCACCGTCGCACCTGTTTGCGACGGGAGAGCGCCAGCAGCAGCACAACGACGGCCAAGACCACGGTCGCGGCGCCGAGCGCAAGGGCTGGTTCTGAGGGAGAGGTCACGGAAAAAGGGTCCTAGGGATTCGAGGGTGGAACGGGCGAGTACACCGATACGGCCGGCGTTCCCCGTCCTTGAGGTGGTGTGGGTCCAGGAGCAATTCCGACACGACCGCCGAAGCGGTCGTGATTGCTCAGCTTCATCGGGACTCCATGGCCGGACGGGGGCGGCGCGGACACTTCCGCCATCAAGTGCTGTCGCATCTCGGTGAGGGACCAACGCCAAAGCGTGGTCAGTTTAGGGGAGTTGACCGCCAACTCCCAGCGCGCACGAGCAGGCCGCGATGATCATGGGGGAAGAAATAGGGCCAGGTAGGGAGCAACTGCTGCATCACGTTCCGGTTCTTCCGCCGGAGCGGACGCCCTCGGCCGGGCGGCGGGACAGGCCCTCGCGCGTGAGGCGGAACTACTCACCGGGCCGCACGAGTTGGGGCCGCACTTCAGCGAGGAGCTGATCCGGATCCATCCACAGAAGATTCACAGCTGCGGGCTGGAGGAGACCGGCTGAAGGCCGGGGGCGCCCACGCACAGATGCCGCAGGGCGTACGAACGCCACGGCCGCCACGCCGCGTGACCGGGCTCGCCGTCCGGCGCCACGTCCGGATCGCCCAGGCCCCGCATCCGGACCAGCGCCGCCGTCCGGGCACTCACACCGGGCACGGTGAGCAGTGCCCGTTCGGCCTCCTCGCGGTTCGCCCCGGTGTCGAGCCGTACGGTGCCGTCGGCGAGGGCGGTGGCGAGCGGGCCGACCAGGGGGTCGTCCACCAGGGCGGCGGGCGCGGGAAAGAGCCGGGTGAGGGAGCCGCACGGACGCTCGACCGGGTCCCCGTACGCCGCGACGAGCCGTCGCGCCCCGGCCGGACCCGCGTGCACGCGCAGCGCGTACTCCTCGGGGTCCGCGGTGCCCGGTGCCCGCAGTCCGGGGCGGGCGGCCACGAGCGGCGCGAGGAGCGGGTCGGCGCCGAGGCGTTCGTCCACGGCGTACGGATCGGCGTCGAGGTCGAGGAGGCGGCGCAGACGCTGCACGGCGGTGGTGAGGTCACGCAGGTCGGTGAGGTGGATCCGGGCCTCCA
Source organism: Streptomyces sp. NPDC050433 (assembly GCF_044458565.1). Lineage (NCBI taxonomy): Bacteria > Bacillati > Actinomycetota > Actinomycetes > Kitasatosporales > Streptomycetaceae > Streptomyces > Streptomyces sp. NPDC050433. Next base: position 96,075 of record NZ_JBITIB010000002.1, on the reverse strand, counting down.
GCCAGCCCGAGCGGGTGAGGGTGGTGGGCGGTAGCGCTTCGTCCACCGAGACGACTCCGGGGCCGTGCGGCAGGCGCAGCGTACGCCGGTAGGTACGGGCGCCGGGCGTGCCCACGACCTCCTCGACGGAGGGGACGGCCTCGTCGGCGAGCAGGTCGAACATCTCGCGCGCCGCGTAGAGGCCGCGGTAGGCGAGCCGTAGCGGAATGCCGGCGCGGGAGGGCGCGGCCGGGGCCCGGCCGGCTCCGGTGTGGGACTCGGCGCGCAGGCCGCTCGGTGTGCGGGCGTAGATCTGCCGGATCGTGTCGTTGAACTGGCGGACGCTCGCGAATCCGGCGGCGAAGGCGATCTCCGTGACCGGCAGGACGGTGGTCTGGAGCAGCGTCCTGGCGGTGTGCGCGCGCTGCGCGCGGGCGAGGGCGACGGGCCCGGCCCCGAGTTCGGCGGTGAGCTGGCGCTGGACCTGCCGGGCGCTGTAGCCGAGCCGCCCGGCCAGTCCGGGTACGCCCTCGCGGTCCACGACCCCGTCGCCGATCATCCGCATGGCGCGGCCGACGACGTCGGCGCGTACGTTCCACTCCGCCGATCCGGGGACGGCGTCCGGCCGGCAGCGGCGGCAGGCGCGGAAGCCGTTGCCCTGGGCGGCTGCGGCGGTGGGGTAGAAGCGGACGTTCTTCCGCTTCGGGGTGACCGCCGGGCAGCTGGGGCGGCAGTAGATGCCCGTGGTCTCGACGGCGAAGAAGAACGCGCCGTCGAATCGCGCGTCACGGCTGGCCACCGCCTCGTACCTGGTCTCCTCGTCCATCACGCTGTTCAGTGTGCGCCGGCTCGGGCGAGGACACTGGCGGGATTCGGACACGACGGTGGGGCGGGCTCCCGTGTCGGAGCCCGCCCCTGCCGCCCGCCTGCCGCCTCGCCGGCTACCGGATACGCCCGCGCTTGGCCTCCATGGCCGCGCGGCCCTCCGCGCCCTTGAGCCGCCAGTCGCGCCGGATCTCGGCCCGCAGCCGGGCGTCGGTCTTGGCGACGATGCGCTGGTTCTCCCGCAGCAGCTTGCGGTAGCTCGCCAGCCGCCGCTCGGGCAGCGAACCGTCCTCCAGCGCGGCGAGCACGGCACACCCCGGCTCGCTGCCGTGGGCGCAGTCCTGGAACCTGCACTCCTCGGCCAGCTCCTCGATCTCCGCGAAGACCTGCCCCACGCCCTGCCCGGCGTCCCAGAGCCCGACGCCCCGCAGACCGGGGGTGTCGATGAGCACGCCACCGCCCGGCAGCACGAGGAGATTGCGGGTGGTCGTGGTGTGCCGGCCCTTGCCGTCCACGTCGCGGATGGCCTGCACCTCCATGACGTCCTCGCCGAGCAGGGCGTTGGCGAGCGTCGACTTCCCGGCGCCCGAGACGCCGAGCAGCACGCTCGTACTGCCGGAGACGACGGCGGCCAGCACGTCGACGCCGTCCCCCGTCGCGGCGCTGACGGCGAGGACCTGTACGCCGGGCGCCGTGGTCTCGACGTCCTCGACGAGATACGAGAGGCCCGTCGGGTCCGGTACGAGGTCGGCCTTGGTGAGCACGACGAGCGGCTGTGCGCCGCTCTCCCAGGCCAGTGCCAGGAAGCGCTCGATCCGCCCGAGGTCCAGCTCGACGGCGAGCGGTACGGCGATGATCGCGTGGTCGACGTTGGCCGCGAGGATCTGTCCCTCGGAGCGCTTGGACGAGGTGGAGCGTACGAAGGCGGTACGGCGCGGCAGCAGTGTCCGTACGTACTGGGGGTCGCCGGCCGGGTCGACGGCGGCCCAGTCCCCGGTGCACACGACCTTCATCGGGTCGCGCGGCACCACGAACTCGGTGTCGGCGCGCACCATGCCGCCGGGGGTGACGACATCGCACTGGCCCCGGTCGACCCGTACGACACGTCCGGGCAGCAGGCCCTGCGCGGCGTACGGGGTGAACTCCGCCTCCCATGCCTCGTCCCAGCCGTAGGGAGCGAGCGGATGCGAAGCGGAAGAAGCCTCAAGAGAGGCACGAGAGAAAGACAAGGGGAAACCCTTCACAGGGGCGGCCCCGGCACGCGCGCCGGTTGGGCGCGGAAGTAGAGATTCGTCAGCCGGAGACCACGGAGATGGGAACGATGAGCCTCTGAACCTGGGCAGCGCCCAGCGCGACGACAGTCATCAATGTCCTCACCTCCCGCTTCTTCAGCGATCTTCCTCAGCGATCCGACAGGGCCACCACGGCACCTGTGACGGCGGCCCGCCTGCGGGGCCAACCGTAGCCGGACACCGCCGACCGCCGCGAGGCATTTATTCAATGTGGCCCCACCCGCCTCACATGACAACACCTTACTTAAGTAGCCATGCTCATCGAGGAGTTAAACAGGGAGTACTCAGAGCCTACGAGACCTTGACAGGAGTCATCTTACTTAGGTTTTCTATATCTACCTCGGATGGGGTGCACAGCCTAGCTGCGGAGGAAACATGACTCAGCCGCTCGAAGCCCGGTTGCAGGAAGGCCTGGTGTCCCTGACACCGCCGCCGCCGAGCCGGTACAACGACCCCGCGGAGTACCTCGACTTCGCCCGGCCGATCACCGAGAAGTTCCTGCCGTACGACACCCGCAGCGACAGCGAGCTGCGGGAGGTCTCCGAAGGACACGCGAGCCCGCTGGAGCGCGAGCGCGCGCTCTGGGAGCTGGCCGACCGCCACCCGGAGGAGAGCCTGTCGTTCATCGCCGGCATCATCGGCACCGAGACGGACCGCCTGGTCCGCTCGGGCGCCCTGTGGCTGGCGCTGCGCTCGGCCGGCCCGCAGAGCCTGAGCGTGCTGGAGAAGTTCGCCATGGACGACGACCCCGAGGTCGCGGACTGGGCGCGGGTACTCATCGGCGACATCACCGGTGCCAAGCCGGACCGGATGTACGACGAGGCCGAGGTCGAGGAGACCGGCTACTTCGACCAGACGGTCCCGCTCATCATCGGCGGCCGTGTCGTCATCATGACGCCGGGTGTCGGCGCGGTCCGCGCGGTGCTCTCGCCGCTGTGGTTCGACTCGATCCTCGGCCGGGTGCTGGCCAGCACCAACGTGGAGACCATCCGGACCGATCTCACGATCGAGAAGGAACTGAAGGGTCTGCACGCCGACGGCTCGCCCCACTACGAGATCTTCCCGTTCCGTGGGCTGAGCGTCGAGTACGAAGCACGCAACCTGGAGCACAACTACCTCTCCGAGACGCTGCGGCCGTTCTACCCGAGCGGCTTCGTCGGCCGGGGCGAGATGGTCGAGGTTCCCGTGTCGCTCGGCCGCGTCGCACTGACGTCGCTGGCGGGCAAGGACGAGGTCACCATCCACGGTGACGGTGCTCGTGCGCAGCGCCTGCGCGACGCCGACATGCCGTTCGTGCAGAGTGTGCGCGGCCGGTACTACGGCTGGGCCGCGGTCAACCTCGACAACACGTTCGACAACGGCACCGTCGGTGCCGGCGACGTGCAGCTGTCGAACCCGACGGACCCGATCGCGGGCCCGATGACCAACGCCAAGCTGTACGGCACCTTCCGCGGCAAGTCCGGGGACCACACCGGCGCGGGCCGCTACACCCTCAACTCGATCAAGTGCCACGGCCGTCCCGACGGCCGGATCGACGTCGTCGAGAACGCGGGCGAGTGAACCAAGCGGTGCGCCCCCACGGATTCCGTGGGGGCGCACCGTGCTGTGTGCCAAGCGTGCCGTGGCAGGCGTGCCGTGACCGGCCTCAGACGAGGCCGAGCATGAGGGAGCAGCGGAGCACGGCGTCCGAGTCGCCCTTGATCCGGACGTCGCCGGTGGCGATCGCCTGGAACGGGGAAAGCATTCTGGCTCCCACTTGGACGAATGTCTTCGCGTCGCACTCGATGGTCAGCACGGGTTCCTCCACCTCACCGCGCTCGAAGGTGACTTCACCTCCGCGGACCAGAATCTGAAAGATCTGGTCACTGACCTTGAACTCGTAGACCTCGTCGACGTCCGGGATCGCGTCCTGGACAATCATCGCCTGTACGGCGAGAAAACCCCACTCGGCGCGGGTTTCGCCGTCGGTGTCCGACTTATCGAGAAACATCAGTCCCCAACGCGCCAGCCCCAGCACGGGATACCGCAGTTCCTCACCGGTTTCGGTGAGTTGATAGAGCCGGGCCCGTCCGTCGCCGGCCACGGAGGTCTGCTCGACCACACCGCGCTCCGTGAGCATCCGGAGCCGGTCGGTGAGCAGATTGGGGCCGATACCGGGCAAGTTCTGCAGCAGGCCGTTGAATCTGGCGGGGCCGATCAGCAACTCCCGTACGACCAGCAGGGTCCATCGCTCGCCGATGACGTCCAGACCGGTTGCCAGTCCGCAGAATTGTCCGTACTCACGAGCCATGCCAGCCACCTTTACTCTTATTGTGCATAGTAACATTCCGTGGCTGCCAAGCAGAGGCCCCGACCTCGGCATCGAGGGGACCGCTCATCGGACCTCACCGGGAGGACTACCTCAGCACCGGTGCCTGACGGTCCGTCACTTCCCGGACGCCCCCGCACGGCCGCCACCACCTCACTTCACGGTGGAGGCGGGCGCGCATGATCCTTGCCGAGTTACTACTCAATCGTATAGCCTCCACGTGGACAGCTTGAGTCGCCGGCCGACTTCGCGGCCCGTTCTCGCTTGGGTGGTGGATTCCGTGTATCTCATCTGGTTCCTGCACCGGGTTCCCAGATCACGTGAGGAGGATTTCCGCACCGTCGTCCATCAGGCGATCGAAGTGTTCCGACGGCACGGTGCGATCGGCGGCACCGTAATGGAGATGAGCGATCCGACGGCGAAATACGGCTGTTCGGCGATCGACGCCGGCGTCGACGTGGCACCGGACGAGGTCCTTTACGCCGAACTCGCCTATTTCCACGACCGCGCGCACTACGACGAGGTCATGCCGAAGGTCGATGCCGACCCCGAGCTTGAGGAGCTCTACGGGACGCTCGTCCGGACAGTGGACATCAGCCGCATTCTGCGCGGCGAGTTCAGCACTCTTTTCGAGTTGGTGAACACCGAGCAACGAGACCGGCACCAGCGCACCCCGCGCAGCCAATGGCAACCGGCCCATCAGGAGCAGACGTGACGGCGGAAGATCAGCAGGCCAACAAAGCGGCGGCCGAACCGGAATGGAACTTACGCGCGGTCACCTGGCTTTCCGCCACGCAGTTCTTCATGTTCGGAATTGCCATCGGCGTCATGACCGTCGCGTGGGCGGAGGTGATTCGCTCCCTGGACATGAGTGACGGCTTCTTCGGCACCGCGCATCTGCTGCTGCCGATCGTCGGCCTCCTCACCCTGCTCTCGGCCAAACGCCTGTACCGCCACTTCGACCACCGCCATATCGGCATCTACGGTCAACTCGCGCTCATCGGGCTGCTGGTGACGCTGGCCGTCAGCACACACTTCGTGGGACTGCTGCTCGCGTTCGTACTCGCGGGGCTGGGCTCCGCACTCGTCGACACCGCCGCCAACAGCGTGTTCATGGAGATCGAAGCCCGGCGCGACCGCGAAGTGATGAACGTGATGTACGCGATCAACAGCGCCGGCACGGTCATCAGCGCCCTGGGCGCGGGCGCGCTGATCAGCCTCGGTATGGACTACCGCTGGGTCGCCGTGCTGTTCGCGGCGGTCATGGCGCCCGTCCTCATCGCCTCCTTCCTGATCGCGTACCCGCCGGTCAATCGCGACGAAGCGCCCGAGGGCGACGACAGCCCCGACCCGGAGGGCGACGTCGGCATCCTGAAGCTGATGCGTAATCCGCTGTTCCGCGTCGTGTTCCTGATGACCGTGCTGGGCATCGCGGTCGAGAGCATCGTGCAGGTCTGGTCCGTCATCTACGTCGACCAACTGCTGGACGCGCCCATCTTCTACGGCGGCGCGGCGTTCGCCCTCTTCAGCCTGACGATGATGATCGGACGGCTGATCAACGCCTGGCTGGTGACGACCCTGGGCATCCGCAAGTCGTTCCTGATCTCCGCCTTCGGAACCGCGCTGTCCGGGGCACTGCTGATGGCCGCCGTCGACCTCTGGCTGTCCGTACTCGCCTTCCTGCTCATGGGCATCGCCATCGCCGGCGTGCAGCCGACGTGTCTGAGCGCGTCGGCACGGGTGGCCCCCAGCCGGGTCAACCTGGTGGCGGCGGCGATGATGGTCCCCGCGTACGGCGCCTTCATCGCGACACCGACCGCGTACGGCTGGCTCGCCGACGCGACCTCGCTCAACGGCGCCATGGTGATCGTGGTGGCCGCGGGCGTCGGTATCGGGGTACTCGCCCTCGGGCGCCCGGTCGCCGAGGCCGACCGCGTCGCCGCCGCGCCCCCCGATCTCGCGGTGTCCCCGCAGACCTAGAACCCGTGCGGACCCAGGGGGCCCTCGTACGCACGCGGGCCCCCGCACCTGTCCAGCACTCGCACCTGCTCCTCGAACTGGCCCCAGCTCGCCCTGCTCGCAGAAGCGGAGTTACTCATGAGCGGTTCACTCACTGCCCTGGGCACGGCCTCCCGTAAGGCGCGCCAGGCCAGGCTGGTCCGGACCCTGCCGGCCTCCCCCGACCAGGTCTGGACGGCCTGGACCGATCCGGCCCGGCTGCCCGCCTGGTTCGGCCCGGTGCTGAAGGGCGCGCCGGGGCCCGGCGAGGAGTTCGTACTGGAAGGACGGGGCGCGCACGGCGACACGATCGTCTGCCGCGTACTGGCCTGGGAACCGGCCTCCGTACTGAAGTTCACCTGGCGCTACACCGGGGAGACCGACTCGCTCATCGAACTGGCGCTGTCCCCCGCGGACGGCGGCGGCACCCGGCTCGTCCTGGAGCACTCCGGCTTCGGACCGGAGGCCGACCCGGTGGACTACGCGGCCGGCTGGCACATGTACACCGACAACCTCGAAGCCCATCTCGCCGGCACACCCGCTGTGCCGGACTCCGACGCGCGCTGGATGGAACTCCTCCCCGTCTACGCCGACTCCACCGAACAACCGCAAGGAGACACCGCACCATGACGCACGCAGACGAGAACGGCAGCCCGCAGGAGTCCGTTCTGGTCCCCGACATCTTGCACTCCACGCTGGTCCGCGCGGCCCCCCACGACGTGTTCGCCCTGCTCTCCAGTGGCGAGGCGTGGGACAAGTGGTTCACCGACGGCTCATCATTCGAGGCGCGCGTGGGCAGTCCGGTGCACCTGGTGTGGCGCGGCTGGAGCGACGACGGCAAGGACATCACGGACGACGGCGAAGTGAAGGAGTGCGTGCCGGACAAGCGGTTCGCCATCACCTGGGGCACACCGCCGTCGCTGGTCACGTTCACCACCGAGGAACATCCCGACGGCACCTGGCTGCAGGTCGTGGAGACCGGCCTCCCGCAGACCAGGGCCGGGCTCGACAGGTTCGGCCAGTGCGCGGCCGGCTGGGGGGAGGCACTGACCCTGGTCCGCTGCTACGCCGAGCACGGCATCCGCCTCTCCACATGAGCAGACCGAGGAGCTGACGTCCCATGACGAATCCGCACGGACAACCGCGTGTCGCGCTGGTCACCGGCGCGAGTACGGGCCTTGGCGAGACGCTTGCCGAATTCCTCGGCGGGCTCGGCTGGAGTGTGATCCTCACCGCGCGAACGGAGTCCGACCTGGCCGTCGTCGCCAAGCGGCTGACGGACCAGGGCGGGACGGTCGTCGCTCTGCCGGGTGATGTCGGCGAGGCCTCGCACCGCGAGACGCTGATCGCCGCGGCGACGTCCCTCGGCCGGCTGGACTGGCTGGTGAACAACGCCTCCCAGATGGGCGTCAGTCCGATCCGGCCGCTGCTGGACCATCCGCTGCCCGTGTTCGAGGACGTCCTCCGTACCAATGTCGTCGCACCGGTGGCGCTCGCCCAACTGGCGCTGCCGCTCCTGAAGGACACCGGTGGGCTGGTGGTCAACCTGTCCAGCGAGGCGGCCGTGGACGTCTTCCCGTGCGCGGGGATCTACGGGGCCAGCAAGGCGGCACTGGACCAGGCGTCGCGGATCATCGCGGCGGAGGTGGCGGATTCCGGCATGGGCGTGACGCTCGTCGATCCGGGCGGCATCCGTACGCGCGGCTACGAACAGGCGGAACCCGGATTCGATCTGTCGGGCGTGCCGTACCCGGACGTCACCCTGCCGTTCTTCACCTGGCTGACCGAGCGGTCGTCGTCCGAGGTCAACGGCCGGCGGTACCTGGCACAGTCCGGACCGTGGGACGCGCGGTGAGTCCGGTGCCCGCACCGGATGCCGCACCGGATGCCGCGTACGAGCTTCCGTACAGCGCGCTGGCGCGTGTCTACGACCGCTGGATGGCGGCGGACAAGATTCCGTACGACCAGTGGTTCGCGTTCACCAAGGAACGGTTCGACGAGGCCGGTCCCGACGTGCGGACGGTGCTCGACGTCTGCTGCGGGACCGGCATGACCATACGGACGCTCCAGGACGAGGGATTCCGGGTGACCGGCGTCGACGCCTCGGCGTCGATGCTGGACATCGCCCGGACCCGTACCGATCCCGGAACCGCGCTGCACCGGCTCACCCTGCCCGACGAACGGCTCGGGGAGCTGGGCCCGTTCGACGCGGCGCTGGTCTGCTTCGACGGTGCGAACTACTTCACCGGCGACGGGGCCCTCACCGCCATCCTGCGCCAACTCGCCCGCGCCCTGCGCCCCGGCGGAGTCCTCGTGTTCGACCTGAGCACCCGGCCGAACTTCGAGTCCATCGCCGGTCTCGGCGAGTTCGGTGAGGACTTCGGCGACTTCGCCTATGTGTGGAACACCCATCACATCCAGGACTCGCCGCACTACGAGTACCTGGTGTCGCTGTTCGTTCCGGAGGGCGAGCTGTTCCGACGGGTCGTCGAGCGGCACTCGCAGCGCTGGTTCTCGCACGACGAGGTCGAGCGCGCCTTGCGGGACACGGGCTTCACGGCGACAGCCGTCACCGACAACTACAGCGACCGACGCGCGACCGACGCCACACGGCGGGACACCTGGAGTGCCCGCCTCGCGACCTGATCCCTTCCACGATGATGTCCTGGGGGCTTTGATGCTTCGCCGTCTGTCCACCGCCACGCTCGCCGCCGCCCTGCTCACGGGCATGTTGACCGGCGCCTCGCCGGCGTTGTCGTCCAGTCCGCCGCTCGAAGTGGTCGCCGACAACCTGGTGACCCCCCGTGGGCTGACCTGGGACGCCGCACAGCACCGGGTCCTGGTCACCGAAGCGGGCAAGGGCGGCCCGTCGCCGTGTGCGCCCGGCGTGGGCGGCTACCCCGCCTGCTACGGCGCGACCGGCGCGATCACCGCGTACTCGCCGGGCAAGAAGAAGTCCGTACGCGTCGCCGACGGCCTTCCGTCGGTGATCAACGAGTTCAGTGTGCTCGGACTGCACGACGTCGACGCCACGCATGGCCGGATCTCCGTGGTGTTCGGCCTCGGCGGCCAGATGTCCACCCGAGACGGTCTCGGCGAGCAGGCGCGCGGGCTGGCGCAGACCGGTGTCGTCGACCGGGGCGGGCAACTGCGGCCCGTCGGCGACCTGCTCGCGTTCGAGCAGGAGCACAACCCGCATCCGGCGGACGTCAACGCCAACGCCTACGGGCTGACCAGGGTGCCGGGCGGCACCCTGGTCGCCGAGGCCGGCGGCAACGGCATCCTGCTGGTCGGCGACAACGGCTCGGTGCGGATGGTCGCCGCGCTGCCGGACCAGATCATCGACGGCAGGACCGTGGAATCCGTACCGACCTCCATCACCCGAGGCCCCGACGGGGCGTTCTACATCAGTGAGTACAGCGGCGAACCCACCCTGATCGGCGCGGCCCGGATCTGGCGGCTGGTCCCCGGCAAGTCCCCGGTGGTCGTGGCCCGCGGGTTCACCGGCGCCATCGACCTCGCCTTCGACCGGCAGGGCCGGATGCTGGTGCTGGAGCTGGCGGAGAAGGGCTTCGACTCCCCCGACAAGACCGGAAAGCTGATCCGGGTCGAGCACGGCGGCAAGCGGACCGTGCTGGCGCGGGAGGGACTGGAGCACCCCGGAGGCGTGGCGGTCGCGCCGAACGGTGACATCTACCTCACCAACCGCACCACCACGCTGGGCGAGGCCACCGGGCAACTGCTGCGGTTGCGCGCCCGATGAGGGGTCCGTCGAGCGACGTGTCCACGCCGCCGGCGGCGCCGCTGCCCCGTGTCTCGACCGGGGCAGCGGCGCTGCGGCTCGGCCAGATCCTCACAACGGCCGCCGGGGGGACCGCCCGTCAGGTGGCGCGGCGGTCCTGGCGGCGCCTGACCGGACGGCAGATCACGCGCGGCTGGCCGGAGGAGTTCGCGCGGATCATCGAACGACTCGGCCCGGCGTTCATCAAGTTCGCGCAGATCGCCAGCACCCGCGAGGACGTCATGCCGCCGCGCGTCTGCGGCGCGCTGAGACGCCTGCACGACGCCGTCGAACCGATGCGCCCCGACGACGTACGGCGCGCGCTGACGGAGCACTTCGGCCCGGACTGGGCCGACGTACTGCGCGACTTCTCCCCCGAGCCGCTCGGTTCGGGCAGTATCGCCTGCGTCTACCCGGCGCGGCTGGCCGACGGCACTCCCGTCGCGGTGAAGCTGCGGCGGCCGGACCTCACGGATGTCATGCGCCGCGACGTGGCCATCCTGTGCGGGGTCTTCGCGCTGGCCGGCCGGCTCCCCGGCCTCCGCGGTGCCCCCCTGTCCGACATGGCGCGGGCGGTGGGGGCGAGCGTGCTGCACCAGCTCGACCTCCAGGCGGAGGCGGAGAACCTGGCGCTGCTGCACGAGGACCTGTCCACCCTCGAGTTCGTCGCCGTTCCCGAGCCCGTCAAGGAGTTGTGCGGGGAGTCCTGCGTCGTCATGGGCTTCGTGCCCGGAGTCCGTGAGGTGGTCGATGTCGCGGAGCTGAACGAGGAACGGCGCAGGACGCTGGCGGACCAGACGCTGAGGTCCGTCTTCGAGATGCTGTTCTGCACCGGGCTCGTCCACTGCGACCTGCATCCGGGCAACCTGCGGCTGACCCGTACGGGCTCGGTGGTGGTGCTCGACGCCGGGTTCGTCTACCGGACGCCCGAGGTGGTCAGGGAGAACCTGGCTCTGTTCTTCCTCAACCTCGGCTTCCGCAACGGTCCGCGCTGCGCCGAAGCGGTGCTGGCCAGCGCCGAGCAGGTGGACAAGCACAGCGACATCGACGCGTTCGTCGAAGACATGACCCGTCTGGTCGACCGTTTCGGCGGCACCACCGCGCGGGACTTCGATCTGATCGAGTTCTCCACGGAGTTGTTCGCCAGTCAGCGACGCAACGGTATCTACGCCTCGTCCGAGTTCGTGTTCCCGCTGCTCGCCCTGCTGATGGTCGAGCAGACCGTCCGGCGCCTGGACCCCGACGTGGACTTCCAGGCCATCGCCCGCCCCATCGTCTTCCGGGCCGCCGCCGGACGCCCGGCCGGCGAACGCCGCCGGCGCCTCGAAACCGGCGGCGACCCACCGGGATCCGGCACTGCGCAAACGAGGAGAAGACTCCTCGACGGGGACCTGCTGAGATGAAGTCCCGTCTCCGGCCCTGGAGGTACGCGCATGTCTGCCAGTACGGATTCACCCGAGCAGGTGCACGGCAGGTTCCAGGCTCTGAACGGGAGGCTGCACCAGCCCGCGCTTCGGATCTTCCTGGTGATCGTGGTGGCCCACTGGGCGGAACATATCGTTCAGGCCATTCAGATCTATGTGATGGGCTGGCCGATCCCCGAGGCGCGCGGAGTCCTGGGGATCCCCTTCCCCTGGCTGGTGACGTCCGAGTGGATGCACTACGGGTACGCCCTGCTGATGCTCGTGTGCTTCCTGCTGCTGCGCCCCGCCTTCGCCGGTACGTCACGGGTGTGGTGGAACACGGCGCTCGGCATCCAGGTGTGGCACCACTTCGAACATCTCCTGCTGCTCGTCCAGGCCCTGTCCGGTTCCTTCCTGCTGGGCAACGCCGCACCGACCAGCGTCATCCAGCTCCTCATGCCGCGGGTGGAGCTGCATCTCTTCTACAACGCCCTGGTCACCATCCCGATGGTGGTCGCCATGGTCCTGCACAGCCGGCCCGACAAGGACCCGGCGCCGGTCGCCCGGTGCCTCTGCGCCGTTGAGTCGCGCTAGCCGGGGCAGGGCATGCTCCTCTCCCCCGGCGGAAGGCCGTCCCGTACGACCTCGGTCGCTCTCCTGGTCACCGCTTGCTTCTTCCTGTACGTCACCCTGCCGAACCTGGGCAACGTCATTCGCGCCGCGACGTCCGACGGCGTCGCCGGCCGGTTCACCGCCGAACAGCTGCGGTGCGTACGGCACTCCGCGCACGAGAGCTGCGAATGGTCCGGGACGTTCCGGGCCGACAACGGCGCGGTGGGGCGTACCGGCGTGACGCTGTACGGCAGCGGAAGCAATTCCTTCACGAACGACAAGAGCGCCACGGCGGTGGATGTCGGAAATCCCGGCCGGGTCTACCGTCCGCAGGGCTCCAACGAGTGGATCTTCACCGCCCTTCTTCTTCTGACCGGGTACGGCCTTCTCGGTCTGCTGGCCAAGCGGCACCTTTTGCCACCTCCGGCGCGCCACTCGCCGGCGCGTCAGCCGACCTGACGCGGCGCCAGTTGTGAGGTGATTCGCTCCGGTAAAGTTGCCGACTGCCGCGGTACGTGCAACGAAGGAGAGGCCGGCGAGCGATGAACCGCCCAGCGATTGTGTCCAGGGACGAATGGCTAACGGCACGGAAAGAGTTACTGGCTCAGGAAAAGGCGTTCGACAGGGAGCGGGATGCGCTCAGCGCGCGGCGGCGGGAACTCCCGATGGTCGAAATCACCGAGCCGTACGTGTTCGACGGCCCGGACGGCGACGCCACACTGCTCGACCTGTTCGGCGGGCGTCGCCAACTGATCGTCTATCACTTCATGTTGGCACCGGACTGGGACGCCGGCTGTTCCGGCTGCTCGCTGCTGGCCGACAACATCGGCCATCTGGCGCACCTGCACGCGGCCCGTACGTCCTTCACCGCCGTGTCCCGTGCACCTCTGGAGAAGATCACCAAGTTCCGTGAGCGCATGGGCTGGGACTTCCCCTGGTACTCCTCCCACGGCACGTCGTTCAACTACGACTTCCATGTCACCATGGACGAATCCGTGACGCCGATCCAGTTCAACTTCCGGAACAAGGACGAATTGCGGGAAGCCGGAATCGGCTCCTGGGCCATGAGCGGCGAACAGCACGGGCTGAGTGTCTTTCTGCGCGAGGACGACCGCGTATTCCATACGTACTCGACCTACTCACGCGGCACCGACCTGCTCAACGGCACCTTCAACTACCTCGATCTGACGCCGCTCGGGCGCCAGGAGGAGGCGGGCATCATGAACTGGGTCCGCCACCACGACACCTACGGCGACAAGGACTGACCCGCCGTCGCGGCGCCCCGCCCCGCCCCGGGCGGGGCGCCGCCCCGCGCCGCCGCGCGCCCTCGACTCCCGCAGAAGAACCAAGGTGCGCACGTTCCAAGTGGACAGGGGCGCAGATCAGCCATGTACCTTCGGGGTTGGTTTACTGCAACTGAACGAGGAAACTCGACGAGGGCGGTAGAGCAAGGTGACTGGTGGTTTGTATGCGCTCCGGCGCCGGATCATGACCCCTCCAATGTCCAGTACGAGTCTGGAAGTGAGGGGCTTCAGGAGAAAGAATCCACAGGCACAGGAACTACTGGAAACCATCGGCCGCACATTCCTCGAAGGATACGGCCACGCGGTCCAGGCTCGTTCACCGCTCGACGCCGAAGTCCAACTGGAAGCAATTCCCGCACAGTTCCGCGGATTCGCCTATGAAGGCGCCGCGATGGGGTGCGCCATTCTGGACTCGTTACCCGGCACCAAAGGGCGCCGGCTGGCCCAACTGATGGACGGGCGCGGGAGCGCGCACATCTACATGGTCTATGTGGGTATCGGCTGGGCCATGGCGCGGCTGCCGAGAGCCCTGAGGCCGAAGACCGCGGAAACGGACCCGCTGCTGCGGTGGCTCGTACTCGACGGATACGGTTTTCACCAGGCGTACTTCCACACCGACCGCTATGTCCACCAGCAGTACCGGGACACCCGGTTCTCCTGGCCCCACGGCCCGGCGTCCTACGCGCAGCGCGCCATCGACCAGGGAATCGGCCGCGCTCTGTGGTTCGTCGGCGGCACCGACGTCAACGACGTCGTCTCGCTCATCGACACCTTCGCCGAGACGCGGCGCTCCGACCTCTACAGCGGTGCGGGCCTGGCGGCCACCTACGCCGGCGGCGCCGACGAGGCCGAGCTGGAGCTGCTGCGCCAGTGCGCCGGGACCCACCGCCCCCAGCTCCTTCAGGGGTCCGCGTTCGCGGCGGAGGCCCGGCAGCGCGCCGGTCTGTCGGTGACCGGTACGCGTATCGCCACCAAGGTGCTGTGCGGCACGGATCCGCAGGAGGCGTCCCTCGTCTGCCGGGAAATGCGCCCGGAATCCGATCGGGTCGACGCGTCGTCCTACGAGCAATGGCGTCAGCGAATAGCCGATACGTTCGTTTCGCAGGGGAGGTGCTAGCCGCGTGGTATCGATACGTTCCCGGCTCCGCCGGAATCTACCCGGAATCGTCGCCCTCCTGCTCATGGTGGGCACGTACATAGTGGTGCTCCCGCCGTCTCCCTCGGCCGCCGAAAAGGTGAGCATGGCGAACTCCTACGCGTTCACGCCGAAATCCATCGACATGCCCGAGGGATTGAAGAAGCAGCACATACGCAAGGTGAACAAGGCCTATCGGGATATCAACGCATGGATATCCTCGGTGGGCGCGGGCATCGCCATGAACGATGTCGACGGTGACGAACTCGCCAATGATCTGTGCATCACGGATCCCCGGACGGACCAGGTCGTGCTGACGCCGGTGCCCGACGAACGCGGCGACCGGTACGAGCCGTTCGTGCTGGACCCGGCCCCACTCCCGATGGACGACCTCATGGCACCCATGGGCTGCGCCGCCGGTGACTTCAACGAGGACGGCCGCACCGACCTCGTTGTCTACTACTGGGGCCGGACGCCCGTGATCTTCCAGGGGCGCCCCGGCGAGTCCGCGCTGAGCGCCGGTTCCTTCGAACCCATCGAGCTGATGCCCGGTGCCGGCGGTGCGACGTACACGGGGCCCCGGTGGAACAGCAACGCCATCACGATCGCGGACTTCGACGGCGACGGTCACGAGGACATCTACATCGGCAACTACTTCCCCGACGGACCGGTGCTCGACCCGTCCAAGGACGGCGGCGTCGTGATGAACGACTCGCTGTCCAACGCCAAGAACGGCGGCGAGGACCACATCCTGCGGTGGACCAAGGACGGCTTCGAGCCGGCCGAGGACGTCCTTCCGCGTGACACGAGGACCGGCTGGACGCTCGGGGTGTCCGCGACCGACCTCGACGGCGACCACCTCCCCGAGCTGTACATCGCCCATGACTTCGGGACCTCCCGGCTGCTCCACAACAGGTCCGGGCCCGGCGACATCGGCTTCACCGAGGTCGAAGGGCCACGCGACCCGATGGTCCCCAAGTCCAAGCGGGTGGGCGGCAGTTCGTTCAAGGGCATGGGGGTCGACTTCGGTGATCTCGACCAGGACGGCCTCTTCGACATCTTCGTCAGCAACATCACCACCTCCTTCGGCCTCCAGGAGAGCAACTTCGCCTTCATGAACACGGCCGGCGGCACGCGCGACGTACGCGACAGCATGAGCAAGGGCGAAGCACCGTACGAGGACCGCAGCGCGCCCCTGGGTCTGGCCTGGTCCGGCTGGGCCTGGGACGTCAAGATGGGCGACTTCGACAACGACAGCCAGCTGGAGATCACCCAGGCCACCGGCTTCGTCAAGGGCAAGCGGAACAGATGGGCCCAGTTGCAGGAGCTGGCCACCGCCAACGACGGTCTGCTCGCCGACCCCACGTGGTGGCCACATGTCCGGCCGGGCGACGACCTCGCCGGTGATCAGACGATGCGGTTCTTCGCCAAGGGCGACGACGGCCGCTACGCCAACCTCTCCGAGGAGTTGGGTCTCGCCGTCCCCGTTCCGACCCGCGGCCAGGCCATCGGCGACGCGAACGGCGACGGCAGGCTCGACCTGGCCGTGGCCCACCAGTGGGGCGAACCGGCCTTCTACCTCAACGAGAGCCGCGACACGGGCGACTTCCTGGGGCTGAAGCTCACTCACCCCTCCGGCTCACCGGTGGTCGACGCCCAGGTGACCGTGACCCTGCCCGACGGCACCCGGCGCATCAGCCGCGTCGACGGCGGTGGCGGCCACTCCGGCAAGCGCAGCCACGACGTGCACATCGGCCTCGGTGAGCAGGGCGACGCACCCGTACAGGTACGGATCCGGTGGCGGGACCGCGCCGGAGAGACGCGCCAACAAGATCTTCGGCTGACTCCCGGCTGGCACGCTTTGCGGCTCGGGTCCGAAGTCAAGGAGAGGTGACGGACATGGCCGAGGCAACAACCGCTCCACCGAGGCACGACCCGAAGATCATCACGGCGCTGCGCCGCTTCGCCATCTCGATCACGGTCCTCAATATCTTCGGCTACGCGGTGCTCGGCTTCGAACAGGCCTGGATCTGGCCGTTCATAGCCGTCGCCGTCGCGTACACGGTCGAGACGGGGCTGGAGTTCATCGGGGCGCGGGTGGAGGGACGCAGGCCGCGCTTCCTGGGCGGCGGCGCACGCGGGGTGATGGAATTCCTCTACCCCAGCCACATCACCGCGCTCGCCGTCAACATGCTGCTCTACGTCAACGACCGGGTCTGGGTGATGGTCTTCGGAGTCGTCGTCGCGGTCGGCACCAAGTGGGTGCTGCGCGCCCCTGTCCGCGGGAAGCCGCGGCACTACATGAATCCGTCGAACTTCGGCATCTCCGTGGTCCTGCTGCTCTTCCCGTGGTCCAGCATCGCCCCGCCGTACCAGTTCACGGAGTACACCGGCGGGGCGGTCGACTGGATCATCCCCGCCGCCATCGTCGCCCTCGGCACCATGCTCAACGCCAAACTCACCGGTCGCATGTGGCTGATCGGCGGCTGGCTGAGCGTCTTCGTACTCCAGGCGGTCGTGCGCGGGATCCTCTTCGACACCGCCATCCTCTCCGCACTGGGCATGATGACCGGGGTGGCGTTCGTCCTCTTCACCAACTACATGATCACCGACCCCGGCACCACGCCGTCCCGGCCCGTCGCCCAAGTCGCCTTCGGCGGCAGCGTCGCGCTGGCGTACGGAGTCCTCACCGCCGCGGGCATCACCTACGGTCTCTTCTTCGCGACCGCCGCGGTCTGTCTCATCCGCGGGGGCTATCTGCACCTGGTGCACCTGACCGGCGAGCGCCCCGTGCCGAGCACGACACAGGTCGCCGCCCGCGGCGTCGCCGCTCCCGACCGCTCCCCGGAAGCCGGCAAGGAACCGGTGGCGGCATGAGCAGAGTCGCCATCGTCGGCATGGCCTGCCGCTTCCCCGACGCCGCCACGGTGCGTGAACTGTGGGAGAACGCGGTGGCCGGGCGCCGGGCCTTCCGCCGGATCCCCGACGTACGCATGCGGCTGGACGACTACTGGGATCCCGATCCCGCCGCGCCCGACCGTTTCTACACCCGGACCGCCGCGGTCCTGGAGGGTTTCGAGTTCGACCGGATCGCCTTCAAGGTCGCCGGCAGCACCTACCGTTCCACGGACCTCACGCACTGGCTCGCCCTGGCCACCGCCACCGGCGCGCTGGCCGACGCCGGGTTCCCGGCGGGCGGGGGACTGCCCCGTGCGCGTACCGGGGTGGTCGTCGGCAACACGCTGACGGGCGAGTTCACGCGCGCCAACACCATGCGGCTGCGGTGGCCGTACGTACGTCGGGTGCTGGCCGCGGCGCTCAAGGAGCAGAACTGGGACGACGACCGGCTGGCGGAATTCCTCGGCGGAGTCGAAGGCGCCTACAAGCAGCCGTTCCCGGCCGTCGACGAGGACTCGCTGGCCGGTGCGCTGTCGAACACCATCGCGGGGCGGATCTGCAACCACTTCGACCTGGGCGGCGGTGGCTACAGCGTCGACGGGGCCTGCTCCTCCTCCCTGCTGTCGGTCACCACGGCGAGCACCTCGCTGCTGAACGGGGACCTCGATGTCGCCGTGGCGGGCGGCGTCGACCTGTCCATCGACCCGTTCGAGATCATCGGTTTCGCCAAGACCGGTGCGCTGGCCAGGTCGGAGATGCGTGTGTACGACCGCGGCTCCAACGGGTTCTGGCCGGGCGAGGGCTGCGGCATGGTCGTCCTGATGCGCGAGGAGGACGCGCTGCGCGCGGGCAAGCGCGTCTACGCGACCATCGCGGGCTGGGGCATCGCCTCGGACGGACAGGGAAGCATCACCCGGCCCCAGGCGGGCGGCTACCGGCTGGCCCTCGCCCGCGCCTACGAGCGGGCCGGATTCGGTATCGACACGGTGCCGCTGTTCGAGGGGCACGGCACCGGCACCCCTGTCGGTGACGCCAACGAACTCGGAGCGCTGATGGCGGCCCGGGCGGAGGCCGACGCCAACGCACCGGCCGCCGCCATCAGTTCCGTCAAGGGCATGATCGGCCACACCAAGGCCGCCGCCGGAGTCGCCGGCCTGATCAAGGCCGCGATGGCGTTGGACGCGCACGTACTGCCGCCCACCATCGGCTGCGTGGACCCGCACGACCTGCTCACCGACGCGCAGGCCGGTCTGCGCGTCCTGCGCAACGCGGAACCGTGGCCGCAGGGCGCACCGCTGCGCGCCGGGGTCACAGCGATGGGCTTCGGCGGAATCAACACACACGCCGTCCTCGACAAGCCCGCGCCCCGGCGGCGTACGGCACCGAGCCGGCGCACCGCCACCCTGATCAACTCACCGCAGGACTGCGAACTGCTGCTCCTGGACGGCGAGTCACCCGCGGCGCTGCGCGACCGCCTCGCCCAAGTGGCCGACTTCGTGCCCCAGTTGTCGTACGCGCAGCTCGCGGACATGGCGAGCACCCTCCAGCGAGAACTGCGCGAACTGCCCTACCGCGCCGCCGCCGTCGTCACCTCCCCGCAGGACGCCGAGGAACGTCTGCGCCAATTGATCGAGGCGGTGGAGCGCGGCGAGAGCGCCCTGTTCGCGCCCGACGGCCGGACCTTCCTCGGCAGGGCCGACGAACCCGGCCGCATCGGTTTCCTCTTCCCCGGCCAGGGATCGGGCGGCCGCAGCGCCGACGGTGCGCTGCGCCGGCGCTTTCCCCAGGCCGCCGCCGTCCACGAGCGGGCCGGGCTGCCCGAAAGCGGCGACCCGGTGGCGACCGATGTCGCGCAGCCGCGCATCGTCACCGCGGCGACGGCCGGGCTGCGGGTGCTGGACTGGCTCGGTGTGGAGGCGGACGTCGCCGTCGGCCACAGCCTGGGCGAACTCACCGCCCTGCACTGGGCGGGCGTCATGGACGGCGACACCCTGCTGACGGCGGCCCGTGTGCGCGGTGCGGCCATGGCGGCGCACAGCTCCTCGGGCACCATGGCCTCGCTCACCGCCACCCCTGAGGCGGTCCAGGCGCTGACGGACGGTCTCGGCGTCGTCATCGCCGGCTACAACGGGCCCCGGCAGACGGTCGTCGCCGGAGCCGTCGACGCCGTGGCGGCCGTCGCGCGCAAGGCGGCGGAGGCGGGCATCGCCTGCACCCGGCTCGCCGTGTCGCACGCCTTCCACTCCCCCCTGGTGGAACCGTCCGCCAACGTCTTCGGGGGATGGCTCGACGAGATACCGTTCGCGCCCGCCCGGCGCCGGATCATCTCCACCGTCACCGGGCAGGAACTGACCGCCGACACCGATGTGTCCAAGTTGCTACGCGCGCAGATAACCGACCCGGTGCTCTTCGACCAGGCCCTTCGGACGGCGGCCCGCGACGTCGACCTGTTCGTGGAAGTGGGTCCGGGGCGGGTGCTCAGCACCCTCGCGGCCGACGCGACCGGCGTACCGGCGCTCGCGCTGGACACGGACGACCCGTCGCTGCGCGGACTGCTGCGCGTCGTCGGCGCCGCGTATGTCATCGGCGCCCCGCTGATGCACGAGCGGATGTTCTCGGACCGGCTGATACGTCCCCTGGAGATCGGCGCCGAGTTCAGCTTCCTGACAAGCCCCTGCGAGCAGGTGCCGCCGGACGGCCTGTCCTTCGCCCGTCAGGCGCCGCCCTCACCGGAGGCCTCCGCGCCCGACGGGCAAGTGCCGGGCGACGTGGGGCAGTCGGGGCAGTCGGCGCTGGAAGTCCTGCGCGCGCTCGTGGCGGAGCGGGCCGAACTCCCCCTCGCCCTGGTGAAGGACGACAGCAGCCTCCTCGACGACCTGCACATGAGCTCCATCACCGTGGGACAGATCGTCAACCAGGCCGCGACCAGTCTCAGCCTCGCGACGGCGCACACGCCGGCCAACTTCGCCACCGCGACGGTGAGCGAACTCGCCGAAGCCCTCGACTCGCTGGCCTCCACCGCCCAGTCGGGCGACACGGCTTTCCCCCTCGTACAGGGCTCCGCTCCCTGGGTGCGCGCGTTCGCCGTGGACCTGGCGGACGAGCCCCTCGCCGGTCACGTTCCCGCCACGACAACACCCGCGGACGGTGGTTGGGAGCTGTTCGCCGATGCGAGCCATCCGTTCGCCGTGGAGCTGCGACGGTCGCTGGAGAGCGCCGGTGTGGGGCCCGGTATCCTGGTCTGCCTGACCCCGCGGTGCCCACCGGAGCAGATCGCTCGGGCACTGGACGGTGCGCAGCGCGCCCTGACGGGCGACCACGGGAGCCGTTTCGTCCTGGTCCAGCACGGCAGGGGCGCGGCCGGACTGGCCAAGACCCTGTATCTGGAGTCCCCTCGGACGCGCACGACCGTCGTCGACACCCCGCTGACCGATGACGTGGTCGAGCGCGTGGTGGCCGAGGTGTCCGCGACCACACGGTTCACCGAGGTCCACTACGACGCGGCAGGGGTACGCCGGGTGCCGACCCTGCGCGCGCTGCCCCTGCGCGGCGGGCCCGCCGAGAAGGTGCTGGACGCCTCCGACGTCCTCCTGGTCACGGGCGGAGGCAAGGGCATCACGGCGGAGTGCGCGATGGCTGTCGCCCTCGACAGCGGAACCAAGCTGGCGATCGTGGGCCGCTCCGATCCCGACCGCGACGAAGACCTCGCCAAGAACCTGCGGCGGATGGCCGCCCGGGGCCTGAGCGTGCACTACGCGTGCGCCGACGTCACCGATGCCGTGGGCGTGCGCGGGGCCGTCGCCGAACTCACCGAGAAGCTCGGGCCGGTGACGGCGGTACTGCACGGCGCGGGACGCAACGAGCCCGCGGCTCTCGCCGATCTGACCGTGGCGGACTTCGAGCGGACCCTCGCGCCGAAGGTCGACGGTCTGCGGGTCGTCCTCGACGCGGTCGACGCGAGCCGCCTCAAGCTCCTCGTCACCTTCGGCAGCGTCATCGGCCGCTCGGGCCTGCGCGGCGAGGCGCACTACGCCACCGCCAACGAATGGCTGGCCGATCTGACGCAGGGCGTGGCCGACTCCCAACCGCGGTGCCGTGTGCGGTGTTTGGAGTGGTCGGTGTGGTCCGGTGCCGGCATGGGCGAGAAGCTGTCCGTCGTCGAGTCGCTGGCGCGCGAGGGCATCACGCCGATCTCCCCCGACCAGGGCGTGGAGATCCTGCTGCGCCTGATCCACGACCCCGAAGCCCCGGCGGTCACGGTCGTCAGCGGTCGGACGGGGGAGATCGACACCGTACGGCGTGAGCAACCCCCGCTTCCGTTGCTGCGGTTCACCGTCGCCCCGCTCGTCCGCTACCACGGCGTCGAGCTGGTCACCGAGGCCGAGCTGAACGTGGGCACCGATCCCTACCTCCGCGACCATCTGCTGGAGGGCGACCTGCTGCTGCCGGCCGTGATCGGCATGGAAGCCATGTGCCAGGTCGCCGCCGCGGCCACCGGATGGACCGGTGTCCCGGTGCTGGAGCAGGTGCGGTTCCTGCGCCCCCTGGTGGTGCCGCCGAACGGCAGCACCACCGTACGGATCGCGGCCACCGTCACCGCGCCCGACACCGTGGACGTGGCCATCCACGCCGAGGAGTCGGGCTTCGCGGCGGACCACTTCCGGGCGCGCCTGGTCTACCGCGACGCGGTGGTCCCGGACGGGCCGCTCGCGCGGCCAGCGCCGCCCGCGACGGCCGAATCGGGTCTGCCGACGGTGCCGCTGGACCCCGCGGCCGACCTCTACGGCAGCGTGCTGTTCCAGGGCGAGTGGTTCCAGCGGCTGCGCCGCTTCCACCGGATCTCGGCACGGCACGTGGACGCCGATGTGGCCGTGCGTGAACCGGACGGATGGTTCGCCGACTATCTGCCGGGCACGCTGCTCCTGGCCGACCCCGGCATGCGGGACGCGCTGATGCACGGCAACCAGGTGTGCGTGCCCGACTCCACCCTGCTGCCGTCGAGCATCGAACGGCTCCACCCGCTCGCCTCCGGCGCCGCGTTGCCCGAGGAGCTGCGCTACCGCGCCGTCGAGCGGGCCCGCGAGGGCAACACGTATGTGTACGACATCGCGGCACACGCCCCGGACGGCACCGTGGTCGAACGCTGGGAGGGCCTGCGGCTGACGGCGGTACGCACCGGTGCCTACGGTGGCCCCTGGGCGCCTCCGCTGCTCGGGCCGCATCTGGAACGGGTCGTGGAGGACCTGCTCGGAGCGCGGATCTCGATCGCGGTGGAACCGCACCACGCGGACGGGCCGGCCCGGGACGGAGCCCGTCGTCTGCGTACCGCACTGGCGGCGGGGCGCGCCCTCGGCCGGCGGACCACGGTCGTCCACCGTCCCGACGGGCGGCCTGAGTTGCCCGGCAACCTGTCCCTCTCCGCCTCCCACGCGGCGGGGGTCACGCTCTGCGCGGTCGCCGGTTCGACCGTGGGCTGCGACATCGAGGTGGTCTCCGCCCGGACGGCCGCCGAGTGGGACGGGCTGCTCGGTGGGCACGCCCCCCTGGCCGCCGTGATGGCGCGGGAGACGGGATGCGACCCCGACACCGCGGCCACCGCCGTATGGGCCGCACTGGAATGCCTGCAGAAGGCGGGCGCCACCACGCACGCGCCGCTCACCCTCGTACCGAGCGGGAAGGACGGCCACGCGGTCCTCGCCTCGGGCACTCTGCGCATCGCGGTGCTGGCGACCCGGCTGCGGAACGTACCGCGGCCGGTCGTGTTCGCGGTCCTGACCGAGGAAGGCGCGTTTCCCGCCGCTGCCGGCGGCGTACCGGAGGCCGGGGCGATGACCGCGTAACCCGTTCGACACCCCTCACGAAAGCAGGGAACGAACCATGGCGGACTACTTCGAATACCGGCATGTCGTCGGCTTCGAGGAAACGAATCTCGTCGGCAACGTCTATTACGTCAACTATCTGCGGTGGCAGGGGCGGTGCCGCGAAATGTTCCTCAGGACCCACGCTCCGGACGTACTCGCCGACGTACTCGCGGACCTCAAGTTGTTCACGCTGAAGGTCGACTGCGAGTTCTTCGCCGAGATCAGCGCGTTCGACGAGTTGTCGGTCAGAATGCGCCTGACCGAACTGGTGCAGACGCAGCTTGAGTTCAGCTTCGACTACGTCAGACTCGCCCCGGAGGGTACGGAGAAACTGGTCGCGCGCGGCAGACAGAGGGTCGCGTGCATGCGCGGCCCGAATAACGCCACGGTGCCGGCCCTGGTACCCGAAGCACTGGTGCAGGCGCTGGAATCGTACGCTCCGCCGGCCGCCATGAACCGAAGGGGAAGGACCGCGTGAGCACCCTTCCGGCGCCCACGCCTTACGACAAGAAGACCGAGGAATTACGTGGTGCGTTCGGGGCGTTCGCCACCGGGATCACCGTGGTGACGGTGGGTGGCCCCACTCCGCGCGGAATGACGGCGAATTCCTTCACATCTGTCTCCCTCGATCCTCCTCTGGTACTCGTCTGCGTCGCCCATGAGGCAGTCATGCGTCAATCCCTGGGCTCCGCCCGCCATTTCGGCGTCTCGGTGCTCAGCGCCACTCAGGAAGCCGTGGCCCGGCATTTCGCCGACCATTCCCGCCCCATGGGCCGGCAGCAGTTCGAGAACGTCGGCTGGACGCCCGGTGCCGCGACCGGCGCCCCGCTGATCGACGGGGCCCTCGCGCACTTCGAGTGCGAGATGTGGCGGGACCACGAAGGCGGCGATCACACGATCTTCGTGGGCGCGGTGCGTGCCTTCGAGCGGCAGGCGCCGCAGGACGCGCTGGTGTTCCTGGACGGGCGGTTCCGCCGTCTCACCCCGAGGCCGGGCTAGGGGCTGTCGTCTGGATCCGGCAGGATCCAGACGACAGCCCCTGGCTCAACTCGCCAGTTCATGACCGGCGCAGAGCCCTCCCGCAGAGGTCCCGTCAGCCCTGACGGGCCTGAGGACGCGACAGCGCACCGGCGGCGGGCCGTCCGCCGGCCGCCTCTTCGCGCCACGGTCCACCCGACGGTGGCGGAGCTGTATGACGGCGGGTTCGAGGCACCGGCCGGCGGTCACCGTGATCGGCCCGTGGACACCGACGGCAAGGGTGGGCTCGCCGCTGTACCCGTCGCCGTCCCCGTAGGAAACAGAGCGCGCCAGCATGTACCAGGTCCCCGGCGGTACATGCTCAAGGATGAATTCGCCCGGCCGGGTGAGCACCGCGCAGCGCACCGGGTGGCCCTGTGGGACACAGGTGGGGAAAAGACCGAGGAAAACGAAGTCGGCGGGCGTCGGCGACGGTGTGAGGACTTGACCGCGCAGCGGTGTCGGTGACTCCACTCCGGTGGAATCCCCCTCCGGGCCCGGCCTTTCGGCCCGTGACACGGCGAGCCGCCGATAAGTGGAAGGAGTAATACCGGTACACGATTTGAAGCACGAGCTGAACGTACCGACACTGCTGTAACCGACGGCGTGGCTGATCTCGGCGATGTTCAGTTCGGATTCCATGAGCAGCCGTTTCGCCTCTTGGAACCGTATGGCCCGGAGAAACCTTCGGGGGGAAACCCCTGTCACATTCGTGAACCCTCGTGTGAAATGAAACTTACTGAACCCGGCCGTATCGGCCATATCGTCAATCGTGAGCTCTTCGCCGAAGTTGGCGTGCATATCGGTGATGACACGGGCCACGGCTCGCGCGATTGCAGTCTCCATGAACTCTCCCTCGTCCGGCGATGCGTCGTGGCCGCGATTTCGAGCGGAAACGCGATGTGAAGTGCGCACAGAAGGGCTGAGCGGGTTTCGCCATGCAAGGGCCCGGAGCAAGATGCTTCAGGAATATATACTTGCACTAAAGGGAGGGCAAGACCGCTCCACCCTCCCCCTCGTCAGGTTCCGGCCACTGACCGGTCCGGGCCCCTTCACCGCACGACGCCCCTACGGGGCGCACTCGGGTATCGCGATGACAGGCGGCTCGATAGGTATCACTTTCTATAGTCACAGCCCACCTGGGTGACGCTCTTCCGCCCCACCGCCGCAGCCGGCGGCGAACGGTTCACCTCCCGGCCACGCGAATTGGCCGAATCTAGCCGTCGGCGTCGAGAGCGTCCCGGAGCCGGACCTGGAAGGGCAGAATCCGCTGGGCGAGCGAGGGGACCACACGGGCCAGCAGGGTCAGGTCGGTTATCCCGTCCCGGAGTTGGTGCCGCGAGGGGCGCAGCGCGAAGAACCCGGTGAGGGCGTCCTCCGCCTCCTGCCAGGAGGACAGGGCGCAGTGGACCACGACCAGGTTGCCCAGGCCGACCTGGGCACCGGGGCCGGTGGACTCCGCGTCCGCGGTGAACAGGGAGATCGCCCGCGTCAGGTCCCGCGTCCAGTCGGCTCTCCCCAGCCGGCGTCTGGCCAGCGCCCTCTCGTAGTAGATCCATCCGTCGTGATCGGGCTTCAGCTCGATGGAACGGTCGAGGTCGGCCAGCGCCTCCTCGTACCGCTCCAGCGCCGTGTGCACCTGGCCGCGCGCGGTGAAGGCCCAGCCGTAGTCGGGGTCGAGTCCGATCGCCCGGTCGAGGTCGGCGAGCGCCTCGTCGTAGCGCTCCAGCAGCCGGTACATCTCGCCCCGCCGGGCGACCACCCAGGACGAGTCGGGGTTGCCCTCGACCGCTCGGTCCATGTCGGCCAGCGCCTCGTCGTGGCGCTCCAGCAACCGGTACACCTCACCGCGCCGGGCGAACACGAACGACGACGTGACATCCCGTTCAAGTGCCCGGTCGAGGTCGGCAAGCGCCTCCTCGTAGCGGCCCAGCAACCGGTACACGTCGCCGCGCCACGCGAACGCCCACAGGGACTCGGGGTCGAGAGCGATGGCCCGGTCGAAGTCGGCCAGCGCCTCGTCGCACCGGTCCAGCGAACTGTAGGTGTCACCACGCCAGGTGAAGGCCCAGCTGTCCGTGGGGTCGAGCTCGATGGCGCGGTCGAAGTCGGCCAGCGCCTCCTCGTACCGCTCCAGCAAGGAGTGGGTCGTGCCCCGGCCGCCCACGGCGCGCCGGCTCTCCGGCGCGAGGGCGACAGCCACGTCGAAGTCGGCGAATGCCTGGTCGTAGCGGCCCGCGTAACGGAGGTCGTCGCCCCGCAGCGTATGGGCCTTGGCGCGGGCGGCGTTGTCGAGGCGGCCCTGGTCGATGAGCAAGGTCAGCGCGGCCGGACCGGGTTCCTCCGTGTCGAGTGCGGCCAGGAGCCGCGCGCCCCACTCACCCGGCCCGCGTGCGTCGGTGTCACGACCGGCCTCGGTGAGTGTCTGGGCCCAGCGTCGCAGGGTGGTCGGGCCGTGGTCGTAGGCGTCGAGCAGTTCCCGCAGGGCCTCCGGGAGGGCCGTGCGCGGATCGGCGCACAGCCGGTGGTACGTCTCCTGGAGGCGCAGGCGACGCCAGTGGTCGTCGTGCCACCAGCCGCCGTCGGGCTCCGCGCCCTGCTCCAGTGACACGCGCCGCCAGGAGAACGCGTCGGCGATCCGGGTGTGCTGCTCCCGCCAGCTCTCCGGGGACCGCTGTCGTTGCAGCCGCAGCATCATGGAGCGTACGACCTGGTGGTAACGGCACTGGCCCGCGCGGTCGGTGACGAAGGGCATCGTGCGCAGCCAGGGCAGTTGGTCCGGGATGTCGGCAGGCGCGGCGGCGCGGTAGACGCCGGTGTCGAACTGCTGCGGGAGCGCGCAGGCCAGGGCGACGGCCCTGCGGTCGGGGTCGGGCTCCCACTTGAGGAAGCGCTCCACCGCCGTGCCGCTGGGATCACCCACGTCGTCCAGGGAGGCGGGGCTGTTCTCGGCGAGGGTGGAGACCAGGACCGGCAGGCGCTCGGAGAGTTCGAGGATGAGCGCCACGACACGCTCGTCCGTGACGCCTTTCTGGGTGAGCAGACGGCGCGCCTCGTCCTCGCTGAAGATGTCCAGCGGCCAGTCGGTGACCAGGTCGAGCCAGTCGCCCCAGACGCTCGGCGCGAGCCCCGGCTGACCGGCCAGCACCGTCAGGACGTTCGGCGGGAGCGCCCCGTACCGCCCGCTGATGAGCAGATCCCGCAGCCATACGTCCAGGAGCGGGCCGGTGCGCTCGTAGGTGTCGAAGAACCACACGATCGACGGGGTGCGCCGCGCCGCCTCCGTCAGGTCCTCCATGAACACCGGGCCCAGGACCTGCAACGGCGAGAGGACGAGCTGGATGTCCTCGGGGCTGCGCCGGGACTGGAACAGCGCCTTGACCCTGTCCGCGCCCGCCGCCACCTGGAGCGGATCCACCGCGCCCGTGAAGGCCCCGACACCGGGGATCATGCCCAGCCCGACCAGGCCGACCTGCGAGGCGACGACGCTGGACGGTGAGGGGGCGGGCGCGGCCGGGGGCTCGCCGTCCGCCGCCGGCGGTGGTCCCGCCGCGGCGCCCGCCGCGGCCTCGTGCCTCAACTGCCGGTAGGCGGCGAGCCGTTTGTCGAACGTCTTCATCGCCGCGCCCTGCAAGGCCAGCTGGGCGCTGATGGCCTCCATCGCCTCGACCACGTCCGCCACCGACTCGTCCAGGTAGACGGTGAGGGCGCCGTTCTCCCTCGCGATGGTCTCCAACTGGCGTACGAGCGTGGACTTCCCGACCCCGGCGGGCCCGTGGATGTGGAACAGGAACTGCTCCGTCTCCTCGACCACCTGCCGCAGCACCTCACGGAACGCGGCGATCTCCCCCTGCCGCCCCACGAACCCGCCCTGCCGCCTGCGCCGGATCAACTCCTGCCGTGAAGGCCGCTGCCTCACCACTGAACGCCCCGTGTCCGCCGAAATCGCGCCGTCATGAACCCATCGTCCCCCGGTGCCACCGGCCCGGGGAGCGATTCGCGCGGTTTCGGTGCCGGAGCTGTCCGGCCGGCCGTTCCTCACCGCCCCGTGGTCTGATGGTGTCGTGGGCCGCGCCGTGGAAGAGACCAATCGCCGCATGCTCCGCGTACGGGACGCGATGGACCGTGACTACGCGCAGCCGCTGGACGTCCCGGCGCTGGCGCGGATCGCCCATGTGTCGCAGGCCCACTTCACGCGTACGTTCCGGGCCACGTTCGGTGAGACGCCGCACCGTTATCTGCAGCGCAGGCGGGTCGAGCGGGCGATGTTCCTGCTGCGGGAGACCGACCGCAGCGTCACCGACATCTGCTACGAGGTCGGCTTCGGCAGTCCGGCGACCTTCAGCCGCACCTTCCACGACATCGTCGGCCGGCCGCCCAGGACGTACCGCAAGGAGGCGGCGCTCATCGCCATGGCCGTACCGACGTGCTTCACGAAGGCGTGGACGCGGCCGAGCGCCTGACTGAGCAGTTCTGGACAAGTTTTCGCCGGCCGCGCGCCGTAGCGTGAGAAACATGTTCAACGCGATCACACACTCACAGATCTACGTCCTCGACCAGGACACGGCACTCGACTTCTACGTCGGCACCCTCGGTCTGGAGGTCGGCGCCGACATCGACATGGGCTTCATGCGCTGGCTGACCGTCCACGTCCCCGGCCACCCGGACCGCCAGATCCTGCTGGAGAGGCCGGGCCCTCCGGCGATGTCCGAGGAGACGGCGCGGCAGGTCCGCGAGCTGGTGACGAAGGGCGCGACGGGCGGCTCGCTCATCTTCAGCACGGACGACTGCCGCAAGACGTACGAGACGCTGCTGGCGCGCGGCGTCGAGTTCACCGAGGAGCCCACCGAGCGCCCGTACGGCATCGACTGCGGCCTGCGCGACCCGTTCGGCAACAGCATCCGGTTCACCCAGCCGAAGGCGTAGGCCCTGTCCGGCGGATCTTCGCGGGTCCGGGGGTGTCGGAGCGCCCGGCGGCGACGGCAGGATGGCCGTATGACTGGCAGCGACGCATCCACCGCACGCCCGGACGCCGGGGCTCCGGCGCACCCCGCCCCCTTCACCGCCGACGACTACCGCGCCCGGATGGACCGCGCGGTGCGGGACGCCACCGCCGCCGGGCTGGCCGGGGTTCTCGTGGCGCCCGGACCCGACATGGTCTGGCTCACCGGCTACCGGCCGCCGGCCGACACCGAGCGGCTGACCCTGCTGGTGCTCACCCCGGACGCCGGCCCCGTCCTCGTGGTGCCCAGGCTGGAGGCGCCCGACGCGGAGAAGGCTGTCGGCGCGCCCGCGCTGACCCTGCGGGACTGGACGGACGGCGTCGACCCGTACGGCGTAACCGCGCCCGTGCTCAACGCCACCGGCCGCTACGGCATCAGCGACAACACCTGGGCCCTGCATCTCATCGGGCTCCAGGAGGCGCTGCCCGGCACCTCCTACGCGCCGTTGACGAACGCGCTCCCGATGCTGCGCGCCGTCAAGGACGCGCGCGAGGTGGAGCGGCTGGCGGCGGCGGGCGCGGCGGCCGACGCCGCGTACGAGGAGATCAAGAAGGTGCCCTTCGCGGGCCGCCGGGAGACCGAGGTCGCAGCCGACCTCGCCGACCTGCTGCGCGCGTTCGGGCACTCGCAGGTCGACTTCACCGTCGTCGGCTCCGGCCCGAACGGCGCCAACCCCCACCACGAGGCCGGCGAGCGGGTCATCGGGGCCGGGGACATGGTCGTGCTCGACTTCGGCGGTCTGTGCCAGGGCTACGGCTCCGACACCTCCCGCACCGTGCACGTCGGCGAGCCCACCGAGGAGGAGCGGCGCGTCCACGATCTGGTGCGCACGGCGCAGCGGACCGCCTGCGAGGCGGTACGGCCGGGCATCACCTGCCAGGACGTGGACCGGGTGGCCCGCGCGGTGATCGCCGACGCCGGATACGGCCAGTACTTCATCCACCGCACCGGCCACGGCATCGGCGTCACCACGCACGAGCCGCCCTACCTGGTCGAGGGCGAGGAACTGCCGCTCGTACCGGGCATGTGCTTCTCCGTGGAGCCCGGCGTCTATCTGCCGGGGCGCTTCGGCGTGCGGATCGAGGACATCATGACGGTCACCGAGACCGGCGGCCGGCGGCTCAACACCACGGGGCGGGGTCTGGCCGTCGTCGGCTGACGGGTGTCATTCTCGAATTGCGCCGGGGGCGGATAAACAATTCGCACGCATAGCCTATTTCTCACCCTTGGCAATGGTGTTGATCGTGCACCACACGCAAAGTGACGCTACGATCACCGCATGGTTACGGCCTTCCGGATTTCGCGCCCATTGCGGTTGTTCCGGTTGGCCGTACTTCTTTTCGCGCTGCTCTCCACGCACGGCGTCCACAGCCACGGCCTGGCGGCCCACGAGTCCCCCCTCACCGCGGTGACGGCGACAGCCGCGACGTCCGTGGATTTCACGGACCACGACACCGCGCCCGGTCACCACAGCGGTGACGAGGCGGAACACCGCGCGGAGAGCTGCGCGTCCGGTCAGCCTCCCTACCGGGCCGACCTGCCCGTCCGTGGCACGACGCCGCTGGGCTTCGCGGAACTGACGCGACTTCACGCCCCCGCTTTCACGCTGCCGGCCAACGCCGTTCCCGCGTCCGTCACATGGAGAGACCCGGCAATTCTGCGGGTGTAGAACTCCGTTCCGAACCGGTCACTTCTTTTCGAACGCAGGACAGACCCGGCCTGGCCGCATTTCGCCGTCCGGTCCATTCGACGTGTCCTTCGACGTGCGTAATCCGTGTGCCGTCTGTACGGGCGCCCCCGCGTTTCCGTGCAGCGAACGAAAGCGAATCCATGCATCTCCAGACCCCCACTGTCTCCACGCCACCCCATGACCTCTCCGGGCTCGTCGGCAATACCCCGATCCTCCGTGTCGGTGCGCCCCTCGCCCCGGCGGAGCGCGGCTTCTGGGCCAAGCTCGAAGGCTTCAACCCCGGCGGCATCAAGGACCGCCCCGGCCTCTACATGGTCGAACGGGCCCGTGCGCGCGGCGAGTTGCTGCCCGGCGGCAGGATCATCGAATCGACCAGCGGCACCCTGGGACTGGGGCTCGCCCTCGCCGGGCTGGTCCACGGCCATCCGGTCACCCTCGTCACCGACCCCGGCCTCGAACTGTCGATGACCCGGCTGCTCACGGCGTACGGCGCCGAGGTCGACACCGTGCCGCAGCCGCACCCGACCGGCGGCTGGCAGCAGGCGCGCCGCGAGCGGGTGGCCCGGCTGCTGGAGCGGCACCCCGCCTCCTGGTGCCCGGACCAGTACAACAACCCGGACAACACCGCCGCGTACACCCCGCTCGCCCTCGAACTCGCCTCCCAGCTCGGTCACATCGACACCCTGGTGTGCAGTGTGGGCACCGGCGGGCACTCGGCCGGGATCTCTCGGGTGCTGCGGCAGCTCTACCCGCAGCTGCGGGTGGTCGGGGTGGACACCATCGGCTCGACGATCTTCGGTCAGCCGGCCCGGACCCGGCTGATGCGCGGGCTCGGATCGAGCATCTACCCGCGCAACGTCGCGTACGGGACCTTCGACGAGGTGCACTGGGTCGCGCCGTCCGAGGCGGTGTGGACCTGTCGCCGGCTTGCCACGTCCCACTACGCCACCGGCGGCTGGAGCGTCGGCGCGGTCGCCCTGGTGGCGGGCTGGCTGGCGCGGACCGGTGCCGCCGACGCCCGGATCGTCGCGGTCTTCCCGGACGGGCCCCAGCGCTACCTCGGGACGGTGTACGACGACGACTTCTGCGCCGCGTACGGACTGCTGGATGCGGCCCCGGCGGCCGAACCGGAGGTGATCGGCCGCGTCGACGAGAAGGAGGTCACCCGGTGGACCCGGTGCGCCTCGGTGGTGGACCCGCTGACGTTGACGGCGGCCACGGCTGCCGCCAACTCCCCTGAGGAGGCGATCCGGTGAGGGGAATGATCACGCAGGTGCGTTCGTACGGGCGCGGCGCCCAGTTGCTGATGGTCAATCAGTTCACCATCAATCTCGGCTTCTACATGCTGATGCCGTACCTCGCCACCCATCTGTCCGGCACCCTCGGGCTGGCCGGCTGGCTGGTCGGATTCGTCCTGGGCGTACGGAACTTCAGCCAGCAGGGCATGTTCCTGGTCGGCGGGACGCTGGCCGACCGGTTCGGGTACAAGCCCCTCATCGTCGCCGGGTGCGCGCTGCGCACGGTGGGCTTCGCGACGCTCGGCCTGGTGGACTCGCTGCCCGCGCTGCTCGCCGCGTCGGCGGCCACCGGCTTCGCCGGCGCGCTGTTCAACCCGGCGGTCCGGGCGTATCTGGCGGCGGACGCCGGGGAGCGGCGCGTGGAGGCGTTCGCGCTGTTCAACGTCTTCTACCAGGCCGGCATCCTGCTCGGCCCGCTGGTGGGCATGGTGCTGACCGGGGTCGACTTCAGAGTCACCTGCCTCGTCTCGGCCGGGATCTTCGCGCTGCTGAGCATCGTGCAGATCCGGGCGCTCCCGCCCCGTCGGGCCGGCGGCCGGGCAGCGGACGAGGACGGCGGGCGGGAGAGTGTGGCGGCGCAGTGGCGCTCGGTGCTGGCCAACCGGCCGTTCCTGCTCTTCTCGGCGGCGATGATCGGCTCGTACGTGCTGACCTTCCAGGTCTATCTGGCGCTTCCGCTGGAGGTCCGACGGGTGGGCGGCGACGGGGAGTTCACCGCAGCCGCCGTGGCGCTGCTGTTCGCGGTGTCCGGGCTGAGCACGATCCTGTTCCAGACACGGGTGACCGCCTGGTGCACGGCACGGATGGAGCCGGGGCGTGCGCTCACCTGGGGGCTGGCCGTCATGGGGCTGGCGTTCCTGCCGCTGCTCGCGGCCGGCGCGATTCCCGTACCGGGCGGCGGAATCGACCGGTGGACGCTGGCGGCCGTCCCGCCCGCGATCGCCGCGCTGCTGCTCGCGCTGGGCACGATGATCGCGTACCCCTTCGAGATGGACACCATCGTCCGGCTCTCCGGTGACCGGCTCGTCGCCACGCACTACGGGCTCTACAACACCATCTGCGGTATCGGTATCACGCTCGGAAATCTGCTCACCGGCGCGGCACTCGACGCGGCGCGGAAGGCCGGTGTCGCCGCGCTGCCGTGGTTGGCGCTGCTCGTGCTCGGGCTGGCCTGTGCCGCGGCACTCGGCGGACTGCACCGGGGCGGGCGGCTGGCGGCGCCGGCGGCTCCCGGCGCCGTCTCCGCGTCCGTCTGAGGCGTCGTACGGGGGCACCGGGACGGGCGGGTGACGCGCGTGGATCTGTCGCTGTCGGCCGCCCCGGCCGGTGCTGTGGCGACGGCCACACCGCCGCAGGCGAGCAGGGACAGGGCTGCGACGATCCGACGTCGGTGCGCGGGTCTCACTCGGTCCTTCATGCCGGGCTCCTCCGGTGGGGGATGGAACCCGGCACACTAGTAACGGTGTCACCGACAAGGGCCGCCCTTTTGGGGGATTCCCGGATCGGACAGACCGGACTGACGTACCGTCAATTCACCTCGACATCAACGGGCATGGGCGGGTGCGGGTGCACGGTGGTCCAGGATGGGTTCGTGGTGGTGGAGCGCCTCGTGCGGGTCGGACTCGTCGGGGGTGGCGGCGGGGTCGGAGTGGACCATGGCGGCCGTCAGCTTCGGTACCGCGTGCAGCAGGGCGTGCTCCGCCTCGACGGCGACGTGGTGCGCCTGACGTACGGTCAGGTCTCCGGCCACCACGACCGAGACCTCGGCGCGCAGCCGGTGCCCGATCCACCGCATCCGCAACTCGCCCACCGACCGCACACCGGGGACCTTCACCAGGGCCTGCTCGGCGGTGTCCACCAGTGCGGGGTCGACGGCGTCCATGATGCGGCGGAACACCTCGCGGGTGGCGTCGCGCAGGACAAGCACGATCGCGGCGGTGATGAGGAGGCCGATGATCGGGTCGGCGAGGTTCCAGCCGATCGCGGCGCCGCCCGCGCCCAGCAGCACGGCGAGCGAGGTGAATCCGTCGGTACGGGCATGCAGCCCGTCGGCTATCAGAGCGGCCGAGCCGATCTCGCGGCCGACACGGATGCGGTAGCGGGCCACCCACTCGTTGCCGATGAAGCCGACCACGGCCGCCACGGCGACGGCGGGCAGATAGCTGATCTCCTGCGGGTTGAACAGCCGGTCGATGGCGGTCCACGCGGCGAACACGGCCGAGGCGGCGATGGTCAGCACGATGACGATGCCCGCGATGTCCTCCGCCCGTCCGTACCCGTAGGTGAACTTGCGGGTCGCCGCGCGCCGTCCCAGGAGGAACGCGACGGCGAGCGGCAGCGCGGTGAGCGCGTCGGCCGCGTTGTGGACGGTGTCGCCCAGCAGGGCCACCGAGCCGGACAGGATCACGACCACCACCTGCGCGATCGCCGTCACCCCGAGCACGGCCAGCGAGACCCACAGCGCGCGCATGCCCTTCGCCGACGATTCGAGGGCGGGGTCGATCTTGTCGGCCGACTCGTGGGAGTGCGGCGTGACGAGATGACTGACCGAGTGCCACAGGCCGGAGAGGCCTCCGCCGTGGTCGTGGCCGTGGTCCCCGTGGTCATGGCCGTGATCGCCGTGGCCGTGGTCCCCGTGGTCGTGACCGTGGTCGCCGTGGTCGTGACCGTGATCCCCGTGGTCATGACCTCCGTGGTCGTGACCGTGATCGCCGTGACCCTCGTGGGCATGAGGTCTGACCTCATGGGTGTGGGCCTGTCCTCCGTGCGAGTCGTTCATGGCGGTGACCTTCCGATATGCGGGCGATGGGGGCGAACAGAGAGAGCGGGTGGACAGCAGCGTGTCGCGTTCGCCATTATGTGCATATGAACGCACGCATGCAACTGTCAACTGCGCATGATGCGCACCCGCCCATTCCTGGCGAGGAGCAGTTCACCCTCGCCGCCGAGGTCTTCGCCGTGCTCGCGGACCGCACACGGCTGGTCCTGCTGCACGCGCTGACCAGGGGCGAGGCGGACGTGAGCACGCTGACGGAGGTGTGCGGCGCGGCCCGCCCCGCCGTCAGCCAGCACCTCGCCAAGCTCCGGCTCGCCGGTCTGGTCGTGACACGCAAGGAAGGCCGCCGGGTCGTCTACAACCTCCGCGACGGGCATCTGCGGCGCGTGATCGACGAGGCGCTGAATCTGGCCGACCACCAGCTCGACGGCCAGCCCTCGCACGACTGAGCCCTCCGTCGGCCGGGGGAAAAGCCCCTCGGCGCGCCCCGGAGGGGAGGCGGATCCCGGTCCGCCGCCATACGCTCGTGCTCATGAGCATCGACCGGCGCGTGCTGCTTCGTGGCATGGGCTGGGCCGCCGCAGCGAGTGCGGGCCTCACCCTGGCCGCCGACGCTGCCGGGCGAGCCGGCGAGGACGGGCCTGCCTCCCGCCCGCGCCCGCAGGCACGTCCGGAGCGCCCGCTCCGCTGGGCCAGTGCCCGGCCCGCCGTCGAGCCCCGCACGTTCTGGCAGGAGCGCCCGCCGCCCCGGCGGAAGCCGGAGCGTACGGCGGACGAGGTCAGGGCCGTCTTCATTCACCACACCAGCAGCCCCAACGACTACACGCGTCCCGAGGTCCCCGGTCTCATCCGCACCTTCGCCGTCGACCACGTCGACGGGCGGCAGTGGGACGACATCGGCTACAACTTCCTCGTGGACCGGGGCGGCATCATCTACGAGGGCCGCGAGGGCGGCATCAGCAACCCGGTCGTCGGCGCGCACACCCTCGGCTTCAACGTCGCCACCGTCGGCATCGCGGCGATAGGCGACTTCAGCGACGGCGCGCCGGTGCCCGAGCCGATGGTCGAGTCGATCGCCCGGCTGATCGCGTGGAAGCTCGGCCTGTACGGGGTGGACCCACGCGGCACGACGACGCTGGTGTCGACCAACGACGGCAGCCGCTTCAAGAAGGGCACCCGGCAGATCTTCCGAACGGTGTCGGGACACCGCGACGGCTACTCGACACACTGTCCGGGCGGTGCGCTGTACGGACAGCTCCCCCGGATACGCGAACGCGCCGCCCGCCTCCAGGGCCGCCCGGACACCTGACAAGTGCCGCGTGCCGCGGCGGCCCCTCAGAGCGCGCGGTGCATGATGTGCAGCCCGACATAGCCGTGCACCGGATGGCGGAAACCCTCGGGGAGCGTGCCGAGCACCGTGAAGCCGAGTGATTCGTACAGCTTCACCGCGTGCGTGTTGCTCTCCACGACGGCGTTGAACTGCATCGCGCGGAAACCCGCCGTCCGCGCCCACTCCAGGCTGTACTCGCAGAGCGCGCGGCCCACACCCCGGCCCGTGCGCTCCGGGTCGACCATGTAGCTGGCGCTCGCGATGTGCGCGCCGTTGCCCATGTGGTTGTTGTTCATCTTGGCGGTGCCGAGGACGGTGCCCGCGTCATCGACGGCGACGACCGTACGGTTCGGTGCGGCGAGCAGCCACCAGTCCCTCGCGTCGTCCTCGGCCAGGCCGGTCGGATAGGTGAACGTCTCACCGGCGGCCACGATCCGGTGGAAGAACGGCCAGATGGCGGCCCAGTCCTCACGGGTGGCTTCCCTGATCAGCATGGGGCCAGCATGCCGGGGCGACGGCCCGAACCGCCAACCCTTTCCCTGGCCCGCGGTGGTCCGCGGTGAAGGCGGTCGAGCGTGAGGCCTACACCCCGGCGATCAGCACCGCTCCGGACACCAGCGCGGCCAGCACCGTCGCGGCCCCGACGGCCACGCCGAGGTGGCGTTCGGGGACGGCCGGGATCCAGCATGCCGACGACGGGCGCGACGATGAGGGCGAAGCCGAGGCCGCTCGCTCCCTGGACGAACGCGGCGAGCGCCACCACGGCGGTCGAGGCGCGCGAGTACGCCGCCGCCCAGTCCCTGGCTCAGCCTTCGACCACGCGACCTCCTGACGTACCGTCATCTGCCGTGCGACGACGGTACCTGGGACGTCGTTACGGAGCGGCGACGGTGGTGTCCGGCGTACGCGGTGTGAAGTGGACGGGCAGCGACCTCAGCGAGCGGACGAACGGGCCCGGCCGCCAGGTCAGTTGGTCGCGTGGTGTGACGAGCTGAAGGTCGGGCAGCCACTGGGTGATCCGCTCGATGGCCTCGGTCGCGATGAGCAGGGCGTGCTGCTTGACGGGGCACTTGTGCGCGCCCGCGCCCCAGGAGAGATGGGAGGCGTCGTGCGGGTGGTGCGGCGCGCCGGCGGCGTCCTGTTCGGAGAAGTAGCCGAGCGCTCCGTACGAGACGACGACAGGGACCGCCTCGCGCACCCATACGCCTCGGAAGCTCATCGACTCACGGGCGTAGAGGATGCCGTAGTTCGCCAACGGCGTCTCGTGGCGCAGCACTTCGAGGACCGCGTCCATGACGGGGCGGGAGCCGCTGGTGAGGGTGGAGTAGTAGGCGGGGTTGCCGAGCATCCGCGAGAGCGCGTTGGCGACGAGGTTCGCCGTGGGCTCGTGGCCCGCGCCCATCGTGAGGAAGACCTGCCAGACGACCTCGTCGTACACGAGGTCCGCCGGATGGTCGATCAGCCAACTGGTCAGGTCGTCACCGCGCTTGAGGGTCTTGGCCGTGACGAGTTCCGTGAGGTAACGGCCGTACTCCTGCTCGCCGTCGGCGGCCTCGTCGCCGCCCTCCATGAGCCGGCCGATCGAGTTGTGGAGCCGGACGCTCTCGCTGTCGGGGAGTCCGAAGAGGCTGTTGAAGATCAGCGTCATCAGCGGGCGGGCGAAGTCGTCCACGAGGTCCGCGGCGCCCGCCGGTCCGAACCGGCCGACCAGCTGGTCCACGGCGTGGTGCACACGCTCGCGCAGGTCGTGCGGCTCGACCAGGTCGAAGGCGTCGACCAGCGCGGTGCGGTAACGCCGGTGCGCGGCACCGTCGTTGAACAGCGGGTTGGGCCGCCACTTCAGCATGCTGAGGATCGGTGAGTCGGGGGCCGTGGTCGCCTCCCACCCCCTGGAGTCGCGTGACCAGTTGTCCGGATCGTGCAGGATGTCGAGCGCCGCCCGGCGGTCGGTGACGATGTACGCGGGCTCGCCGGGGGCGAGTTCGCCCCAGCCGACGGGGCCCTGCGCCTTCAGGGCTTCGTAGCGGCTGAGCGGATCGGCGGCGAAGCCCTCGTCCCAGAGCCGGACCGGCGCCGGGAGGGAGAAGGCCTTCGCGGGGGCGGGGTAGGAAGTCACCAGGTCACCGGGTTTCCGTGGTGGGGGCCGGCACCGTCGGTGTGACCCGCTATCAGATGCTGGACGAGTGCGAGCAGCGCGTCGACGGAGGAGTTGGTGTCGCGCGCGTCGCAGATGACCATGGGAGTGTCGGCTTCCAGGTCCAGCGAACGGCGTAACTGCTCCTCCGTGTAGGAGCGCGCGTCGGGAAAGGTGTTGAGCGCGACGGCGTACGGCAGCCCAGACTCCTCGACCAGTCCGAGTACGTCGAAGGAGTCGTCGATACGGCGCGTGTCGACGATGACGAGCGCGCCGAGCGCGCCGTGGGCGATGTCCGCCCACAGTGAGCGGAAGCGCTCCTGGCCGGGTGTGCCGAACAGATAGAGCACAACCCCGGCGTCCACGCTGATCCGCCCGAAGTCGATGGCGACGGTCGTGGTGGTCTTGTCCCGTACACCCGCGAGGTCGTCCACGGTCACGGACGCCTCGGTGAGGTGTTCCTCGGTGTGCAGCGGCCGGATCTCGGACACCGAGTCGATCAGCGTGGTCTTGCCCACCCCGAACGGGCCCGCCACCAGGATCTTCACCAACTCGCCCGTGGTGTCGGGCAGGTGCAGCCCCTCGGCGCCCGTGTCGCCGGTGCCGCTGGTGCTACTGCTTGAGGGCGCGGAGGCCATCGGCCACTCTCTTCAACAGGTCGGCTGCGGGCAGGGCGGCGGCGGGCACCGGCGCGCGTACGCTCACCAGCCCCTGCTCGGCCAGTTCGGCGGCGAGTACGCGTACGGCGGAGACCGGCAGCTCCAGCAGGGCGGCGGCCTCCACCAGGGTGAGCGTCCCGCCGTCGAGCACGTCGAAAAGCGCGTGCCGGGCGGCGGGCATCCCTTCGGGGGCGGGCCCGCTCCCCCCGGTCAGCAGCGAGAGCCGTTGTAGTTCGGTGTGGCCCGGCCGAGCGACCCCGCCGGTGGACAGATAGGCGGGAACGAGTGGACGGCCGCTTCTGCGGCCGGTCATGCCGGAGCGCCGCCCTCGCTCGCGCGTGGTGCGGCCGTCATCGTCTTCTCGCCGAGTCGGGCCACCTGTGAGTGCACCCGGTGGGCGAGCAGGTCGAGCCGTACCTCGGGGGCTCCGTACGCGGCCACACAGGTGCCGTGCGAGGTGGGCGCGACCAGGATGTAACCGTGGTCGGACTCGACGACGATCTGGCGGATCTCCGCGTCGTCGTGGTCGGCGAAGGCGGCGGCGGCCGTACGGCACGCGCCCTGCACGGTGCTCGTGATCGCCGCCGTGCGTTCGGCGGTGGCCTGGCTGAGCGCGTCCGTGTAACCGGAGACGAGGCCGTCCCTGGTGAGGAGGACGGCTGCCCGCACATGCGGGATTTCCAGGATCGGATCGAGCACCCACGCCGTTTCGCCGGCGTCGCGGCTTTTCATCGCGGGTCGTTCCCTTCGGGGTCGGCGGTGGATCGTGCCGCTGCGGTGCCGGTCTGGAGCGCGCCGAGCGCCGCGGCGGAGTCTTCGGGGGTACGGGAGGGTGGTGGGGCCTGCTGGGGGACGGGGCGGCCGGCCAGGGCCGCGGCTTCGGGGCCGGGGCGGGGGCGGCGACGCCTGCGCTGGGGCAGGAGGTCGTCGCCGGGCGGGACGCCGTGGTCGGGGTCGATGCCGCCGGGGGTGTTGGCGGATGTGTTGCCAGGGGTGCTGCCGGGGTGGGCGAAATCGGGGTAAGACCCTTCGGAAAGCGAGGAGTTGGCGGGCGGGGCCGTCGTGGAAGCGGTGGGCGGCGTCGCCCTGCGGGCCGCCGTCCGCAGGTTCCGCGAGGTGGCGGCCGTCCTGACCGGCAGCTTGCCGGGTGTCTCCGCCCTGGCCGGCTGTTCCGGCGTTCCGGCGGGGCGGGTGGAGCGCGGTGCGGCGGCGGCGGGCGGCCTGACGACCGGGTCGACATGGCTGAGCAGGTGGTTGTCGACCAGCAGCACCGCGCGTACGCCGCCGTACGGAGACGGGGTCGACAGGTCGACAGAGAGGTCGAACTGTCGGGTGAGCTGGCCGATCGCGGCCAGTCCCATCCGGGGCGGGTCGCCGAGGTCGGACAGCAGGATCGGCTCGCTGCTCGCCACCATCCGCTGTGCGTAAGCGCGTTCGTCGGCGGACATGCCGACCCCGGCGTCGTCGATGGTGACGGCGGCCCCGTGGTGGGCGCGTTCCAGGTGCACCGAGACGTCGGTGTCCCGTGAGGAGTGCCGCAGCGCGTTGTCGAGGAGTTCGGCGACGATGATCGCGACAGGCTCGACGGCGTGCGAGACGAGCGCGGTGCCCGGCTCCAGATGGTTGTTGACGCGTACGCGGTGGTAGCCGACGATCCGTGACTGGCCACCGGTCACGGCGTCCACCAGGTGCGACTCCTCACGGGCCAGGCCCACCCAGGCGCCGCAGACCACGGCGGCGACCTGTGCGCGCCGCAGCGACTGCTCGTTCTCGTGGTCGAGTTCGAACAGGGTCTGTGCCAACTCGGGCTCGTCGTACTGCTGTTGCAGCCCTCTGAGCACGTCCTGGAGCCGGTAGAGCCCAGCCTGGATCTCGCGGGTGGTGCCACGCATACCGGCCCGCGCCGCGGCGTCGACCCGCTTGCGCTCCTGCGTCATGACGTTCGACAGGCCGTCGATCACCCCCTCCAGAGCGGCGCCCGGTCCGGTGCGGGCGAAGTCGGAGCTGAGCGGTCCCGGCACCTGCGCCTGCGGGTGCGCGGCACGGGTCGCCACGGCGGGGATGCGCTTCTCGGCGAGATGCGCGATCTCGGCGGTGAACGCGTCGGTCACGCGCCCGGCCCTCGACCGCTCGTTGTCGAGCCGGTCCCGCAGATCGGCGATCTCCTCGCGGAGTCTGGACCGGTCGCGGCGGGAGCGGAGCAGACCGCCTGCCAGGACGAGCGCCAGAAGGGTCCCGGCGCTCAGGCCGCCTGCGGCCAGAACCGTTATCTCGATCATCGGACGGACCTCGGGAGGATCGGGGAAATGGCCGAGGACAGCGTTCACCCTCGCCTCGGTGACCGGTCACGCACGCTCCGTGTGCACCGTGGGCGTGCAGACTACCGCTCCCGGAGTCACCGATCTCCCCTTTCGTCCACCTGTGTACGGCGGGCCGGACGCCGGGCCGACTGTCCGGCGCGGAAGGGGAGTTCCGCGCCGGACAGCGGCCGTTCGCCGCGCAGTGACGCCATGTGGACGGCGCCGTCGACAACGGCGATTCCGCTGGGCGACGCCTCGGCGGTGGTCCAGGTGGCCTTCGGGTCGGTCATCCCGGCCGCGGAGCAGGTGCCTTCGCAGATGGGCCAGCCGTAGTTGTTGCCGGCCTTGACGAGGATGAGTTCGTCCCTGGCGTTCTGGCCGAGTTCCGCTCCCCACAGACGGCCCTGCGGATCGAACGCGATGCCCTGCGGGTTGCGCTGGGTGGAGGGTGTGAGAGGTGCCGGTGCGCCATGGGGCGCCGTTGGAAAGGGAGTTCTAAGGGTGACCGGCCGCGGCTCCGTGGTCTTTCGGGTAGTCCCGGTGGACGTAGGCGGGCGCCGTGGGTGCCTCCCCGGCCGGCGGGAGGGCGTCGACCAGGTCGGTGACGAGTGCGTGGTCGGGCGACAGACGACAGGCCGGGTTCGTGCGGGTGGCGTCGCCGCTGAGCGCGTGGGCCTGGCAGCGGCAGCCGCCGAAGTCCTTCGTACGAAGCTCGCGGCTACGGCAGGGGCTTGCATCCAGGACTCGCCCCGGCTCTCACCTACCCGTGCGGGTCGATGACCAGCTCCGGGCGGTCCCACATCACCGCGGGCGGGTTCGCCGCCACCGTACCGACGCGTTCAGCGCCGACGCCGAGGTAGAAGCCCTCGGCGGGCGGGTGGGACACCACCCGTACGGCGCCGGCGCCGGCGCCGCGCGCCTCCCCCTTCATATGGTCGATCAGCCGCCGCCCGACGCCGAGGCCCTGGGCGGCGTCGGCGACGAACAGCAGATCCAGCTCCGGCGGGGCGAGCAGCAGCGCGTAGAAGCCGAGCACCCTGCCGTCGGGGCCCGCGGCGAGGAAGACCCGGTGGGTCTCGATGTAGTCGGGCCCCACGCGATAGCCGGCGACCATCGGCGCGTACGGGCCTTCGTAGGCGCCGGAGGCCTGGACGAGCCTGGTCAGGCGCCTGGCGTCGCGCGCGGTGGCCCGTCGGACGGTGACCGCCTCGGTAACACATGAGGTCATGCTTCGAGTATTACGTACACGGGGGTGCCGCCCGAACGGCGGGTCCCGACGGACACCGTCGGGCTGCCGGGCCCCCGTCCCCCTTGTACGGTCGGGGAAAGGCCGGGACCCGGCCGGACGAGAGGAAAGCGGACATGCTCGGCAGCAGCAAGGCGTTCAGCGGTTTCGCGGTGGACGACATCCCGAGGGCCCGCCTCTTCTACGGGGAGACGCTGGGCCTGGACGTCACCGAGGCGAACGGCATGCTGCATCTGCGTCTCGCGGGCGGGGCGGAGGTGCTCGTCTACCCGAAGCCGGACCATGTCCCCGCCACGTACACGATCCTGAACTTCCCCGTGGACGACATCGAGGCCGCCGTCGACGAACTGGTCCGGCGGGGCGTGCGCTTCGAGAGCTACCCCGGCATGGAGACCGACGACCGCGGCATCTTCCGGCTCGGCGGCCCGTACATCGCGTGGTTCACCGACCCGGCGGGCAACACCCTCTCCGTGCTCCAGGACCGCCCGGCCTGATCAGCTCGCGTCCGTCAAGAGTGCTGACCTGGCCGAATGCGGTCAGGCAGGATGACACCAACTCGGGGCCGTAGCATATGAATTCGGCCATCGAGCCGACGAGCGCATTTGGCATGTACTACCCATTCCGCCGCGCTGGCGGA
Organism: Streptomyces sp. NPDC050433; assembly: GCF_044458565.1. NCBI lineage: Bacteria > Bacillati > Actinomycetota > Actinomycetes > Kitasatosporales > Streptomycetaceae > Streptomyces > Streptomyces sp. NPDC050433. The sequence goes on along the minus strand of NZ_JBITIB010000002.1, from coordinate 52,589 downwards.
GCACCGATCCCCGGCGCGCGTCCGCGGATACGGCTGGAGCGCGGCCGTACACACCGCTCATACCGGGTGCCGAACCGCCGTGCAGACCGTGTGTGTTCGTAACGTGACCTGTCGCAGCTCCACGGTATACAGGCTCAAACCCGCTGTCTCACAGGGAGTTCACGCCCGAAGCACGCGCCGCGCCCCCGCGCCCCGTCGCTTTGCAGCAAAGCGACGGCTCGCTGAGGGCGACGTCATGGCGGCGCCCCGCCGACGGCGCCGAACCGGGGATGCCGGGGCGCGTGCGACGGGGGTCCGGAAGTCGGCCTTGTGTACGAGGCGTACCCCGTCAACGATTCCATCCGTGCGGATCGACAGGCCCGGAGCCGGCAACTACCGGCCACGGACCGGCGCACGAGCAACGGCCCACACCCCACGGGGCCGTGTTCTCCCCCCACTGATGGAGGATTTCGTGACCTTCAAGCGTTTCTCCCCCCGCGACGGCGTGTCCAGACGCGCTCGTGCCCTCGCCGTGTCCGCCGGTCTGATGGCCGCCGTCGCGCTCGCCGCACCGTCCGCGGTGGCCGCGCCGGCCCCCGAGGCGAAGGCGACGGTGGCTCAGCTCGCCGACGCCAGCTCCGCCGTACGCGGCGCGGACGTGGCCGGCACCGCCTGGTACACGGACAAGGCCACCGGCAAGATCGTCGTCACCGCGGACAGCACCGTCTCGGCGGCCGAGCTGTCCGAGGTCAAGTCGGCCCTCGCGGACTCCAGGGCCGACCTGACGATCAAGCGCACCCCCGGCACCTTCAGCAAGCTGATCGCCGGCGGCGAGGCCATCACCACCGGCGGCGCCCGCTGCTCGCTCGGCTTCAACGTGACCAACGGCAGCGCCAACTACGCGCTCACCGCCGGTCACTGCACCAACATCGGCAGCAGCTGGTCCATCGGCACGACCGCCGGCACCAGCTTCCCGGGCAACGACTACGGGATCATCCAGCACTCCGACCCGGGCGCGGCCGACGGCAGGGTCTACCTGTACAACGGCAGCTACCAGGAGATCGACGGCGCGGCCGACCCGTCCGTCGGCCAGGGTGTCACGCGCAGCGGCAGCACCACCGGTGTGCACAGCGGCTCGGTCACGGGCCTCAACGCGACCGTGAACTACGGCGCCGACGGCATCGTCTCCGGCCTCATCCAGACCAACGTCTGCGCCGAGCCCGGCGACAGCGGCGGCGCGCTCTTCTCGGGCACCACGGCGCACGGCCTGACCTCCGGCGGCAGCGGCAACTGCTCCTCCGGCGGCACCACGTTCTACCAGCCGGTCACCGAGGCCCTCAGCGTCTACGGCGTCTCGATCATCTGACCGTCCGAAGCGTCCGGGCCCCGGGGGATGACGAGCCCCTGAAGCCCTGAACAACGCAGGGACGAGTTGTCCCCGGCGGGCCGCGCCCCAGGCGCGGCCCGCCGTCGTACGCCCGGCCCGGCCTCAGGACCGGTCGTCGCGGTCCCGCCCGACCAGACCCGCCTCGTACGCGGCGATCGCAGCCTCCACCCGGTTCCGTACGCCCAACTTGGCCAGGATCGCGCTGACATGGGCCTTCACCGTGCCCTCGACCAGATGCAGGCGTCCGCCGATCTCGGCGTTGGACAGCCCCGCGCCGACCAGCTCCAGGACATCGTGCTCCCGCCCGGTCAGCCGCTCGGCCAGCGGTCTCACCGCCGCCGCGCCCGCCCCGCCGTCCCGCAGCCCCGCGACGACTCGGGCCGCGACCCTCGGTGAGAGGTACGCGCCGCCCCCGGCCACCGCGTGCACGCCCGCCAGCAGCTCCCTGGGGTCGTCCGCCTTGAGCAGGAACCCGTCGGCCCCACCGCTCAGCGCGCGGGCGATGAAGTCGTCCTCGCCGAAGGTCGTCAGCATGACCACCGCCGTACCGGGCAGCTCCCGATGGATCCGTTCCGCGGCGCGGATCCCGTCGAGCGCCGGCATCCGGATGTCCAACAGGGCGACATCCGGGCGGTGTTCGCGTACGGCGTCCACGGCCTCCCGGCCGTCCGCCGCCTCCGCGACGACCTCGATCCCCGGATCCCGCGCGAGGATCGCGCGCACTCCGGCGCGGACCAGCGCCTCGTCGTCCGCCACCAGCACTCTGACCACGGGCGGAGTGTACCGAGCAGGGTCACGGGATGGTCCCCGACGAAAGTCGGGGGTGTGATCGCTGACGAACGTCCGATGTGTGACCGCACCGGTGATTCGTACCGTCCGGTGGACAGGAACGGACGGCACCGGAAGGACGGGCACAGACGTGATCACCCTGAGAGGGCTGACCAAACGCTACGGCGACACCGTCGCCGTGGACGGTCTGACGCTGGACATCGCGGAAGGCCGGGTGACCGGTTTCCTCGGCCCGAACGGGGCCGGCAAGTCGACCACCATGCGCATGATCCTCGGGCTCGACCATCCGACCGGCGGCACGGCTCTCATCGACGGCAGGCCGTACGCGGCGCTGCGTCATCCCGTCCGCGAGGTCGGCGCGCTGCTGGACGCGAAGGCCCTGCACCCGGCGCGCTCCGCACGCGGGCATCTGACGGCGCAGGCCCGCAGCAACGGTATTCCGGTGGGCCGGGTTGACGAGGTCCTGGAGCTGGTGGGGCTCGCGTCGGTGGCCCGCAAGCGCGCCGGGGCGTTCTCGCTCGGCATGTACCAGCGGCTCGGCATCGCGGGAGCGCTGCTCGGCGACCCGCGCGTCCTCGTCTTCGACGAGCCCGTCAACGGTCTCGACCCGGACGGGGTGCGCTGGGTGCGCGAGCTGATGCGCTCGCTGGCCGCCGCGGGGCGCACGGTCTTCCTCTCCAGCCATCTCATGAGCGAGATGCAGCTGACGGCCGATCAACTCGTCGTCATCGGGAGGGGAAAACTCCTCGCGGACACGGCGATGGCGGATTTCCTGGCCGACAGCTCCCAAGCCTCCGTGCGGGTCGGTGTCCCGAGCGCCGACGACCGGCGATCGCTGGTGGACCGACTGGTCAGCAAGGGCGCGGAGGTGGCGCCGGCCGGTGACACGGAACTGATCGTGACGGGCCGCACCGCCGAGGAAGTGGGGGACGCGGCACACGGCTTGGGGGTGCGCCTGCATGAACTGCGGCCGGTATCTGCCTCGTTGGAGCAGGCGTACATGGAATTGACGGCCGAGAGCGTGGAGTACGGGGCCGGGACGGGAGCCGGGGCATGAGGGGCGAGGGCACGGCGGGCGGGAGTACGCCGGGCGGGGGCGGGTTCGCGGGGGCGGTGGCCTCCGAGTGGACCAAGGTGTGGACGGTGCGGGCCGCTTACGTGTGCCTGGTCGCGGGGGCGCTGCTGATGGGGGTGTTCACCTTCTACTACGGCGCCATCGCCCGTATCAACGACCATCCCGTCCAGCCGGTCGGCAACGCGCCGGTGGCCGCGGCGGTGCTGGTGCAGTTCGTGGTGGTCGTCCTGGCGATGGCCACGGTGACGAGCGAGTACGCGACGACCGGCGTGCGCGCGACGCTGCTGTGGGTGCCGGTCAGACACCGGGTCGAGCTGGCCAAGGCGGTGGTCGCGGCGGTGGTGGCGTTCGTGGCCGGTGTGCTGTTCGGGGTGCTGGGCACGGCCGTGGCGTGGGCGTCGTTCGAGAGCCGGGCGACGTTCGACGCCACCGAGGTGCTCGGTCAAGTGCTGCTTCTGGGCGGTTATTTGGCGCTGGTGGCAGTGCTGACGGTGGGGGTGTCGTTCGCACTGCGGGCACCGGCCGCGGTGCTGACGGTGCTCTTCCTGCTGCTCTACGGCGTGCCGACCGTGCTCGTGGGGCTGGGCGGCGAGGTGCTGCGAGCCGTCAACGACCACCTGCCGCACGGCGCGGGCACGCACGCCATGCTGGCCGACGACGCGCCGTATCCACGGGTGGTGGGCTTCCTGATCGTGGCGGGGTGGGCGGCCGTCGGCCATCTGATCGGACGTGAGGTGCTGCGGCGGCGTGACGCGTAGCCCGGTGGCGGCGCGACGTCGTCACCCCCTGCCCGAACCCGGCACGACGTCCTTGGAGACCAGCCGGGACCCGCTGTAGCAGAGGCGGTAGACGTCCACCTGGTCGAGCAGGCTACCGCTGGACCTGTAGTACGCGCAGGTGGTCCCGGCCGGGCGGGGACGGGCCTTGACGGAGTCGGAGACGTAGGGGAACTGCCGCGCCGGGAGGACGTTCGCGAACTCGGCGCGGTCCCGCCCCACTTGGAGCTGGGCGTAGTCGGCGGGCCGCAGCACGCAGGTCGCGAGCTGGAATGCGGCGTAGGCGGCGGAGCCCAGGGTGATGAGCCCGAATCCGCCGGGCACCACGAACGCGGCGGCGAAGCGCAGCCGGGCCCTTCGCCGGGCGGTGGTGAGCTGTCGTACCGACTCGGACGCCGGCTCCGACTCGGCGCCGGAATCGGTAACGGCCCCGGACTCCCGCAGTGGCCGGTCCCGGCCCACCCGGTCCGGCATTGTCGCGGCGACCTCGAACCCGGTCCCCCGCGGCGCGGCCCGCAGCGTCCCGCCGACCACCCCCACCCGCTCCCGCAGTCCCGTCAGACCGTGCCCTCCCGATACCGGGCCCGACGGTGGGAGCGACTTTCCCGCGTTCCCGGCCGAGTTGGCCACCGCTACGTCCGTCCGCCCGCCCTCGTGCGTGATCCGCACCCGTACCGCGCCCCCGGGCGCGTGCTTGGCCGCGTTGGTCAGCGACTCACGCACCACCCGGTAGACGGCGCGGTCGACGAGCGGAGAGAGGCCGGGAGGCGCCGGGGTGCCGTCGCGCCGCAGGTCCACCGTGACGCCGGAATCCCGCGCCCGGTCGACCAGCTCCTCGACGGACTCGTCCGTCGGCGCGGCGGCCCGGTCGCCCTCGTCGTCGCGCAACACTCCCACGGTGTCCCGCAGATGACCGACGGCGTCCGCCACGGCGGCCCGCAACTCGCCGAGATCCGCCCGGTCCCGGCCGGTCACCGTAGGTGAGAGTTCCAGGGCGCCGGCCCGTAGCGCGATGAGGCTCAGCTCGTGCCCGAGCGAGTCGTGCATGTCGGCGGCGATCCGGGTCCGTTCCCGCAGCCGGGCCTGTTCGGCGACGAGCCGCTGCTGGCGCTCCAGGAGTTGTGCCCGCTGCCAGCCGCCGCGTACGAAAGCGAGCTGTGCCTGCCAGTAGCGGCCGAAGAGCCAGGGCACCAGCAGCGCCAGGGGGAAGGCCGTCAGCGTGTAATACCACCACACCGCTCCCCCGCCCAGCACGGCGCAGAGCGCCAGGTCGAGCGCCAGGCAGCCGCCGAAGGCCGGCAGCGCGGAGCGGGTGGTGGTCGGTCCGGTGCCCAGGAGATAGGCCGAGACGGCCAGCGCCACGACGTACGCGTTGGCCGGCGTGACGGGGTGCGCGAGGCCGATCGCGCACAGCGCGTTGACGGCGAACACGGCGGCCACCGGCCACCGGCGGCGGGCCGGGATCGCGACGGCGAGAACAGCCAGCGGCAGCACCAGTTCCAGCGCGACGGAGGATTCGGGGTGGCCCACGAACCAGACGAGCGCGACCCCGGCCAGGGCGAGCCACAGGGCGGTGTCGCGCACGGCGGGGCCCACCACCGTCCAACCGTCCGTACCGCTGTTCCCGCCCGTATCGCTGCTCGCGCCCGTTTCGCCTGTCCGGGCCGTTTCGCTCGTCCCACCCCGCCACCGCACCGTTCGAGGCTATCGAACGGCCGCGCCGCAGACGGGGGCCGGTGGAGCGGGCGACGCCGTCCTGTCCGATTCGTTCAAGACCGTCGCGACGGTCCGCGCCTACCTTGGGCGCATGACTCCACGACTCGACATGATCGGCATCGTCGCCTCCGACATGGCCGCCTCGCTCGCCTTCTACCGCAAGCTCGGCCTGGACATCCCCGCCGACGCGGACTCCGCTCCCCATGTGGAGGTCACCCTGCCCGGCGGAATGCGGCTCGGCTGGGACTCGGAGGCGGTCATCCGGTCCTTCGACCCCGATTGGACCCCGCCGACGCCCGGAGACCGGGTCGGACTGTGCTTCCTGTGCGACAGCCCCGCCGATGTCGACGCGCTCTACGACGAACTGGTCGGCGCCGGGTACCGCGGCCACCTCAAGCCGTGGGACGCGGTGTGGGGCCAGCGTTACGCGGTGGTGCTCGACCCGGACGGCTGCGGCGTCTCGCTGTTCGCCAACGCCGCGTAGGCACCGAGCGTGAGACCGGTCAGATCGCGCGTCTCCCTGGCGAGATGCGCCTGGTCGGCGCAGCCGGCGAGGACGGCGGTCTCCGCGAACGGTACCGACGCCCGTACGAGCGCGAGCGCGCGCTGGAGGCGCAGGACGCGGGCCAGGGTCTTGGGACCGTAACCGAAGGCGTCCAGGGAGCGGCGGTGCAGCCGGCGGGTGCCCAGGCCGACGGTCTCGGCGACGGAGGCGACGGTGCGGCCCGCGTCGAGCCCGCCCACGACGGCGCGCAGCAGCGGGTCGGGCGGTCCGGCGAGGGCCATGCGCCGCAGCGCCGCCGATTCCAGGGCGGCGGCCGGGTCGGCGGCGGTGGCGACGCGCTCGGCGGTGTCACGGCCCTCGGGGCCCGGCCACAGATCGGTGAGGTCCACGCGCCGGTCGCGCAGCTCGTGCGCCGGTACGCCCAGGAGCGCGGGCGCGATGCCGGGCGCGAAGCGGACCCCCATGGCGTCGGCGACAGGGCCGCCGTCCGACAGGTCCGGTGTGAAGGCGTGCGTGTCAGGCCCGGCGACGCTCAGCCGGCCACCGATCCAGAGCAGGTCCATGCAGCCGTCGGGCAGGACGGGGTAGACGGGACCGTCGTCGTGTTCCGGCGCTGTCCGCGTCCATACGACGACGCCCTCGACCTGCGACGCCCGTTCCCTGTACACACCGCCAGACTACGACTTCTGCTCCTTGTCGCGGCCGGCGTGGAACCGGGACTTCAGGTCGTCCGGCGGGAGGAAGCGGGACCATCGCTCCGGGAACTCCGAGGGCATGTCCGGGTCGGGGCCGTACTCCGCGTCGTCCGTCTCCGTCTCCCCCGACAGCGCCTCCACCCGCGCCACCAGCTCCGCCGCCTGCGCCGCGCGCAGCCGGTCGTTGGCCGCGCGTGCCGCCGCCGTGGCGACCGACGGCCAGACCCGGTCGGTGGCGGCGTTGACCGCCGCTCCGACCAGGACGGCGAACGCCGAGATGCCGATCCACAGGAGGACCGCGATGGGGGCGGCGAGGGATCCGTAGATGGTGGGGCCCTCGACCGTACTGGTGAGATAGATCCGCAGCAGGAAGCTGCCGAAGACCCACATGGCGAGGGCGACGAGCGCGCCCGGCACGTCCTCTATCCACGGCGACCGCGCGGGCACGGACACGTGGTAGAGCGTCGTCAGGAAGGCCACGGAGAGCAGGATCACCACCGGCCAGTACAGGACGACGGCGACCTCCGTGCCCCACGGGATGATGTCGACGACCCTGTCGGGCCCCACCACCGCGAGCGGCAGCACCACGGCGCCGACGATCAGCGCCACGATGTAGAGCAGGAAGGCGAGCAGCCGGGTGGCGACGATGCCGCGCCGGCCGTCGAGCCCGTACATCACGGTGATCGTGTCGATGAAGACGTTCACCGCCATCGAGCCCGACCAGAGCGCGATCGCGAAACCGATGGAGATGAGGTCGGGGCGTCCGCCGTGCGTGACGTCCGACAGCAGCGGTTTCGCGATCTGGTCGACGCCTCTGTCCGAGAGGACCGTGCCGACCGCGGTGAGGATGTTCTCCTCGATCGAGGCGACGGTGGTGGTGTTGGTCCAGTCGTCTATGTATCCGAGCAGGCCGAGGAGACCCATCATCAGCGGCGGCAGGGAGAGCAGCGTGAAGAAGGCCGCCTCCGCCGCGAGACCGAGAATCCGGTACTCGATGCACGAGTTGACCGTGTCTTTCAGCAGCAGCCAGGCCATCTTCCGCTTGGAGACGTTGCGGTAGAGGGCTCGGACCCGGCGGAGTCGGCGGAGTCGGCCCGATGGCCGCTCGGGTGTTTCGTTTGCTGCCTGCACCTCCTTACCGTAGCGGCATGACTGCCAGCACCCACACAGTGACCAACCAGGTTCCGCCCCTGGTGGGATACGACGTCTTCAGCGGCGACCGGGCCCTCGTGGAGGGCCTGGAGCGGCACGCCGCGCCCGAACTCCTCGACGAGGCACGGTCGGAGCTGTCCGCGCTCGGTCTGACGGCCGGTTCGGCGCGGGCCCAGGAGTGGGGCGCGCAGGCCAACGAGAACCCGCCGAAGCTGCGTACCCACGACCGGTACGGCAACCGGATCGACGAGGTCGAGTTCCATCCGGCCTGGCACCAACTCCTGGACGGGGCGGTGTCGGCGGGGCTGACGGACGCGTGGGGCCGGCCGGACGGACATCTGCGCCGGGCCGCCGGGTTCTACGTGTGGACACAGGCGGAGGCCGGGAACGGCTGTCCGCTGTCCATGACGCACGCGGCGGTACCCGCGCTGCGCGCGGATCCGGAGCTGGCCGCCGAGTGGGAGCCGCTGCTGACCTCGCACCGGTACGAGCCGGGTCTGCGGCCCGCGGCTCAGAAGGCCGGCGCGCTGTTCGGGATGGGCATGACCGAGAAGCAGGGCGGCAGCGACGTACGGGCCAACACGACGGCCGCGAGGCCGCTGGACACCGACGGCGAGTATCTGCTCACCGGGCACAAGTGGTTCTGCTCCGCGCCGATGTGCGACGGGTTCCTGGTGCTGGCGCAGGCCCCGGCGGGGCTGACGTGCTTCCTGGTGCCGCGGGTGCTGCCGGACGGGACGCGCAACGTGTTCATGATCCAGCGGCTGAAGGACAAGCTGGGCAACCGGTCGAACGCGTCGAGCGAGGTCGAGTTCGCGGACACGTGGGCCCGCCGGGTCGGCGAGGAGGGGCGCGGGGTGCGCACCATCATCGAGATGGTGGCGGCGACGCGGGTGGACTGTGTGCTCGGATCGGCGGCTCTGATGCGCCAGTCGGTCGCGCAGGCGGTCCATCACACCGCGTACCGCAGGGCGTTCGGGGGCGAGTTGATCGACAAGCCGCTGATGCGCAACGTACTGGCCGATCTGGCGCTGGAGTCGGAGGCGGCGACGACGCTGGCGCTGCGGCTGGCGGCGGCGCAGGACGCGGTGCAGAGCGGCGGTTCGGAGGCGGAGCGGGCGTTTCTGCGGCTCGCGGTGCCGACGGCCAAGTACTGGGTGACGAAGCGGTGTACGCCGGTCACCGCCGAAGCGCTCGAATGTCTGGGCGGCAACGGTTACGTGGAGGAGTCCGGCATGCCGCGGCTGCTGCGTGAGTCGCCGCTCAACTCGATCTGGGAGGGTTCGGGGAACGTCCAGGCGCTCGACGTGCTGCGCGCGCTCCAGCGTGAGCCCGAGGCGCTGAACGCGTTCCTCCAGGAGGTCGGCACGGCGCGCGGCGCGGACCACCGGCTGGACGGGGCGATCAAGGACCTGCTGACCGAACTCGCCGATCTGGACGGCATCGAGGCCCGTGCCCGGCGCCTGGTGGAGCGGATGGCGCTGGTGCTCCAGGGCTCGCTGCTGGTGCGGTGGGCGCCGCCGGAGGTCGCGGACGCGTTCTGCGCGTCACGGCTGGGCGGGGACTGGGGTACGGCCTTCGGCACGCTGCCGCACACTCTGGACCTGGAGTCGGTCGTGACGCGGGCGCGGGCGGTCTGAGCGAGGTTCCGCCGGACAGGGCCAGAGCCGAGGGTGGTGCTGCGCCGACACGGCACCACCCACGACTTGATGTCACCCTCACCCATGAGGTGACTGTTCGCCAGGGTTGCAAGTGGTTGCAGAGTACGGCGGGGGACCCGATGAAGGACACATCGCTCGACATGTCACGTCTCGTGGCGATGGACGGCGGGCAGGCGACCCGGCTGCTCCAGCGGATCAGGGAGGCGTCACTGGCCGGTGACCGGCCGCCGATGGCGCCCCGCCCCGTCATCGGGGCCTCGTGGCAGCGGATGCGGCGCCTTGGCGTGGACCCCGACCGGCAGCGGACCGGGCGGCTGATCCTGGCGGCGGACGAACTCGAACACCGGCGTCGTACAACGGCACTCGGTGAGGTGATGCACAGCGTCGCCGAAGGGCTGGGCGGTATCGCCGACACGTCGCTCCAGATCCTGGTGGTCACCGACGAGCAGGGCCGGGTCCTGTGGCGCGAGGGCAACGCCAGGGTGCTGCGGCAGGCCGACGGCATCAGCCTGGCGGAGGGCGCCGCCTGGGCGGAACAGGTCAGCGGGACCAACGCCATCGGTACGGCACTGGCCGAACGCACTCCGGTGCGCGTCCACTCGGCCGAGCACTTCGTACACGTCCTGACGCGCTGGACCTGCGCGGCGGCCCCGGTGCACGACCCGCGCGACGGGCGGCTGCTGGGTGCCATCGACGTGAGCGGCCCGGCGACGGGTTTCCATCCGACGACGCTGGCCCTGGTCACCTCGGTCGCGAAGCTCGCCGAGAGCGAGCTGCGGGAGCGCCATCTGCGGGCCATCGGGCGGCTGCGCGCGGTGGCGGCGCCGATCCTGTGCCGGGTGGGCGGCCGGGCCGTGGCGGTCGACACGCACGGCTGGACGGCCGCCGTGACGGGGATGGCGCCGGTCGACCGGCTGCCGCTGCCCCGGTCCGTACGGCCGGGGCGGCTGTGGCTGCCGTCCCTCGGCATGTGCACCGTCGAGCCGCTGCCCGGCGGCTGGCTGCTGATCGTGGAGGAGGAGGCGCCGCCGGACCTGCCGAGCAGGGTCGTGCTGGATCTGAGCCGGCCCCGGCGCTGGTCCGTGACGGTCTCGGGGGCGGCGGGCAGCTGGGCGCAGGAGCTGACACCGCGCCACGCGGAGCTGTTGTACGTGCTGGCCGTGCACCGGGAGGGGCGGAGCGCGGCGGAGCTGGCAGCGGATGTGTTCGGGGACCCGACGCGCACGGTGACGGTGCGGGCCGAGATGTCGCGGGTGCGGCGTCATCTGGCGGGGGTGCTGGCCCACCGGCCGTACCGCTTCAGCGAGGAGGTCGAGGTGGAGGTCGTACGGCCGGAGCACCGGGCGGATCTGCTGCCGCACTCGACGGCGCCGGCGGTGGCGGACGGCCGGGCGGACAGCGGGACGAACAGCGGGGCGGACGGCCGGGCGGCCGGATCGAATGGCCCGTCCGGCACCTGATGGCACCGGTTTGGCGCGGGGAAAGCGGCGTGATTCCCTGACGCCCATGAGCATCACTGTGACCACCTGGTCCCTGGAACAGACCTCTCCGGCCGATCTGCGGCCGGCCGCCGAGCCCGCGGGCGACGTACGGATCGTCCGGTCCGAGGTCCCCTCGGCGGAGTTCAGCCGGTTCCTCTACACCGCCGTGGGCGGTGACATCCGCTGGACCGACCGGCTCGCGTGGTCGTACGAGGAGTGGCACGAGGCCGTCTCCCGGCCGGGCGTCGAGACCTGGGTGGCGTACGAGAAGGGCACCCCGGCCGGTTACGTGGAGCTGGAGGCGCAGGAGGACGGCACGGTCGAGATCGCGTACTTCGGGCTCATCCCGGCTTTCCGGGGGCGCCGGATCGGCGGGCATCTGCTGTCGTACGGGGTGGCGCGCGCCTGGGACCTGGCGGAGCGCCGGCCCGACCGGACACCGACGAAGCGGGTCTGGCTGCACACCTGCTCCAAGGACGGGGAGCACGCGATGGACAACTATCTGCGGCGTGGCTTCACCCTCTTCGACACGAAGGTGGCCGAGGAGCCGGATGTGGCTTCGCCGGGGCCGTGGGCCGGTGCCCGCCCGACAGCAGATCTCACATAGCGGGACACTCTCGTCCACATCGTGGATCGTGGTGGACTGGCCTCAGATCCACGTGCCAGGCTTCCCCCATGTCTACAGCTGGAATTGCCTTGGTGAGTCGGCGGCACGTCGATCTCGGCCGCATGTCCAGCGCGATCTGTCGGGCGAGCTGACCAGCACAGCTCCCGCCGTTCTCCACCCGCCTCACCCTCGCTCCCCCTGCTCGAATCCCGCTGCGCACCGCTGCGCCGTCAGCACACGTGTGCAGGTCAGAGCCGCCCTCCGCAGTCCCGAAGGACGTGTCCCGCCATGGCCGCCACCCCTGAGAAGCCCGCCGTCGCCACGCCCCGCCGCAAGGTGAGCCGTCACCGCGGCGAGGGCCAGTGGGCCGTGGGTCACTTCACCCCCCTCAACGCCAACGAGCAGGCCAAGAAGGATGACGACGGTCTCAATGTGCGGACACGCATTGAGACGATCTACTCCAAGGCCGGATTCGACTCGATCGACCCCGCCGACCTGCGGGGACGCATGCGCTGGTGGGGTCTCTACACCCAGCGCAAGCCCGGCATCGGCGGCGGCAAGACCGCGATCCTGGAGCCGGAGGAGCTGGACGACAAGTACTTCATGCTGCGGGTCCGGATCGACGGGGGCCGGCTGACCACCGAGCAGCTGCGCGTCATCGGCCAGATCTCGCACGAGTTCGGCCGCGACACGGCCGACATCACCGACCGGCAGAACATCCAGCTGCACTGGATCCGGATCGAGGACGTCCCGGAGATCTGGCGGCGGCTGGAGAATGTCGGCCTGTCCACCACCGAGGCCTGCGGTGACACGCCCCGTGTGATCCTCGGCTCCCCGGTCGCCGGAGTGGCCGAGAACGAGATCATCGACGGCACCCCGGCGATCGACGAGATCAACGCCCGGTTCGTCGGTACCAAGGAGTTCTCGAACCTTCCGCGTAAATTCAAGACGGCCATCTCAGGATCGCCGCTGCTGGATGTCGCGCACGAGATCAACGATGTCTCCTTCGTCGGTGTCGAGCACCCCGAGCACGGCCCCGGCTTCGACCTCTGGGTCGGCGGCGGCCTGTCGACCAACCCCAAGATCGGCCAGCGGCTCGGCGCCTGGGTGCCGCTGGACGAGGTGGCCGACGTATGGGCCGGCGTCATCGGGATCTTCCGCGACTACGGCTACCGCCGGCTCCGTACCCGCGCCCGGCTGAAGTTCCTCCTCGCCGACTGGGGCACGGAGAAGTTCCGCCGGATCCTTCAGGACGAGTATCTGAAGCGGACACTCGTCGACGGTCCCGCGCCCGCGCGGCCCGTGGACCAGTGGCGCGACCACGTCGGTGTGCACCGCCAGAAGGACGGCCGCTTCTACGTCGGCTTCGCGCCGCGCGTCGGCCGGGTGGACGGCCCGACGCTGAAGAAGATCGCCGACCTCGCCGAGGAGCACGGCTCGGGCCGGGTGCGGACCACCGTGGAGCAGAAGCTGATCGTGCTCGACGTCGCCGAGGACCGGGTCGACTCGCTCGTCGCGGGCCTGGAATCGCTCGACCTGCGGGTCAAGCCGTCGCCCTTCCGGCGCGGCACGATGGCCTGCACCGGTATCGAGTTCTGCAAGCTGGCGATCGTCGAGACGAAGGCGCGCGGCGCCTCGCTGATCGACGAACTGGAGCACCGTATCCCCGACTTCGACCAGCCGATCACCATCAACGTCAACGGCTGCCCCAACGCCTGCGCCCGTATCCAGGTCGCGGACATCGGTCTCAAGGGGCAGTTGGTGCTGGACGGCGACGGCAATCAGGTCGAGGGCTATCAGGTGCACCTCGGCGGTGCGCTCGGTCTGGAGCCCGCGTTCGGCCGCAAGGTCCGCGGTCTGAAGGTCACCGCCGCCGAACTCCCCGACTACGTCGAGCGGGTGCTCAGCCGCTTCCAGAAGGAGCGCGAGGCGGACGAGCGGTTCGCCACGTGGGCGGCCCGCGCGTCCGAGGAGGCGCTGTCATGAGCGAACGTGCCGCCCCGTTCCACTGCCCCTACTGCGGCGACGAGGACCTGCGCCCGAACGAGCAGGGGCACGGCGCGTGGGAATGCGCCGCCTGCAACCGGGCCTTCCAGCTGAAGTTCCTCGGACTGCTGACCCGAGGGCTGACGACGGACGACGGAGGGGAACGGATATGAGCACGCTCACGGAGACGGACGGCCCAGCGACCGACGGCCCGACGGCCGCCGAGCAGAAGCACGCCGACGAACAGAAGCACTCCGAACTCAAGGCGCTCGCCGAGCGCGCCGGCCGCGAACTCGAAGACGCCTCCGCCCCGGAGATCCTGACCTGGGCCGCCACCACCTTCGGCACCCGCTTCTGCGTCACTTCCTCCATGGAGGACGCGGTGGTCGCCCATCTCGCCTCCCGCGCCCTGCCCGGCGTCGACGTCGTCTTCCTGGACACCGGCTACCACTTCCCCGAGACGATCGGCACCCGCGACGCCGTCGCCGCCGTGATGGACGTCAACGTCATCACGCTCACCCCACGCGCGACGGTGGCCGAACAGGACGCCGAGCACGGCCCGAAGCTGCACGACCGCGACCCCGACCTGTGCTGCGCCCTGCGCAAGGTCAAGCCCCTCGAAGAGGGGCTGACGGCGTACGACGCCTGGGCGACGGGGCTGCGCCGCGACGAGTCGCCGACCCGCGCGAACACCCCGGTCGTCGGCTGGGACGAGAAGCGCCGCAAGGTCAAGATCTCGCCCATCGCCCGCTGGACGCAGGAGGACGTGGAGGCGTACGTCGCCGAGCACGGCGTCCTCACCAACCCGCTCCTTCAGGACGGTTACCCCTCCGTGGGCTGCGCGCCCTGCACCCGCCGGGTGCTGGAGGGCGAGGACGCCCGCGCCGGCCGCTGGGCGGGCAACTCCAAGACCGAATGCGGGCTGCACTGATGAGCCGTACCGAACAAGGCGCGACGATCTGGCTCACCGGGCTGCCCAGCGCCGGCAAGACCACCATCGCCGTCGCACTCGCGGACCGGCTGCGCTCCGAGGGCCACCGCGTGGAGGTCCTGGACGGCGACGAGATCCGCGAATTCCTCTCCGCGGGCCTCGGTTTCAGCCGCGAGGACCGGCACACCAACGTGCAGCGCGTCGGGTTCCTCGCCGAACTGCTCGCGTCGAACGGCGTCAAGGCGCTGGTGCCGGTGATCGCCCCGTACACCGACAGCCGCGACGCGGTGCGGGGACGCCACGAGAGCGAGGGCACCGCGTATCTGGAGGTGCATGTCGCGACTCCGGTCGAGGTGTGCTCCGTACGGGACGTGAAGGGGCTGTACGCGAAGCAGGCGGCCGGCGAGATCAGCGGTCTCACCGGCGTCGACGACCCCTACGAGGCCCCCGAGAAGCCCGATCTGCGGATCGAGTCGCACACGCAGTCCGTGCAGGAGTCCGCGGCGGCGCTCCACGCGCTGCTCACCGAGAGGGGTCTGGCCTGATGACCACCACCGTCGAGGCGCCGTACGCGCTGAGCCATCTGGACGCCCTGGAGTCGGAGGGCGTGCACATCTTCCGTGAGGTGGCGGGTGAGTTCGAGCGGCCGGTGATCCTCTTCTCCGGCGGCAAGGACTCCATCGTCATGCTGCATCTGGCGCTGAAGGCGTTCGCGCCGGCGCCGGTGCCCTTCACCCTGCTGCACGTCGACACCGGTCACAACTTCCCCGAGGTGCTGGCCTACCGCGACCGTACGGTGGCCGAGCACGGTCTGCGTCTGCATGTGGCGTCCGTGCAGGAGTACATCGACGCGGGCACGCTGCGCGAGCGCCCCGACGGCACCCGTAACCCGCTCCAGACGCTCCCGTTGACGGAGAAGATCCAGGCCGAGCGGTTCGACGCGGTCTTCGGCGGTGGGCGCCGCGACGAGGAGAAGGCGCGGGCGAAGGAGCGGGTGTTCTCGCTGCGTGACGAGTTCTCGCAGTGGGACCCGCGCCGGCAGCGCCCCGAGCTGTGGCAGCTCTACAACGGACGGCACGCGCCGGGCGAACACGTCCGGGTCTTTCCGCTGTCCAACTGGACCGAGCTGGACGTGTGGCAGTACATCGCGCGCGAGGCCATCGAACTCCCGGAGATCTACTTCGCTCACGAGCGTGAGGTCTTCAACCGCCACGGCATGTGGCTGACCGCCGGCGACTGGGGCGGCCCCAAGGACGGCGAGCCCACCGAGACCCGCCTGGTGCGCTACCGCACCGTCGGCGACATGTCCTGCACGGGCGCCGTCGACTCCGACGCCACCACGCTGGACGCCGTCATCACGGAGATCACCGCCTCCCGCCTCACCGAGCGGGGCGCCTCCCGCGCCGACGACAAGATGTCCGAAGCCGCCATGGAAGACCGCAAGCGCGAAGGGTACTTCTAACGATGACGACGACCGGGCACCCGACCTCCGACCAGTTGACCGATCAGCTGTCGGCCACCACCCTGCTGCGCTTCGCCACCGCCGGTTCCGTGGACGACGGCAAGTCCACCCTGGTGGGGCGGCTGCTGCACGACTCGAAGTCCGTGCTCACCGACCAGTTGGAGGCCGTCGAGCGCGCCTCGCTCGGGCGCGGCCAGGACGCCCCCGACCTGGCGCTGCTGACCGACGGGCTGCGCGCCGAGCGCGAGCAGGGCATCACCATCGATGTCGCCTACCGCTACTTCGCCACGCCCCGGCGCCGGTTCATCCTCGCCGACACCCCCGGACATGTGCAGTACACCCGGAACATGGTGACCGGCGCCTCCACCGCCGAGCTGGCCGTCGTGCTGGTCGACGCGCGCAACGGGGTGGTCGAGCAGACCCGCCGGCACGCGGCCGTCGCGGCCCTGCTGCGGGTCCCCCATGTGGTGCTCGCCGTCAACAAGATGGACCTCGTGGCGTACGCGGAGCCCGTGTTCGCCGCGATCGCGGAGGAGTTCACCGCGTACGCCGCCTCGCTCGGTGTCCCCGAGGTCACGGCGGTCCCGATCTCCGCGCTCGCCGGGGACAACGTGGTGGAGCCGTCGGCGAACATGGACTGGTACGGCGGGCCGACCGTCCTGGAGCATCTGGAGACCGTCGCCGTCAGCCACGACCTGGCCGGCTGCCCGGCCCGGTTCCCCGTCCAGTACGTGATCCGGCCGCAGAGCGCCGAGCACCCCGACTACCGGGGCTACGCGGGCCAGATCGCCTCCGGTGTGCTGCGCGTCGGCGAGGCCGTGACCGTACTGCCCTCGGGCCGTACGAGCACCATCGAGGCCATCGACGCACTCGGCGAGAGCGTCGACATCGCGTGGGCGCCGCAGTCGGTGACGCTCCGGCTCAGCGACGACGTGGACGTCTCGCGCGGCGATCTGATCGCGCCCAGCTCCGGTGTCCCCGCCACCACGCGGGACGTCGAGGCGACCGTCTGCCATGTCGCCGACCGGCCGCTCACCGTCGGCCAGCGGGTGCTGCTCAAGCACACCACCCGCACGGTGAAGGCGATCGTGAAGGACATCCCGTCCCGGCTCACCCTGGACGACCTGTCGCAGCACCCCGCGCCGGGCCGGCTCGTCGCCAACGACATCGGCCGGGTGGTGATCCGTACGGCCGAGCCGCTGGCGCTCGACGCGTACCGCGACTCGCGTCGTACGGGCTCCTTCCTGCTGATCGACCCGGCCGACGGCACCACGCTGGCGGCGGGGATGGCGGGCGACTCGTTCGCCGCCGAGCCGCCGGCCGCGCCGGCGGGGAGCGCCGACGACGCGGGCTGGGACTTCTGATGCGCGCCGAGTTGGTCGATGTGTTCGCGACCTTCGCGAAGGAGGGCGGCCGGGTCGGCAGCGGCGCCCTCGGCGCGGGGACCGGCGGGGTACCGCGATGTGCGCGCTGACGTACGCGCACCGCATGCGCGCCCAGACCATCCGCGATGTCGCGGTGCCATGCCCGCAGTACCCCTCACGCCGCAAACCTGCCGACCTCCCGGCCACGCCGCCTCGTCACCGAGGGACGTGAGCCGGCCGACGAGAGGAAACCCTCCCGTGCCAGCCACCCGTACCGTCCGGCGCCGCCGACGTACCCTCGCCGCCGTCGCGGCCCTGCCCCTGCTCGCCCTGGCACTCGGCGCCTGCGGTTACGGCTCCGAGAGCGAGAGCAGCGAGAAGAACGACAAGGTGGCCCCCGCCGCCAAGGGCGAGAAGATAGGGGGCCTCGGTGAGGTGAGGATCGGCTACTTCGCCAACATCACGCACGCCACCGCGCTGGTCGGTCTCCAAGAGGGCCTGATCCAGAAGGAGTTGGGCGGCACCAAGATCAAGCCGCAGGTCTTCAACGCCGGCCCCTCGGAGATCGAGGCGCTCAACGCGGGCGCGATCGACATCGGCTGGATCGGTCCCTCCCCCTCGATCAACGGCTTCACGAAGTCGAAGGGCCAGAATCTCCGGATCATCTCGGGCTCGGCCTCCGGCGGTGTCTCGCTCGTCGTCAACCCGAAGAAGATCAAGTCCCTCGACGACCTCAAGGGCAAGCGCATCGCAACGCCGCAGCTCGGCAACACGCAGGACGTGGCGCTGCTCAACTACCTGTCGGAAAAGGGTCTGAAGGTCGACACCAACACCGGTAAGGGCGACGTCACCGTCATCCGCCAGGACAACAAGCAGATCCCCGGGTCCTTCGAGTCCGGTTCGCTGGACGGCGCGTGGGTGCCCGAGCCGACCGCGTCGAAGCTGGTCGCGAGCGGCGGTTCGGTGCTGCTGGACGAGAAGAAGCTGTGGAAGGACGGCAAGTTCGTCATCACGAACGTGATCGTCTCCCAGAAGTTCCTCAAGGAGCACCCGGACGTCGTCGAGGCGGTGCTGCGCGGCTCGGTGAAGACGAACGCCTGGATCAACGAGAACCCGGACGAGGCCAAGGCCGCGGCCAACGCCAAGCTCAAGGCGGACTCGGGGGCGGCACTGCCGGCCGAGGTGATCGACCCGGCGTGGAAGAACGTCGACGTCACCGACGACCCGCTGGCCGCCACGCTGAGCCAGTCGTCCGAGCACGCGGTGAAGGCGGGCCTGCTCGAAGACCCGCTGCTCGACGGGATCTACGACCTGTCGCTGCTCAACAAGGTGCTGAAGGCGGACGGCAGGCCCGCGATCGACGACGCCGGTCTCGGCGCGAACCAGTAGCTCGCCTCAGGAGGTGTGACTCATGACCACCACGCTCGTCAAGCCGGCCACCACGGTCGGCACACAGCCGTACGCCGCCCGTCTCGACCATGTGTCCAAGTCGTTCGGCCGTCCGGGCGCCCAGCAGCTCGTACTGGACGACGTCAGCATCGATGTGGCGCCGGGCGAGTTCGTGACCCTGCTGGGGGCGTCCGGCTGCGGAAAGTCCACCCTGCTCAGCCTGGTCGCGGGGCTGGACCTGCCGTCGGCGGGGGCGATCGACGTCCCCGGCGGCCGGCCGGCCCTGATGTTCCAGGAGCACGCGCTGTTCCCGTGGCTCACCGCAGGCAAGAACATCGAACTCGCCCTGAAGATGCGGGGCATGCCCAAGGCCGAGCGGAGCGGCGAGGCGGAGCGGCTGCTGGAGCTGGTACGGCTGAAGGGCGCGTACGGCAAGCGGGTGCACGAACTGTCCGGCGGTATGCGCCAGCGGGTCGCGCTGGCCCGCGCACTGGCGCAGGACAGCCAACTGCTGCTGATGGACGAGCCGTTCGCGGCACTGGACGCCATCACGCGGGACGTGCTACACGAGGAGCTGACCCGGATCTGGGCCGAGACGAACGTGTCGGTCCTCTTCGTCACGCACAACGTCCGCGAGGCCGTCCGGCTCGCGGAGCGGGTGGTGCTGATGTCGTCCCGGCCGGGGCGGATCGCGCGGGAGTGGGCCATCGACATCCCGCAGCCGCGCCGGATCGAGGACGCCGCGGTGGCGGACCTGTCCGTGGAGATCACCGAAGAGTTGCGTGGGGAGATTCGCCGACATGGCCAGCACTGACTCCGACGCGTCGGACACGAAGGTGTCCACGTCCAAGGAGGACCTGGCGGGGCTGGCGGGCCTGGAGGCCGGCCTGGACGCGCTGGAGACCAGGACCGCCGAGCGGGTGTCGCTCGGCAGCGTCCTGCTCTCCAAGCTCGTACCGCCGCTCGTGGCGGTCGTCCTGGTGCTCACGGTCTGGCAGTTCGCCGCCGTCTCCGACCTCAAGCCGGACTACGTACTGCCGGGTCCGCTCGATGTGGGGCGCTCCATCCAGGACATGTGGCTGGAGGGCACGCTGCTCGGCTACATCTGGACCAGCGTCTCGCGGGGCGCGCTGGGCTTCGCCGTCTCCGTCGCCGTCGGTACGCCCCTGGGGCTGCTGGTCGCGCGGGTGAAGGTGGTACGGGCCGCGATCGGGCCGATCCTGTCCGGGCTCCAGTCGCTGCCGTCGGTGGCGTGGGTGCCCGCGGCGATCATCTGGTTCGGTCTGAGCGACGCCACGATCTACGCGGTGGTGCTGCTGGGCGCCGTCCCGTCCATCGCCAACGGTCTGGTGGCCGGTGTCGACCAGATCCCGCCGCTGTATCTGCGGGCCGGCCGGACCATCGGCGCGACGGGCCTCAACGGCATCCGGCACGTTCTGCTGCCGGCAGCGCTGCCGGGCTATCTGGCGGGGCTGAAGCAGGGCTGGGCGTTCTCCTGGCGTTCGCTGATGGCCGCCGAGCTGATCGCCAGCTCACCGGACCTCGGTACGGGACTGGGCCAGCTCATGGAGAACTTCCGTACCTACAGCGACATGTCCGGTGTACTCGCCACGATCATCCTCATCCTGATCGTCGGTATCGGCATCGACCTGCTGTTCTTCTCACCCCTGGAGCGCCGCGTCCTGCGCAGTCGCGGTCTCCTGGTCAGGAGCTGATCCGGTGCCCCGTACGTCCAGTCGGCCAGTACTCGTCGTCGTCGCGCACGGCAGCCGCGACCCGCGGCACGCCGCGACCGTGCACGCGCTGCTTCGCCGGGTGCGGGCGCTGCGGCCGGGGCTGCGGGTGGAGGCGGGCTTCCTGGACTTCAACACCCCCTCCGTACCAAGGGTGTTGGAACGGCTGGACGCCGAGGGCGTACGGGACGTGGTGGCGCTGCCGCTGCTGCTGACCCGAGCGTTCCACGCCAAGTCCGACATCCCGGCCGTGCTGCACGAGGCACGGGCGCGGCTGCCCAGGCTCTCCGTACGGCAGGCCGATGTGCTCGGCCCGTCGTCGCTGCTGACGGACGCGCTGGAGCGGCGGCTGTACGAGGCCGGGCTCACGCCCGGCGACAAGGGCTCGACCGGGGTCGTACTGGCCTCGGCGGGCTCCAGCGACCCGGAGGCGATCGCGGTGATCGCTCATGTCGCGCGGGAGTGGCGGCGCACCGGCTGGTGTGCCGTGCGACCCGCGTTCGCCTCCGCCTCCTTGCCGCGCACGGAGGACGCGGTGCGGGAGCTGCGGGCGGAGGGGGTACGGCGGGTGGCCGTGGCCCCGTACGTGATCGCGCCCGGCCGCCTGCCCGACCGCATCGCGCGGGGCGCGCACGAGTCGGGGGCGGACGTACTGGCCGATGTACTGGGCCCGGCACCGGAGTTGGCACGGCTGCTGGTGCGGCGGTACGAGGCGGCGCGGACGGCGAAGACCGCGAGGACCGCGAGGGTGCCGGCCGCGCTGTCCGCCTGACGGCTCAGCCGAGGTCGAGTCCGCCGGTGCGGGTGCGCTTCAGCTCGAAGAAGTCCGGGTGACCGGCGAGCACCCGGAAGCCGTCGAAGACCCGTACGCCCCCCGCTCCTGCGCGGCGGCCACGGCGACACGCGCCGGCCCGATGGACCGATCCACCAAGTCGCGGTACCAGCCGGGCAGTTCGTTGCCGAGGTTGTGCAGAGAGAGGCTCTTCGGACGGGTCAGGGTGTCCAGTGTGGGTCCCGGCCGCTCGCGGCCAGGGCGCGGGTGAAAGTGGGGGACGTCGTGGGGGTGGGGATCGGGGCGGCGAAGCCGGCGTATTGGCGGTACATCTCCGCGTACTCCTCGACCACGTCGAGGACGAGCGCGGCCGTCTCCTCCGAGAGACGGAACTCCTGGTCCGTCGCCCGCGCCAACTCCCAGCCGTGCAGGGCCATTTCGAGGGTCATGAGGGTGGCGACGGAGGCCGCCGGCATCGCGCCTTCGCCCTCGCCGATCCGGCCCTCCCAGACGGCCGGATCCGCCCAGGCGGCCACCGCGCGGTCCAGTGCTGCCCTGTAACGCTCGGGCCAGTCCGGGTCCGTCGTGAAGTCGCGCGCCGTGAGCGTCTCGGGCATCTCCGTGCGGTGGGCGCGGTGCTCAAGGCCGTGCGAGGTGTAGAGCACCAGGTGGTTGACCAGGGCCCGGACGTCCCACTCCGCGCTGGGCATGGGCGCGGCGTGGCGGTCGGCGGGGACGGCGCCCGTGATCCGGGCGGCCTCGGCGGCGCACTCACGCATCGCCGGGTAGACGGTTTCCATCGGGCTGCTTGTTTCGCTGTTCATGGTCCACACCGTAGGAACCCCGCGCCGCACCGGTCTTGAAGAAAAGCGACAGGTCAGAAGTCGGTTGCGACCCGCGCGCGGCCCCGCATAGCCTCCGGGACCGTGACCCCCGACCTGCGTACCGACCGGCTCGCCCTCTCCCCGTACGTCCGGGCCGACGAGGACGACTTCGTCGCGCTCTTCCAGGACACGCGGGTGTCCCGCTGGCTGGGCGACGGGCCGCAGAGCGAGGCCGCCGACCGGGCACTGTTCGGCCGGGTCTTCACCGACGTGTATCCCGCGGGCCGGTTCGACGTGTGGGCCGTACGGCATGACGGCGTCTATGTGGGGCACGCGGAGATCAAGCCCTCGCCGGAGCCGTGGCTGGACGGCCACGAGCTGGTCTACGCGCTCGCGCCCGCCGTCCAGGGCCGGGGGCTCGGCCGCGAGCTGGCGGACGCGCTCACCGCGTACGGGCACGACACCCTCGGCCTGGCCGAGGTCCATGCCACCGTCGACCCCGCGAACACTCCCTCGCTGTCACTACTCGCGGGACTCGGCTACACCCATGTGCGCGACGTACCCGAGGACGGCGGCGGCACCACGAGCCATCTCACTCACCGGCGTCGCTGATCCCGAACGAGCTTCCGCGCACGGACCGGCGCAAGCCGCTCCGGCGGTCGATCTCAGCAGGTCGCAGTACCGTGAAGACATGCCGTCCGTCGACGCGCGGAGACGCGAATCCAAGGCGCTGTGGCGCGGACCGCAGGCGATCGTGGGCCTGGTGGTCGTGATTCTCCTGTTGCTCCTGGCCGCCGACGCGTCCGGCGGGCCCTCGATCCGGCTGGGCGGCATGATGCTGACCCTGCCCGCTCTGGCAGCGGTATTCACCGGCCCCGGAACGGTAGGGGTGATCGCCGGGGCGATGTTGCCGGCCTACGTCGGGACCCTCGCCGAGAACGGGCGCCTGACCTGGTCCGACGCGCCGGTGGCCATCGCGACGGCGCTGGTCATCAGCGTGGCCGCGGTGGGCGCTGCGGCGGTGCGGGAGAAGCGAACCCATCAGCTGGTGCAGTCACGACAAGTGACCGCCCGGACACAGCGGACGCTGCTGCGTCCGCTGCCACCCCGGCTCGGCCCGATGGCCCTGTCGTCCACGTATCTGGCGTCCGACGCGGAGTCCACGATCGGCGGCGACCTTTACGCCTGCGCGCTGGTCGACGGGCGACCACGGGTGATCCTCGGGGACGTCCAGGGCAAGGGGCTGTCGACCCTGGAAGTGGTGCTGTTCGTGCTCACCGCCTTCCGTCAGGCGTCACGGCAACGTGTCGCCCTGCCCGATCTGCCCGCCTTTCTCGACGAAGCCGTGCGCCGCGATCTGGCCCGTGCCAGGGACGTGGCGGAGGAGAGCGGCGACGTCACGGCGGAACCTGAGATGGGGCAACGGATGGAGGAGTGCTTCATCACCGCCGTCGTGGTCGAGCTGGACGGCAAGGGCGACGGCGATGAGATACGACTGATCAACTGCGGTCACCCCGCGCCGCTCCTCCTGCACCACGGCGCCGTACGTGAGCTGCCGTCCTCGAAGCCCGCGCTGCCGCTCGGACTGCTCGGCCTCGACAGCGAGCCGGTGCACGTCGACACCCACCGCTTGGAACACGGCGACACCCTGCTGCTCTACACGGACGGCCTCGTCGAGGCCCGCAACGCGGCCGGCGAGTTCTACCCGCTCACCGAACGCGTCGGCAACTGGGCCTCCCGCCACCCGGCCGCGATGCTCGATGCCCTCCAGGCCGACCTGCAACGTCACGCCCTCCTCGACGACGACGTGGCCATGGTCACCGTCCGACGGTCAACTCCCCTGCCCGTCGAGTGAAAGCGTGAACGCCGCCGGACGCGGCGCTAGGATTCCCCGCATGGCTGTCATGTCGCGCCTTTCGCCGCGCCGCTGTTGTTGTCGCTGACGCCTTCCGGTCCCGGCTCGGTCTCTCCCCGTTCCCTCCTTCGAGGAGTCATGCGATGACCCCTGCTCGTCGTTCCGTACTGAAGTTGCTCGCTTCCGCTCCGGTGGCTCCCGTGGCCGCCCAGATCGCCACCGCCGCACCGGCCACGGCCGCCCCGAGCGCCGCGCCCGGCATCGTCAAGCCCCTCCCGCCCGAGTTGTTCACCATCCGCGGCACCAACGCCGAAGCCAACTTCGCCGCCCTGCGCGACACCGGCCTCCACACGCCCGTCGAGCGCTTCTTCGTCCGCAACCACACCTCAACACCCGTACTGGACAAGGATTCCTGGACCCTGACGGTCTGGGGCACCGGCCTGCGCGGCGGCCCGGCCCGCTTCACGTACGACCAGCTCCGCCGACTGCCCTCCGTCACCCGCGACGTCGCCGTCGAGTGCGCCGGCAACGGCCGCAGCTTCTACGCCTCCCAGCAGGGCGACGCCACCTCCGGCACCGCCTGGACGCTGGGCGCGATCGGCGTCGCCCGGTGGCGCGGCGTGCGGCTCTCCGACGTGCTGCGCCACGCCGGGATCGGCGGGCACGCGGTCGACGTGATGCCCCGCGGGCTCGACGCCGACTACGTCACCGAGGGCGTCAACCTGGGCCGGGTGCGCCGCCCGCTGCCGGTGGCGAAGGCACTGGACGACGTGATCCTCGCGTACGAGATGAACGGCGAGCCGCTGCCGTACGACCACGGGTATCCGGTCCGGGTCGTCGTCCCGTCCTGGGTGGGGATCGCCTCCATCAAGTGGCTCGGCGACATCGAGGTGAGCGCCGAGCCGCTGAGTTCGCCCTGGAACACCGACTTCTACCGGCTGTTCGGCCCGTCCTACCCGCCCGGCGGCAGCGACCCGCTGACCCGGCAGACCATCAAGTCCGGTTTCGAACTCGCGCCGGACACGGTGCTGGCCGCCGGGCGCACCCTCCGGCTGACCGGCCGCGCCTGGTCGGCCCACGCGCCCGTGCGTCACGTCGAGTTCAGTACCGACGGCGGGGCGCGCTGGCAGCGGGCGCAGTTGCGGGACACGCCCCGCCGTAACAACTGGGTTCGCTGGTACGCGCCTTGGCGCCCGGACACGGCCGGGCAGACGCACCTTCTGGCGCGCGCCACGGACATGGCGGGGAACACCCAGCCCGAGCGCTCGGTGCCGAACACTCAGGGGTACCTCTTCGACGCGGTGATCAGGGTTCCGGTCACGGTGAGCTGACCCCCTCTGTCCCGTGTTCTGTGTCGGGCGTATAGCGGCGGTACGAAGCCCTTGTTGCCGTATCGCATATTCGCACCGGGGCCCTTGCTGATGGCTCCGTACCGCCGCTAGCTTCGCGGGCATGTCCCTGTCCCAGCGGTTGAGCAAACGACGCACCGTCGATCTGATGCGCGTCGCCACCGCCCTCTGTAGCTGATCGCACCGCCCCATTCCGCGACGCCCCAGCAATTCAGAGAACCGGGAACACACATGTCCAGAGCACTCCGTGCTGCCCTGCTCGCCACCGTCCTGCTCACCCCGGCCGTGCTCACCGGCTGCGCCGACAACACCGCCACCACCACCGCGTCATCGAAGGATCTCTCCGACGTCGAGATCCCGAAGACGGTGAACCCGGACACCGAGATCACGATCGGCAGTCCCGAGATCCAGGTGGCTCTCAAGCTGTCCGGACAGATCGACAAACTCCCCTTCCGGGTGAAGTGGGCGAATCTCAGCGGCGGTCCGCAGTGCTCCGAGGCGTTTCGCGCCAAATCCCTCGACGTGTGCTCAGCAGCCGAGATCCCGTCGATCCACGCCCACTGGACCGGGCTCGACACCAAGCTGGTGGCCTCGGCGTTCCGTACGGACCCGATCAAGAACCCGATATACGAGCTGGGTATCGCGCCTGGCGCCGACATCGACAGCCTCGCGGACCTGCGGGGCAAGAAGATCGCGTACAGCCCCGGCCAGGCCCAGGGCGCGCTCGTCCTGCGCATCCTGGCCAGGGCCGGGCTCAGCAAGGACGATGTGCAACTGGTCGAACTGCCGAGCACCGGGGACGTGTATCCCACCGCGCTCGGCGGCGGGCAGGTCGACGCGGCGCCGCTCGGCGGGGTCAACATCAAGCGCTATCCGGCGAAGTACGGCAAGGACGGCGGCAAGACGATCCCGCACGGGCTGCGGGACGACCCCACTCATCTCTGGGTGCCGACGGCATCGGTGAGCGACCCTCAGAAGGCAGCCGCCATACGTGAGTTCGTGAAGTACTGGGCCAGGGCGAAGGTCTGGATCGACACGCACCCCGAGGAGTGGATCGAGGGCTACTACGTGAAGGACCAGGGGCTGTCGCGCGAGGACGGCGAGTATCTGGTCAAGACGGGCGGTCACCCGGCCATTCCGGACGACTGGACGCGAGCCGTCGCCGATCAGCAGAAGACGATCGACCTGCTGTCGAAGGAGACCGACAAGGAGCCGTTCGACGCGGAGATCCTCTTCGACCGGCGTTACGAGAAGGTCGGGGCCGACGCGATCGCGGGCACCGGAGCTGACACGGGGGCCGACACCGGAGCGGGGTCATGAGCACCGAGGCAGCCGAGGAAGTCACCCTGCACAAAGACGAGTTGACGGTACAGGCGCCGAGCACCACCCGCGCCCCCCGCCGTCTCGGGCTGGGCCGCCCCGTCCCGTACGGCTGGGCACTGGGCCCGCTGCTCCTGCTCGCCGTCTGGGCGGCGGGCTCCGCCACCGGGCTCATCGACTCCCGTAATCTCTCGGCCCCATGGACCGTGGTGACGACGGCGGGCGACCTGATCGAGAACGGCCGGCTCCAGTCCAACCTCGCCACCTCCGCCCAACGGGCCGCGCTCGGGCTGCTGTTCGGCGTCCTGGCCGGTCTGGTACTGGCTCTTGTCTCGGGCCTCAGCAGGATCGCCGAAGGGGTGATCGACGGCCCCGTGCAGATCAAGCGGGCCATCCCGTCCCTCGCGCTGATCCCGCTGCTCATCCTGTGGTTCGGCATCGGCGAGTCCATGAAGGTCATCACGATCGCCCTGGGCGTGTTCGTGCCGGTCTACATCCATACGCACAACGGGCTGCGCACCATCGACAACCGCTATGTGGAGCTGGCCGAGACGGTGCGGCTCAGCCGTACCGCGTTCCTGCGCCATGTCGTCCTGCCCGGCGCGCTGCCCGGATTCCTGCTGGGCATGCGGTTCGCCGTGACCGGTGCCTGGCTGGCCCTGGTGGTGGTCGAGCAGGTCAACGCCACCAGCGGGATCGGCTACATGATGGAGCTGGCCCGGACGTACGGGCAGACCGACGTCATCATCGTCGGCCTGGTCGTGTACGGACTCCTCGGGCTCCTCTCCGACGCGCTGGTACGTCTCGTCGAACGGAGGACGCTGTCATGGCGACGCACACTGGCGGGCTGACCGGCACCGTACGGATCCGGAATCTGGTCCGCTCCTTCGGCGACCGGAACGTCCTCGACGGGCTCGATCTCGACGTGGGCGCAGGGGAGTTCGTCGCGCTGCTGGGCCGCAGCGGCTCCGGCAAGAGCACGCTGCTGCGCGCGCTCGCGGGTCTCGACCACGATGTCACGGGCACCGGGGGACTCAGCTCGCCCGACCCGGTCTCCGTCGTGTTCCAGGACGCCCGGCTGCTGCCCTGGAAGCGCGTACTCGACAACGTCGTCCTCGGCCTCGAAGGACCCGGTCCGGTGGAGCGCGGCCGGGCCGCGCTCGCCGAAGTGGGCCTGGAGGGGCGGGAGAAGGCGTGGCCCGTCGAACTGTCCGGCGGCGAGCAGCAGCGCGTGTCGCTGGCCCGTTCGCTCGTACGCGAACCGGGACTGCTGCTCGCCGACGAGCCGTTCGGCGCGCTGGACGCGCTGACGCGCATCCGGATGCACGCACTGCTGCGCCGGCTGTGCGACAGACACCGCCCCGCGGTCCTGCTGGTGACGCACGACGTGGACGAGGCGATCGTGCTCGCCGACCGTGTCGTCGTCCTCTCCGAGGGACGCATCGGCGCCGACATCCCCGTGACCCTGCCCGCACCCCGCGCCCACGGCGGCACCGCGTACGCCGCGCTGCGCGAACGGCTGCTGGCGGAGCTGGGCGTGGGCGCGGACTTGGATGTGGACCGAACCTGAATCGCCGTATGGACCAGGGCCCATACGGCGATCGGGGAGAGGCGAGCGGAGGGCGGAGGGCGGGCCGGTCGCTAGCGCGCGGCGGCCATGTCCATGCCCGCGACGAGCGGGCGGAACTTGTCGTTGGTCTTGCAGCCCAGGTTCTCGTAGGTGTTGACCTTGGTCTGCGGGTCGGTCTTGGTCAGGTGGTACTTGCAGGCCTGCTTGATGAACTGGCCGTCGATACCGCCCGGGAAGTCGACCTCCTTGTTCCACAGGTACGGCGACTCGTAGCGGTTGAGCGCGGCCGTGGCGTTGACGTCGATGCCGCCGGGGGCGTCGATCTCGTAGACCCAGCCGGTCTTCGCGGCGCCGTACGTGGCGAACTTCTGCGCCACCCACTTCTCACACGTGGTGCTCAGGTGCGCGCTGTTCTGGCCACCGCCCTTGACGATGTACTCGGCCAGCGGAACCATCGCCTCGCCGCGGGGGGTGAAGCCCTTGTCGAACAGGTCCTCCACGTTCTCGCGGGTGTCGCCCCGCCACAGCGTGTTGGTGTCGTCGCGCCACTGCCAGCGCTCCGACGCCGCGGTCTCCCTGACGGTGTTCGCGATGAGCGGGTTGGTCGTCGTACGCCACCAGTCCCAGGAGCGGTACGAGACGACCGGGCCGCAGGGCGCCGTGTCGAGGGCGGGGGCCGCGGCGGCCGGGGCGGGGGCGGGCGCCGGGGTCGGGGTCGGGATCGGGGCGTTGGCGGACGCGGACGCGACGGTCGGGGCGAGCGCGGCGGTGGCGAGTGAGGCGGTGGCGAGGACCCGCAGAGCGGCCTTCAGCATGGTGAGTACCCATCAGTTGATCGACGTGACGGGCCCCTTTATAGCGGTGCTTGAGCCGCATATCGGGTGAGGCGGGATGGATCCCACCCGAATGGTCGGCGTGCGGTCACGGCCCGGGTGCGGTCGTTCCCGCGGTGGCGGGAACGACCGCGGGAACGGCCGTGGGCGGCTCAGTCGCGGGTCAGCTCCACCAGCTTCACGACGGTGTTCCAGTTGCGGGAGGTGGCGACGAGGCCCTTGTAAAGGCGGGGCCTGGACAGCGCCTGGGCGAGTTTGGAACGGCCGAGACCGTCGGGGACGTACAGATACAGGGCCCGGTCGCCGAGCCGGAACTCCTCGGGGTGGTACGCCTCTTGGTCGACGGCGGCGAAGCGCTCGGGGGTCACGGGCTCGGAGAAGTACGTGACATGAAGCTGTTTGCCCTGGAGGGAAGCGGCGGGGAAGGGGCAGGCGTCGGCGACGGTCTTGAGGTAGGCGGCGTCGCGCACCAGGCAGTCGACGGGGAAGCCGAACCTCTCGTGGATGGCGTCGCCGAGCGCGGTGGCGAGCGCCGACTCGTCGGCGCCGGTGGAGTCGGTGAAGACGGCGTTGCCGCTCTGGAGGTATGTCGCGACGTCGCTGTGGCCGAGTCCGGTCAGTACGTCGCGCAGCGCGGCCATAGGGACCTTCCGGCTCCCGCCGACGTTGATTCCGCGCAGCAGGGCCCCGTACCTGGTGGTCGTCATGGGGTCCACAGTAGGACTGCTCCGCCATGCGGAAGGCGGCCGCCGCGCCCCGTGGGGGAGAGCGCGACGACCGCCGGTCCCATGTCGGTTGGTCGACGACCTCTACTCGACGACCTTCAGCAGCTTGTTCGGGGTGCTCGGGTCGGCGTCGGAGATGACGTCCGGCGTGGCACCGTCCGTCAGGGCCGTGGCGACGTCGGCGGGTGCGGCGTCGGGGTGGCCGGCCAGGTACACCGCCGCCGCGCCGACGACGTGGGGGGTCGCCATCGACGTACCGGAGATGGTGTTCGTACCGGTGTCGCTGTCGTTCCACGTCGACGTGATGTCGGAGCCCGGCGCGTAGATGTCCACGATCGGGCCGTAGTTGGAGAACGACGACTGCTGGTCGTCCACGGTGGACGAGGCGACCGTGATGGCCTCCTCGACGCGCGCCGGGGAGGTCGTGCCCGCGTCGCTGGAGTCGTTGCCCGCCGCTACGCCGAAGGTGACGCCGGAGGCGATGGCCGCGCGGACGGCCTCGTCGAGGGCGGGGTCGGCGCCGCCGCCGAGGCTCATGTTGGCGACGGAGGGGCCGGTGTGGTTCGCGGTGACCCAGTCGATGCCGGCGACGACCTGCTCGGTGGTGCCGCTGCCCGAGTCGTCGAGGACCCGGACGGCGACGATCTTCGCCTTCTTGGCGACGCCGTGGGCCGCGCCCGCGACGGTGCCGGCGACGTGCGTGCCGTGGCCGTTGCCGTCGTCGGCGTTGCCGTCGTTGTCGATCGCGTCGAAGCCGGACGACGCGCGGCCCTCGAAGTCGGCGTGGCTGACGCGGACTCCGGTGTCGATGATGTACGCCGTGACGCCCTCGCCCGCGCTGTCCGGGTAGTTGTAGGCGTTGTCACCGGCGGTGGTGGGCTGGTCGATCCGGTCGAGGCCCCAGGACGGCGGGTTGTCCTGGGTGGCGTCGATCGAGAACTTCTTGTTCTGGACGACCTTGGCGACGGCCGGGTCGGCGGCGAGTCGCCCCGCTTCGGTGGCCGAAAGACCGCTGGCCGAGAAGCCGTTGATGGCGGACTTGTAGGTGCGGTTGAGCTTCCCGCCGTACTGCGCGGCGAGGTCCTTCTTGTTCGCCTTCTGATCCAGCATCACGATGTAGCTGCCCGCGACCGCGCCCTTGGCGTCGGCCCCGTACACCGTGCCGAGAGGGGTGGCCGCGCCCGCCGTGGGGGAGGCGAATGCGGTGATACCGGCCACAGCTGCCACCGCGGTTATCGCCGCGGTGAGTCTCATCCGGGCGGCACGCTTATGAGTTGTCATGAAGAGGCTTCTCCTCGTGAGCATTTGTGGGGGGACAGCTCGTCGGAGGTAGAACTTCCGGCGGGCTGGTTCGAAACCCTGGCCGATTGTTGCGCTCAGATCAAGACCTTCGGGCCGCTGTTACTGAGAAAACATCGTTTCTCAATATGAAGTCGGCCATGCGGGCGAAACTCGGACCGACCCACTCGATCCCCCTCCGCAGCACGTTAGTTGTCAGGGGCTTCACCAGGACGACAGAAGGGAAGGGCCGGAACCCGATAACTTCGCTCGAAGACTGCGGCACACGGCCGCTCTCAGGCCCGAGGGGACGAACCGGCGATGGTGACGACAGAGAAACGATGGCGACAAGGCCGGGGCCGGGGGCCGGGGGCGGCGCCCCCCTCGCACGGAATCGCGGCGCGTGCCGGAGCCTGGAGTGCGCGGCACCGGTGGACAGCGGTCATCATATGGGTGCTGTTCGTCGTACTCGCCATGGGACTTGGCACGGCGGCGGGGCAGGTCGGCGTCAAGAACAGCGAGCAGATGTCCGGCGAGGTCAGCGATGCGGCACGGATCATCGAGGACGCGGGTCTGACGGAGCCCGTGGGCGAGTCGGTCATCGTCCAGGGTGTCGCCCCGTCAACCTCCGCCACGGACAAGGAGTTCCGCGCCGGGGTCGAGGCGGTCGTGGCGGCCGTCGAGCAGACGGGCGAAGTCACCGACGTGACCTCGCCGTACGACACGAAGACCATCTCGAAGGACGGCCGCAGCGCGCTGGTGCAGTTCAACATGCGTGGCGATCCGGAGACTTCGAGCGAGCGGGTCGAGCCGGTACTCAAGGCTGTCGCGAGCGTGCAGGAGGAGCACGAGGACACGCTGCGGATCGCGGAGATCGGCGGCGCCAGCATGAAGAAGACTTTCGACGACGCGTACGGAGACGACTTCAAGCAGGCGGAGTTCACCGCCGTGCCCGTGGCGCTGGGTATTCTGCTGATCGCCTTCGGCGCGCTGGTCGCCGCTCTGCTGCCGGTCGTGCTCGCCCTCACCGCCATCATGGCGACGATGGGACTCATGGCCTTGGTCAGCCACGTCATGCCGATGAGCGACACGGCGAACTCGGTGATGCTGCTGGTGGGTCTCGCGGTCGGCGTCGACTACTGCCTGTTCTA
Source organism: Streptomyces sp. NPDC050433 (assembly GCF_044458565.1). Lineage (NCBI taxonomy): Bacteria > Bacillati > Actinomycetota > Actinomycetes > Kitasatosporales > Streptomycetaceae > Streptomyces > Streptomyces sp. NPDC050433. The sequence goes on along the minus strand of NZ_JBITIB010000002.1, from coordinate 20,224 downwards.
TCTGCGGCGTGAGCGCGAGGAGCGCGAGGCCGGCCGCGACGCCGGGACCGCGCTGCGGATCGCGGCGGCGACGAGCGGCAGGGCCGTCGTCGTCTCCGGTGTGACGGTGTGTGTCGCCATGGCGGGGATGCTCTTCACCGGGGTGGCCGAGTTCAAGGCGATGGGTCTGGCGTCGCTGATGGTCGTCGCGGTGGCCATGATCGGTTCGGTGACCGTGCTGCCCGCACTGCTGTCACTGCTCGGCGAGCGCGTGGAGCGGGGCCGGTTGCCCTTCCTGAACCGCCTCAAGCAGTCCAAGAAGCAGCGCACGTCGGACGGGGCGGTCGCCGGTGGCGACGGGGGCGCCGGTGAGAGTGGTACCGGCGAGAGCCGATTCTGGCGTGCCGTGCTCGGCGGCGTGCTGCGCCGGCCGAAGACCGCGCTGGTGGTCGCGGCGGGCGCGCTCGTCGCGATCGCCCTGCCGGCCGTGGGCATGCAGACGCAGAACTTCACGCTGGACCAGGAGTTCGGCGACTCGGTGCCCATCGTCCAGACGTACCAACGGGTCAACGAGGCCTTTCCCGGGGGCGCGGAGCCGGCCGAGGTCGTGGTGCGGGCGGACGACATCAACGCCGCGCCCGTACAACGGGCACTCGCCGACTTCCAGGCGCAGGCGGTGAGTTCGGGCGCCTCGGAGGGGCCCGTCGAGATCGTCACGCACGACGAGCAGAACGTCGCGGTCATCGAGGTGCCCCTGGTCGGCGGCTCGGACCAGAAGCGGGCCGAGAAGAGCCTGGGGCTGCTGCGGGACACCGTACGGCCCGACACGCTCGGCACGGTCGACGGCGTCGAGGCGCCGATCTCCGGCCAGGTCGCCGGGTCGAAGGACTTCAACGACCAGATCGTCTGGGCGGTGGCACCTGTCTTCGCCTTCGTCGTGATCTTCGCCTTCCTGCTGATGCTGCTCTGCTTCAGGTCGCTGACGATCGCGGTGACGTCGATCGTGCTGAACCTGCTGTCGGTCGGCGCCGCCTACGGCATCCTGACCATGGTCTTCCAGCACGGCTGGGGCGCGTCACTGGTCGGCGCCGAAGGCGTCGGGGCGATCGTCGCCTGGCTGCCGCTGTTCCTGTTGGTGATCCTCTTCGGACTGTCGATGGACTACCACGTCTTCGTGGTGTCCCGGATCCGCGAGGCGCGGTCGCGGGGCCGCACCACCCGTGAGGCCATCACCCACGGGGTGGTGACCACGGCGGGCGTGGTGACGAGCGCGGCAGTGATCATGGTCGCCGTGTTCGCCATTTTCGGGACGCTGTCGATGCAGTCGATGAAGCAGATGGGCGTCGGCCTGGCGGCGGCGGTACTGATCGACGCGACGATCATCCGGGGCGTACTGCTCCCGGCGATCATGGCTCTGCTGGACGAGAGCAACTGGTACTTCCCCACCTGGCTGCGGTGGCTGCCCGACCTGACGCACGACGAGTCGGCCGTCGCGGAGGCGGAGTCCGGCGCCGACGGCGGAGAGCCGGCGGTCGACCCGTACGGGAAGGCGGGCGAACAGCCCGATCCCGTACGGGTCTGACGCACCCCCGTCCCCGCACAACCGCACATCGCACAGCCAGACGCCGCACGCCCGACCGGTCTCCACCGGCCGGGCGTGTCGCGTCCTGCCGCGCGTCAGGAGTCGGGCGTCGGCAGCGTGGCCTCGATGATGTCGGCCGCCTCGCGCGTGCCGCCCTCCTTGGCCATCTTCCGCTTGATCTCCTCACCCCTGCGCGCGACTTCGGGGTCCGCCACGAGCCCGGTGACCGCTTCCCGCAGCACCTCTGCCGTCGCCTCCTCCATGGAGAGGCGCCGGGCGACGCCGAGCGAGACGAGTGTGTCGGCGTTGCCGAACTGGTCGACGAGCAGCGGTACGGCGACCATCGGCGTACCGGTCGCGAGGCCTTCCTGGCTGCCGCCGGCGCCGGCGTGGGTGATGAACGCGTCGGCCTTCTTCAGGACGGCGAGTTGCGGCACCCAGGGGTGCACCTCGATGTTGCCGGGAATCTCGCCCAGTTCGGACGGGTCGACGAACTTGCCGATCTGGAGGACGACATGCCAGCCGGGCAGATCCCCGAACGCCTCGACGCAGGCGCGGTAGAAGTCGGGCTGCTTGGTGTTCGCCGAGCCGAGGGAGACCAGCAGCACCTTGTCCGCCCCGGCCGGCCGCTCCCACTCCCCCTGGTCGGCCCGCTCCCCCTGGCACGCGCCGACGAAGGTGTAGACGGACTCGTCCACCCGGTCGGCGAAGAGCTGAAGTGCCTTCGGGATCAGCACGATCGCACGATCGGGATGGACGACGAACCGGCTCAGGGGAAGGTTCATGTCGTTCTCGTCCAGCCACGCCTGGAATCGGGCGACGTAGGCCCGGCCCCGCTCGGACTCGGCGAGCTGGGCGTCCTGAGGGGCGGCGACCTCCTCGTCGTACCCCTCCCAGGCGACCAGGTTCGGTGAGAGCTGGAGATACGGGACACCCCACCGGTGCGCCAGGATCGGCGCGGGGTACGAGGTGATGTCGCTGATGACGAGATCGGGGAGGTCGTCCTCGAACGCCTCGGCCAGTTGAGGCAGCGCCTGCATGCCGTCGGCGAGGAAGGGCTCCAGATTGTCGACCAGTTCGGTGCCCCAGGCGTCGGGGTCGTCGTCCGTCGGCAGGGTCGAGGTGTAGATGACCGGCTGCGCGCCGGTCTCGGCGATCTTCTCGGCGAAGGAGGCGGGGATCGCGTAGCTGACGCGATGCCCACGGGCGACGAGTTCCCGGATGACTTCGAGGCTCGGGTTCACGTGCCCGTGGGCGGCGATGGAGAACATGGCGATGTGGGCACGCTGTCGTGAGGTCATACCCACACCGTAGCATCGAACGAGACGAGACGTCTCGTTCAGTTCAGTCCGCCGTGCAGCGTCAGCCACGCCCCCGGCGGCACGAACGCCACGATCTCCGCCCGGTCGACACGCGCCGCGTCGAACGCCGCGTCGAGCCGTCGGCGCGGGTGGCCGGCCCGGCGCAGCGAGGCGTACAGCGACCCGCCGACCCCGGAGAAGCCCGCCTCCACCAGCCGCCGGTAGTCGGCGAGTTCGGCGGCGGGCAGCAGCGGGCGCGGGCGCCGCTGGAGGCGCAGGATGCCCGTGTCCACGCGCGGCACCGGGCGGAACGCCCGCCGTCCGATCGTGCCGAGCAGCCGCCACTCGACGCGCGGCCAGGTCTCCACCGTCCGAAGCGACCAGCGCCCGAAGTCACCGGTGCGCTTACGGGCGTATTCGAGCTGGGTGATGAGCGTGGCGTCGCTCATCGCGGGCGCGCGCAGACACCAGTCGACGATGTCGGCGGTACGCGAGAAGGGCACGTTCCCGACGACGGCGAAGCGCTCGCGCGGCGGGGTTACGGCGACGAAGTCCCGCTCGTACACCCGCACATGGGGTGCGGCGGCGAAAGTGCGGCGGAGTTCCGGGACGAGCCCGGAATCGATCTCGTACGCGCGCAGCTCGCCGCAGTGCGGTGCGAGCGCCGAGGTCAACGCGCCTTTGCCGGGGCCGACTTCGAGCAGCAGCCCGGCCGGGTCGGGCCGGGTGGCGCGTACGAGGCGGGCCGCGGTGGCGCGGTCGATGAGGAAGTTCTGCGAGAGCGTGCGGGATCGGTGCTGCCGACTGCGGGCCATGGCCTGCGTCCTGTCTCCTGAAAGGGCTTCGTGGGCAGACGAAGGCCCTGACCGGAGCAGGGTGAAGCGGCACACGGACCACGGATCATGGACGTCGGATCACGGACGTCGGATCACGGATCGGTGCGCGCGGGGGGACGCTGTGGGTCAGCGGTCGAAGATCCCGGGTCCGGTCAGGGCGCCGGGGTGTGCCGCAGCCGGGTGAAGGCGGCGACGGAGCCCCGGACGGAGCGGACGTTTACGATCGCCTGAAAATTGCAACCCATGATCCGCAGGCTAGAGGGATCGGATCGGCACGCACTACTCAATTTTTCCGCCGGAACGTGCAGACATGCAGAGAACCGGCCCGCGCGCCGGACTCGCCCTGCTCGAACCGCTCGCCGCCGAGGGGCGGTTGACGGGGCATCACCGGCAGTACGCGGTCCGGGCCCATCTGCTGGAGCGGGCCGGCGAGCGGGAGGCCGCGCTCGCCGACTACCGTACGGCGGCGCGGCTCACCACCAGCCTCCCCGAGCAGCGCTACCTCCAGGGCCGCGCGGCGCGCATCGAGGCGCGGGGCGACCCGCCTCAGCGCTGATAGCGGGCCAGCACCAGATTGCCGTCCTTCACCAGGCGTTCCTCCAGCTCCGCGCGGTCGATCGCGCCGCTGTAGTACTCCTGGAGCGCCGGGGTCGCGACCTTGTCCTTCCACTCCGGATAGCCGCGCACCGACTGCGCGGGCGCCGGCAGCAGTTCGCGGGCGAGGGCCGCACCGGTCGACCAGCCGTCCTTGGCGGTGTGCAGGGACGGGTCGGCGAGCGCCGCCGTCCCGGTGGGCAGCATCCAGTCGCCCTGGGCGAGGCGGACCATGTTCTTGGGCTGGAGGAGGAAGTCGATGAAGGCGACGGCCTCTTCCTTGTACCGGGTGTCCTCGGAGACCGACAGGGTCTGCGGGCTGACGCCCTGCGTCGCGCCGTCGGCCCCGGCGGGCGCCGGCAGCACCGTCCACTCGAAGCCCTTCGGCGCCTGCTGGATGATCTGCTGCCGGTACGAGAAGCCGAGCGGCACCATCGCGTACTTCCCGCCGAAGAAGCCGGGCAGCGTGTCCGAACCGCCCATGCCGAGCGTGGCGCCCGACGCGCTGCCGTCGCTGTTGACCTGGTCGCGGATGAGGGTGGGGACCTCGGCGTCGGCCCCCGTGTACTTGATCGTCACCTTGTCGTCCGCGCCTCGGTGGAAGAGCTGCCCGCCGGTGGAGCGGCTGAGGTTGAGCGTCGCGGAGACCGGGTCCTTGAGCGGCCAGGCCACGCCGTACTCCGCCTGTCCCGCCGCTGGCTTCCGTCCTTCTCCCGCGCTCAGTTCCTTGGTCGCCGCCCTGAACTCCGCCCAGGTCCACGGGTTGCCGACGGTCGGGATCCGGACGTCGGAGGCCTCCAGGATCTTCTTGTTGGCGATCAGCACGCGCGGCTCCTGGAGGAACGGCACGCCGTACACCCCGTCACCGAACTCCGTGGTCTGCCAGCTCTGTTCGGGGATGTCACGCTTCAGACGGTCGGGCAGCAGTTCGCCGAGATCGGCGAGGTAGCCGCCGTACGCGAAGTCGGCGAGGTCGTCGGAGGCGTCGTGGATGATGTCGGGTGCCTCACCGCCCTCGAAGGAGGTGAGCAGTTGGTCGTGGACGCTGTCCCAACTGCCCTGTACGTACTCGACGCGCACGTCTGGGTGGGCGGCGTTCCACTCCTTCACCAGTTCTTTGTTGACGGCGACGGACTCGTCCTGCCAGGCGAGGGACTGGAAGCGCAGGGTGATCCGGCCGTCCGCCGAGTCGCCGTCGCCGCCGGAACCGGAGCAGCCGGTGAGCAGCAGCGCGACCGTGGCGACAGCGGCCACCAGGCGTGTTCTCGTACGCATCAGGTCTTCACCGCCCCGGCGAGCATGCCGCCCGTGATCCGTCGTTGGATGATCGCGAAGATGACGAGCGAGGGGATCGTCGCGAGGAACGCCGCCGCCGCGAGCGGTCCCAGGTCGGCGACGCCCTCGGCGCCGAGGAAGTGGGTGAGGATCACCGGCAGCGTCTGCTTCTCCGGGCTCTTGAGCAGGACGAGCGCGAAGAAGAACTCGTTCCACGCGGTGATGAAGGCGAACATCGTGGTGGCGACGATGCCCGGCGCCAGCAGCGGAACCGTGACCGAGACGAGCGTACGGAGCCGGCCCGCGCCGTCGACGGCCGCCGCCTCCTCCAACTCGGCCGGTACGGCCCGTACATAGCCGACCAGCATCCAGAGCGCGAACGGCAGCGACCACACCACGTACACCATGATCAGCCCGAAGAGGGAGTTGATCAGGTGGAGGTTCTTCAGCACCAGGAAGAGCGGGATGATCACCAGGACGAACGGGAACGCCTGGCTGACCACGACCCACCCGGTGGCCGCCGTCGCGAGCCTGCTGCGCCGACGGGCCATCACATACGCCATCGGGGTCGCGATGACCACGGAGATCAGCGCGGCGCCGAGCGCGACGGTGAGGCTGTTGCCGGCCGCCCTGAGCAGCGGCTGCTCGTCGAACGCCTGCCGGAAGTTCTCCAGGGTCGGGCTGTCGGGGATCCAGGTGGGGTGCAGACTGCCCAGCTCACGCGCCGGTTTGAAGGCGGTGGAGATCAGCCACAGGAAGGGGAACGCGAGGAAGACGAGGTAGCAGAGGAGCGCGAGGTACTGCCCGGCGCGTGCGGGTCTGCTGGTGCGGAGACTCATTTCTCCTCCCCTGCCTTGAGACGTCCCACCAGATAGCAGGCGAGGAGGACGGAGATCACGGCGACCATGACGCAGCCCATGGCGGCGGCGTAGCCGAACTGGCCGTAGCGGAAGGCCTCTTCGTAGGCGAAGAGCATGGGCAGCCGGGTACGGCCGCCGGGGCCGCCGTTGGTCAGCACGTAGACCAGGGCGAAGGAGTTGAAGTTCCAGATGAAATTGAGCGCCGTGATGGCGAGGGCGACCGGCTTGAGGGCGGGCCAGGTGACGGTACGGAACCGGCGCCAGGCGCCCGCGCCGTCCAGCGCTGCCGCCTCGTGCAGTTCGCCGGGGGTGTTCTGGAGTCCGGCGAGCAGCGCGACGGTGGTCTGCGGCATGCCCGCCCAGATGCCGACGACGATCACGGCGGGCAGTGCGGTGGCGAGACCGGTGAGCCAGTCGCGGCCGTCACCGAGGCCGAAGTCGCGGATCGTCTCGTTGAGGATTCCGGCGTCGGCGTTGTAGACGAGGCGCCACATGATGCCGACGACCACCTCGGGCATGGCCCACGGGATGATCGCGAGGGCCCGCGCGAGCCAGCGGAGGCGAAGCCGCTGGTTGAGCAGCAGGGCGAGACCGAGCGCGAGCAGGAACTGCGGGACGGTGACGCCGACCGCCCACAGCAGGCCGATGCGGAAGGACTCCCAGAACAGCGTGTCGTGGTACAGGTCCTGGAAGTTGAGCGTGCCGATCCACTCGGTGGGCTCGGTGCGGCCGGACTGCGCGTCAGTGAAGGCGAGGGCGATGCCGTAGAGCAGGGGGCCGACGCTGAGGACGAGGATCGGTATCAGGGCGGGCAGCACCAGGAACCAGGCGCCGCGGTCGAGCACCTTCTTCCGTGGCGGTGCGCCTTCCGGTGTTCGCCTGGCTCTCTTGCTCTTGCCGGACCGCGTCTTCGCGGTCGCCAGTGTCACGGATTCGGCTCCTTCGGGCGGCTCTGTGAGGGCGTGGCCGCCCTGGCGGCCCCGTCATCGTGCTGACGAGCGGTGGGTTCGTCAAGCCAACCTGCGTGGATGCGAGACTTACCCCGGTTCGCACGACGGACGGCGGGCGCGCCGGCCGGTGGCGGGAGATTGAGGGAGAGTTCGATGGACGAGGCACGGGCGCGCGCCGTACTTGGCGCCGCAGGGCTGTCGGGCGACGCGGACCTGCTGGCGCTGGGCGAGAACGCGGTGTTCGGCGTCGGCGACCTCGTCGTCAAAGTCGGCCGGGGTCTCGCCGGGGCACCGGAGCTGCTGGAGCGCGCCGAGCGTGAACTGGCCGTCGCCGACTGGCTGGCGCGGAGCGGCGTGCCCGCCGTACGGGCGGCGGAGCCCAAGGCCCGTACGGCGGACGGCCACCCGGTGACGCTCTGGCGGCGGCTGCCCGACGCCGTACGGCCCCCGGAACCGGCCGACCTCGCGGCGCTGCTCCGGCTCGTCCACGCGCTGCCCGCCCCGCCCTTCGAGCTGCCGCGCCGGGAACTGCTCGGCGGTGTGGAGCGGTGGCTGCGGATCGCCGGCGACGCGATCGACCCGGCCGACGCCGACTACCTGCGCGAGCGCAGGGACGGCTTCGCCGCCGCCGCGGCGGCGCTCACCCCGCACTTGACCCCCGGCCCGATCCATGGCGACGCGCTCCCCCGCAATGTCCATGTAGGCCCGGACGGACCGGTCCTGGTCGACCTGGAGACCTTCTCGGCCGATCTGCGCGAGCACGACCTGGTGGTGATGGCGCTGTCGCGTGACCGCTACGGCATGGCTTCGGAGGCGTACGACACGTTCGCGGCCGGGTACGGGTGGGACGTGCGGGACTGGTCGGGCTGCGACGTGCTGCGTGGGGCCCGTGAGACGGCGAGTTGCGCGTGGGTGGCGCAGCACGCTCCGACGAACCGGCGGGCGCTCAGCGAGTTTCGCCGCCGCGTCAACTCTCTGCGTGACGGTGACCCCGAGGTGCGCTGGTACCCCTTCTGACGGGTGGGCAGGGTCTTTTCCCCTACCCGCCCCTTCCCTCAACCGGGGCTCCGCCCCGGACCCCGTACGGCCTTCGGCCGTGCCCTCAAACGCCGGGCGGGCTGGGTTTCGGGGCTCCGCCCCGGACCCGGCGCCTCAAACGTCGGGCTGGAAGTGCCCGGTCGTGAGCCTCAGACGCCGGAGGGGCTGCGACGGTCCGCCGGGATCAACTCGCGTAGCGGCCACGCCGCGTCAACCACCGTGTCCGTGTTCCCCTTGCGGCGCAGGAAGCTCTGGAAGTCGGCCGCCCACTCCGCGTACCAGGTTATCTGCCGCTCGTGCAGCGCCTGCGCCGTCAAGGTCGCGACCTCGCGGTGGCGGGCCGCTATCGCCGTCGCCACCCGCACGGCCGCCAGCGCGTCCGCGCCCGCGTCGTGCGCGGTGGCCAGCACCACTCCGTACTCCGTGCAGACCGCCTCCAGATTCCGCTTGCCCCGGCGGTACTTGTCGACAGCGCGGTCGATCGTGTACGGATCGATCACCGGGCCGATCGGTCCGCCGCCCACCCGGTCGTTCAGCGACGGCAGTCCGTACCGCGCCAACTCCGCCGTGAGCAGCGTCAGATCGAACGACGCGTTGTACGCCACGACCGGCACGCCCCGCGTCCAGTAACCCGCCAGCGTCGCGGCGATCTCGTCCGTCACCTCAGCGGCCGGCCGGCCCTCCGCCGACGCGCGCTCGCTGGTGACCCCGTGGATCGCCGACGCCTGCTCCGGGATCCGGATGCCCGGGTCCGCCAGCCAGTCCCGCCGCTCCTCCACCGCGCCGTCCCGCACCGCGATCACCGCGGCGGTCACGATGCGCGCCTCCAGCGGCTCCGTGCCCGTCGTCTCCAGATCGAATCCGACCAACCGCTCCCCGTGCCAGCCCATCCCGGTCCTCCCTCACGCTTCTCCCCGTTCGACAATCACCCTCGCACGCGGCACTGACAACGCCGGTCGAAGCCTTGACGCGGCTTCAGGAGACGGGGCGCGAGTCGGCCCACACCGACTCGAACTCCTCGCGGTAGGTCTGGAAGAGGCCGTGCTCCGTCTCCCGGCCGACGCGCACCACGTCGCGGCCCGCGCCCCGCAGCACCAGCACCGGCGCCTCCATGCCGCGCGCCCGTCTCAGGTACGACTGCACGACCGCGAGCCCGTCCGCGCCGTCCCCGTCGACCAGATACGCGGTGAAGCGCGGTGTCTCGTCGAAGACATGGATCTCGAAGGCGCCCGGATCGCGGAGCCGGGAGCGGACGCGGCGCATATGAAGGATGTTCATCTCCACGGAACGGCTCAGCTCGCCCTTCTTGAGACCCAGTTCGCGTTCGCGGCGCTTGACCGAGCTGCTGGCCGGGTTCAGGAAGAGCAGCCGTATCCGGCAGCCGGACTCGGCGAGGCGTACGAGGCGCCTGCCGGAGAAGTTCTGCACGAGGAGGTTCAGGCCTATCCCGACCGCGTCGAGGCGCCTGGCGCCGCCGAAGAGGTCTTCGGCCGGGATCTGCCGCTGGAGCCTGACCCGGTCCGGGTGGACGGAGACCACGTCCGCGTACCGGTCGCCGACCAGGTCCTCCACGGCGTCCACCCTGAGCCGTTCGGCGGACGGCACGGCCGCTCCGCTGCCCAGGATCTCCAGCAGCCGTGCCGACGCCCGCTCGGCCTGCGCGAGCACGGCCTCGGACAGCGCCCGGTTGCGGGAGACGACGTTACGGGCGACCTCCAGCTCGTCCAGGGCCAGCTCGACGTCCCTGCGGTCGTCGAAGTACGGCTGGAAGCCCGGCCAGTGCTGGACCATCAGCTCCCGCAGCTGCGGGAGCGTCAGGAAGCTCAGGACGTTGTCGTCGGCCGGGTCGAGCAGATAGCCCTTGCGGCGGGAGACCTCGCGGACGGCGACGGCGCGCTGGACCCACTCCTGGCCCGCCGGTCCGGCGGCGGCCACCACCCAGTCGTCGCCGTGCACCGGCTCGTAGATGGGCTTGAGGATCGCCGAGACGACGGCACGGAGCCGCTGTTCGACCAAATTCAGCCAGATATAGGCCCGGCCGGCCCGCTGGGCGCGCGTACGCACCTCGCTCCAGGCCTCCGGCCCCCAGTCCAGTTCCGCCCCGATCTCCATCGGCCGTGCGAGGGAGACCGCTCCGGGCGGGATGTCGCCGGAAACCCCCTCGTGACCTGGGTCACCTGGGGGTAGCTCCAGCCCTCCCGAGCTCACCCGCGCACCGCCTTCCCTCCCCTTTCAACGATCAAGGAAGGGTACTGCGCGAAGGGGAGGAGGTGCAGCCGGATGCACAGGCTCGTTTCTCAACTCCCCTGGTTCGGCACGGCGTTCTGTGTGCCGATCTCGGCCGGAGTGAGATGATTCATAGTGGTTGCGCCTGGTGACGGATGGTCGGCTCAGGCGCCGCTTATGGTTTGAATCCGGCCATATACGACTCCAGGACACGGTCCGGCAACGGGGTGGGGCTCCGGGAACGCGAAGTTGACCCGCCAGGTCGGCGGCCGGGCCGGCCCGACAGGTCGCGGGCTGCTTCCGGCCCGGCTTCCGCACCGGCCTCCTAGGAGGTTGCGCTTCTTTCGGGGAGTATCTGACCGAGGAAGCCCCAGCACCCGGATCAGAAGTGGAAGAGTCATATCTATGCAGGTCTGGCCGGGACAGACGTATCCCCTCGGCGCCACCTACGACGGCGCCGGAACCAACTTCGCGGTCTACTCAGAGGCCGCGCACCGGATCGAGTTGTGCCTCCTGCACGACGACGGTTCAGAAACGGCGGTGGAGCTGCGCGAGGCGGACGCCTTCGTCCGGCATGCCTACCTGCCGGGCATCATGCCCGGTCAGCGGTACGGCTTCCGGGTCCACGGGCCGTACGCGCCCGAGAGGGGGCAGCGCTGCAACTCGGCGAAGCTGCTCCTGGACCCGTACGCCCGCGCGATCAGCGGGAGCATCGACTGGAACGAGTCGGTGTACGGCTACCACTTCGGCAAGCCCGACTCGCGCAACGACATGGACTCGGCCCCGCACACGATGACGGCCGTCGTGATCAACCCGTACTTCGACTGGGGCGACGACCGCCGGCCGCGGACCGACTACCACCGCACCGTCATCTACGAGGCCCATGTGAAGGGCCTGACGATGCTGCACCCGGAGCTGCCGGAGGAGTTGCGCGGTACGTACGCGGGGCTCGCCCATCCGGCGGTGATCGAGCATCTGACCGAGCTGGGCGTCACCGCGCTGGAAATAATGCCGGTGCATCAGTTCGTCAACGACCACCGGCTGGTGGACGCCGGGCTGAACAACTACTGGGGCTACAACACCATCGGCTTCTTCGCCCCGCACAACTCCTACGCCTCCTGGGGAGACCGCGGCGAGCAGGTGCTGGAGTTCAAGCAGGCGGTGAAGGCGCTGCACGAGGCGGGCATCGAGGTGATCCTCGACGTGGTGTACAACCACACGGCCGAGGGCAATCATCTGGGCCCGACGCTCTCCTTCAGGGGCCTCGACAACGCGTCCTACTACCGTCTCGGCGCCGACAACCCGCGCTACTACACGGACACCACCGGCACGGGGAACTCGCTCCTGATGCGCAGTCCGCACGTGCTCCAGCTGATCATGGACTCGCTGCGGTACTGGGTGGAGGAGATGCATGTCGACGGCTTCCGCTTCGACCTGGCGGCCACGCTGGCCCGGCAGTTCCACGAGGTGGACCGGCTGTCGTCGTTCTTCGACCTGGTCCAGCAGGACCCGGTGGTCAGCCAGGTGAAGCTGATCGCCGAGCCATGGGACGTGGGCGAGGGCGGCTACCAGGTGGGCAACTTCCCGCCGCTGTGGACCGAGTGGAACGGCAAGTACCGCGACACGGTCCGCGATCTGTGGCGGGGCGAGCCGCGCACCCTGGCGGAGTTCGCGTCCCGGCTCACCGGCTCGTCCGATCTGTACCAGGACGACGGGCGGCGTCCCCTGGCGTCCATCAACTTCACCACCTGCCACGACGGTTTCACCTTGCACGACCTGGTCGCCTACAACGAGAAGCACAACGAGGCGAACGGCGAGGGCAACAGGGACGGCGAGAGCCACAACCGCTCGTGGAACTGCGGGGCGGAGGGTGCGACCGACGACCCGCAGGTGCTGGAGCTGCGCGACCGTCAGGTGCGCAACTTCATCGCGACGCTGATGCTCTCCCAGGGCGTGCCGATGCTCAGTCACGGCGACGAGTTCGGCCGTACGCAGGGCGGCAACAACAACGCGTACTGCCAGGACAACGAGGTCGCCTGGGTGCACTGGCCCGAGAAGGGCGACGAGAAGGACAAGGGACTGCTCGCCTTCACCCAGACCATGGTCTGGCTGCGGCGCGACCATCCGGTGTTCCGGCGGCGGCGGTTCTTCCACGGCCGGCCGGTGGAGGGCACGCACGACGAGCTGTCGGACATCGCCTGGTTCACCCCTGAGGGTGAAGAGATGATCCAGGGCGACTGGGACGCGACCGACGCGAGAGCCATGACGGTCTTTCTGAATGGGCAGGCCATCTCGGAGCCGGGGCCGCGTGGCGAGCGGATCACGGACGACTCGTTCCTGCTGATGTTCAACGCGAGCGGGGAGAAGCTGGAATTCACCGTGCCCGAGAACCTCGGCAGCCAGTGGCGGATCGTCGTGGACACGGCTCGTCCGGAGGGCGTGCCGCCGGGGGACGGCCCGAAAGTGGACGCGGGCGAGCGGATCATGATGGTCGGCCGCAGCATGACGGTGCTGATGCGGCAGGTGTAGGCGCGATCAGGCAGGATGGGGCGGGGGTGCGTGTCCGTACCTCCGCCCGGTCGAGCCGGTTCCTCGGGGCGTACGCGTGCTCGGGGCGTTGGCGCGCTCGGGGTTACGCGGGCTCGGGCACGCCGGGCTGCCGAATGCGTGAGCAGATGACACAGATACCGCTGAGCGGGGTACGTACGTTCGCATGACGCCCACTTCCACCTACCGACTCCAGCTCCAGCCGGACTTCCCCTTCGCCACCGCGGCCAAGGCCGTGCCGTACGTCGCCGCGCTCGGGGTCTCGCATCTGCATCTGTCACCGGTGCTGGAGGCCGTACCCGGTTCGACCCACGGATACGACGTCGTCGACCACTCGCGCGTGCGCGCCGAGCTGGGCGGCGAGGAGGGGCTGCGGCGGCTGGCCGACCGGGCCCGTGAGTACGGGCTCGGGATCGTTCTCGACATCGTGCCCAACCACATGGCGACCGCGCCCGGGTACAACCGGGCGCTGTGGGAGGTGCTGCGGGAGGGTCCGGCGTCCCCGTACGCGCGGTGGTTCGACATCGACTGGGAGGCGGGCGACGGGAAGCTGCTGCTGCCCGTGCTGCCGGGGCCGGTCGGCGGTGAACTCGCCGAACTGCGGGTCGCGGACGGCATGCTGCACCACGGCGAGCAGCGTTTCCCGCTCGCCGCCGGTACGCAGGAGCTGCCGCTGCCGGCGCTCCTGGACGCCCAGCACTACCGGCCGGCGTGGTGGCGGCTGGGCCGAACCGAACTCAACTACCGGCGTTTCTTCACCATTTCCGAGCTGATCGGGCTGCGAGTGGAGGACCCGGAGGTCTTCACCGCGACCCATGCCAAGATCCTCGAACTCGTCCGGGACGGGGTCGTCGACGGTCTGCGGATCGACCACCCGGACGGCCTGGCCGACCCGGAGGGGTATCTGCGCCGCCTCAACGAGGCGACGGGCGGCGCCTGTTGGACGGTCGTGGAGAAGATCCTCACCGGTGACGAGCCGCTGCCGGCGAGCTGGCCGGTGGCGGGCACGACGGGGTACGACGCGCTGCACCGCATCGACGGGCTGTTCACCGATCCGGTCGGCGCCGACGAACTGGCGCACCGCTTCCGGGACTTCACCGGCCCGGCGGGCGACCGGGGCGGCTACTGGGAAGCGACCGTTCGGCGCGCGATGTACAAGGTCGTCATCGATGAACTGGGCGCCGAGACCGCCGCGCTGGCCCGGATCGCGGAGCGGATCTGCGCGGCGGACGTCGCGCTGCGCGACCACGCGCCGTGGGCGCTGCGGACCGCGATCAGGGAGTTGCTGGTACGGGTGCCCGTGTACCGGCCCTACGCGGTCGCGGGCGGGCCGTGCCGGGAGTCCGACGAGGCGGCGGTGTCGGAGGAGGCGGCGCGGCAGGCCAAGGCGGCGTTCGCGGTGCCGGAGGAGGCCGCGGCGGTCGACGTCGTAAGGGAGTTGGCACTCGGCAGGCTCGGCGGCGGCCGGGACCGGACGGCGTTCTGCGCCCGTTTCGCCCAGACGTCGTCCGCGCTGCGCGCCAAGGCCGTGGAGGACACGGCCTTCTACCGCCATGTGCCGCTGCTGTCCGCGAACGAGGTCGGCGGTGATCCGGGGCGGCCTGCGGTGAGCCCGGAGCGCTTCCACGACTACTGCGCGCGCCTGGCCCGCGACTGGCCGGCCACCGGCACCGTACTGACCACGCACGACACCAAGCGCAGCGCGGACGTACGGGCCAGGATCAGCGTCCTGTCGGAGTGCCCCGACCGGTGGGACGCGCTGCTGCGCCAGTTGGCGGGGGTCGCCGCACCCGATGCCCAACTGGCCTGGCAGACCTGGCAGACGGTCTTCGGTTTCACCCCGTCGGAGGCGCCGCCGGACGGGGCCCGGATGGAGCCGGCGCTGCTGAAGTCCGTACGGGAGGCGGGCCTGCACACCAGCTGGACGGAGCCCGATCCGGTGTACGAACAGGCGGTACGGGACTTCGTTGCGGCGGGTCCGGCGGGCCGGCCGCGCGAGGCGGTGGCCCGCCTCGGCCGCGAACTCGCCCCGCACATAAGGGCGAACACGCTCGGCGCGGCGCTGGTCCATCTCACGATGCCGGGTGTGCCGGACATCTACCAGCGGACGGAGCGGGAGTATCTGGCCCTGGTCGACCCGGACAACCGCGAACGCTTCCGTACGGGCCCGCCCGACGAGAAGACGGTACTGACGGTGGCGGCGCTGCGGCTGCGCGCCGAACGCCCGCACGCGTTCGCGGAGTCGGCCACGTACACGCCGCTGATGGCGACGGGCCCGGCGGCGGACCACTGCACCGCCTTCTCCCGCTCGGGCGAGGTCATCTCGGCGGTCACGCGGCTGTCGCTGCGCCTGGCGGCGTCCGGCGGCTGGTCGGGCACGGTGCTCGAACTCCCGGCCGGCCGATGGACGGACGCGCTGTCCCCGGACCGCGAGTTCCCCGGCGGCCCGATCTCCCTGACGGAACTCCTGTCGGCGAGCCCGGTGGCGCTCCTGGCCCGCCGCCGCGACTAGGTCGGCCTGGGAAGTCGTATGAGCATCAGCCGCGAGGACCGCTGGGCCTCTGCTCCTACGTATGACCACGGAACGTACGGACGATGCGCGAGAGGGTCAAGAGTGTGAGGGGAAGGTTTTCAGGCGGCCGGCCCCGTCCGGCTCTCCAACGAACCTTCCACACGGCCGGCTTGACGGCCGGCAATGCGGACCGCGAGGTCGAAGGCGTTCTGGATGGATCCGGTGTTGGCGATGCCCTTGCCGGTGACCTCGAAGGCCGTGCCATGGGCCGGGGTGCAGATGGGCAGGGGCAGGCCGCCGGCGATCGTGACGCCGCCGTCGAAGCCCATCAGCTTCATCGCGATCTGGCCCTGGTCGTGATACATCGTCAGCACGCCGTCGAACTCACCGGCCTTCGCCCGGAGGAAGATGGTGTCCGAGGGGAAAGGTCCCTGGACGGCGATGCCTTCGGCCGCCAGTTCGGCGGTCGCCGGGCCGATGATGTCCAGCTCGTGGCGGCCGAACGCCCCGTTCTCACCGGCGTGCGGGTTCAGCGCGCAGACCGCGATACGGGGCGCGTCCAGGCCGGAGTCGCGCAGCACCCGGTCGAGAAGCCGGCCGGGCTTCTTGACGTTCTCGTGCGTGATGCCCGCGTCGACCTCGGCGATCGAGACGTGCGAGGTGACACGCGCCGTCCAGAGTCCGGGCAGGACATTCAGCTCCGAGGTGAAGCCGGTGACCCCCAACACCTCCTCGAACCAGCGCAGTTCGTCGCTCTCGGCCATCCCGGCCAGGTGCAGCGAGGTCTTGTTGAGCGGTGCGAACACGATGGCGTCCACCTCGCCGCGCCCGGCCATGTCGAGCGCGGTCCGCAGATTGCCGAGCGCCCAACGGCCGCCCGCCGCCGTGGCTTTGCGGCGCTCGAAAGGTCCGGCGGGACGGTGGGCGCTTCGGTCGTGCAGGAGCGGGAAGCCGTCGGCCGGTTCCGTACGGTAGGTGACCGGCGTCCCGGCGTCCTCGCCCGCCATTCTCAGTTCTGCCTCGTCGGAGATGAGCACGATGTCGGCGGACTGGACGGTCGCGGGCCGGGAGAGGAGCGCCGCGATCAACTCCGGGCCGATACCGGCGGGGTCGCCCAGGGTGACCGCGATCCGGGGGCGGGGCGTGGTGGTGGTACGCATGACTACCTTTCCTTGGAGGTGCCGGAAGTGGCGGAAGTGGCGGGTTCAGCGGCGTCGTCGTCCGTACGCCGCGACCCGCGCAGCGCCTTGACGGCCGCCGGGCCCGCGACCAGGGCGAGGACCAGCAGCAGGATTCCCATCGCCGTACCGCTGCCGGTGATCTGCGGAAGGACGGAGCCCTCGCCGAGCGCCGACGTCTGCACCAGCGCCTTCTCGAACAGCGGGCCTATCACCAGACCGAGCACCAGCGGGGCGACGGGCAGATTGAGCCGCTTCATCGCGTAGCCGACCAGGCCGAAGACGATGACGATCCAGACGCTGAGCATGCTGTTCTTCACCGAGTACGCGCCGATCAGGCTGGTGACGATGATCAGCGGATACATGATCGCGTAACGGACGCGCAGCAGTTGGGCGAAGACCGGGGCGAGCGGCAGATTCAGCATCAGCAGGATCACGTTGCCGATGAAGAACGACGCCAACAGGCCCCACACCAGGGTGGGTTGATTCTCGAAGAGCAGCGGTCCCGGCTGGATTCCGTAGATCAGGAACGCGCCGAGCAGTACGGCGGTGGTGGCGCCGCCCGGTACGCCGAGGACCAGCGTGGGGACGAAGTTGGCGTTCGAGGCGGCGTTGGTCGCGGCGTCGGGGGCGACGACTCCCTCGATCGCGCCGGTGCCGAGCTTCTTGCGGTGCTTGGAGAAGCGCTTCTCCGCGCCGTACGCCATGAAGGAGGCGAGCGTGGTCCCGGCGCCCGGCAGACAGCCGAGCAGGAATCCGACGACGGTGCCACGCGCGGTGGCCGGCCAGGCCCGCTTCATGTCCTCCTTGGTGAGCAGCAGATCCCGGAAGCGCGCCTTGATCGGCGCGGCCATGCCGGTGTGCAGCTGATTGAGCAGTTCACCGATGGCGAAGAGGCCGATCATGACCTCGACGTACGGGACGCCGCCGAAGAGGTCGATCTGTCCGAAGGTGTAGCGGGGGGTGCCCGAGCCGACATCGACGCCGACACAGGCGATGAGGATGCCGACGAGGCCGAGCCCCATGCCGAGCAGCAGGTTCCGGCCGGAGAACACCACGATGGTGCACAGGCCGAGGATCATCACGGCGAGCATTTCGGGCGGGCCGAAGTCCAGCGCGAGACGGGCGAAGTAGGGAGCGACGGCGGCGAGTGCGAACAGCGAGACCATCGCGGAGACGAACGCGCCGAGCGCGGAGATGGCCAGGGCCGGGCCCGCTCTGCCCTGCCGTGCCATCCGGTAGCCGTCGAGGGTGGAGACGACGGAGGACGCCTCGCCCGGTGTGGCGATGAGGATGGCGGTGATGGTGGCCCCGAACTGGGCGCCGTGGTAGATCCCGGCGAGCATGATCAGCGCGGTGAGCGGGTCGAAGGTGAGGGTGACCGGGATGAGGATGGCCACGCCGGTGGCCGAGCCGAGGCCCGGCAGAATGCCGATGACCGTGCCCAGCAGGACGCCGACGAAGCACCAGAGCAGGTTCTCGGCGCTCAGGGCGGCGCCGAAGCCGGTCGTGATGTGGTCGATCACAGGGTGCTCCAGACGGCGGGGTCGAACAGCCCGAGAGGGAGCGGCACGCGCAGGACGACGGTGAACAGGAGATACGAGACGACGAGCACACCGGCCGAGGTGGCGAGCGCCACCGGCCACCGCAGCTTCTCCACGAAGGCGGTGACGTACAGCGTCATCAGGGCGAGGGCGGGCAGCATGCCGAGGATCGGGATGAGCAACGCGGTCAGCACCATCACCGCGATGACGAGGACGAGTGTGCGCCGGATCGCGCGGGTCTCCTCGGGCGTGTGCTCGGCCTCCTCGGTGACATGTCCGTCGCCTTCGAGGATCGACCCGGTGCGGAACTCCTGGCGGATCAGGCCGAGTCCGACCAGCAGGAGCAGCAGTCCGGCGACGCGCGGCAGGGCGGCGGCGCCGACCGTGCCGTCCTCGGGGTTGGTCCAGGGGTACGCGAACGAGCCGAGGAAGAAGAGCGCGCCGATGGTGGTGAGCACCGCGTACGCGGCGAGCACCGGGCGGCGGGCGGCCCCCGGTGTGGGCGCGGCGCCCGCCGGCGGCTCGGTGTCGGTGGCGGTCACTTGAACACCTCCTGCATCTGCCGGTCGTAGGTGTCGAGATACCGGTCGAAGTCCGCGCCGCTGACGTCGGCCGGGATCAGCAGGTCCGTCTTGATGTAGTCCCGGTAGGTGCCGCTCCGCATGGACTCGCGGATCGCCTTGGTCCAGTACTCACGCTGTACGGGGGCGATGTCGCCGGGGGCCAGCACACCGCGCCAGATGGTGACTTCCGCGTCGACGCCCTGCTCCTTGGCGGTGGGTACGTCGCCGAGTACGGCATCGTCGTAACGCTCGTCGGTGAGCGTGCACAGGGCCTTGAAGTCGCCGCTCTCCAGATACGGTCTGGCGGAGGCGGCGCTCGCGGGGGCCACCTCTATCTGGCCGCCGAGCAGTCCCGTCAGGACCTCGCCGGTGGAGCCGTACGGCACCACCGCGAACGTGCCGCCGTTCTTCTCGAACTCCGCGACGACCAGGGAGTCCGCGCCGGTCTTGCCGCTGGACCCGGTCTTGACGGCCTTCTTGCCGCCGGCCTCGACGAGGTCCGCGCAGGTCCGGTACGGGGAGTCCTTGCCCGCGACGACGATGCGGGAGTCCTCGGCGAACATCACCAGGGGGGTGAAGTCGCGGTAGGTGAAGGGGACGTCGTAGACGATGGGCAGGGTGTTGAGCGCGGTCTCGGCCACCAGAAGGGCGTTTCCGTTGCCCTTCTCCGCGAGGAAGGTGGCCCAGCCGACCGCGCCGGAACCGCCTTCCTTGTTCTCGACGTTCACGTCGAAGCCCGCTTCGAGTTCGTTCAGGCCCTGGGCGACGACCCGTGCGGAGCGGTCGCTGCCGCCTCCGGGGGCGAAAGCGACCAGGGCCGAGACGGAGCCGCGCGGGGTCCAGTCGTCGGGCACCGGGGGGCTCGCGTTGAGCAACGAGCACCCCGTGACCAGCGTGAGGGCGCTCGTGACGGCCAGCGTCATGCGCAGGGGTGACTTAATCGTCAGCCTTCTTGCGTCCGGGGGTGGATGCTCCGAGTCACCATCCCTGTGACATCAGAGATCCTATTGGATATTCGGTGGAGATGCGGGTGACGCTAAGGGCGCGCAAGTGCGGTTGGCAAGAGGACGGACCAAAGTCCCTGGCGTGGGGCGGCACATGGAAAGGCTGCGGGGGGGGGGGGCGGGGGGGGGGCCCCCCCCCCCGGGGGGGGGGGGCCCGGGCCCGCCGCCCCCCGCCGGCACCCCCCCGGCCCCCCCCCGCCACAGGTGGCCCAAGCCGCCCACCCCGAGCCCCGGG